>NZ_JBFBAF010000064.1:0-21477 GCF_040682095.1 Amycolatopsis sp. NPDC051372
GGCCGCTTCCGCGCCGAGCGCCGGCCGCTGTCGGCGATCGCGCTGCACGCAGACACCTCCGCGACCACCGCGATCGTCAACGACTACGGCGACCATGAGGTTTTCGCCCGCCAGGTGCACGCGCATGGGCGGCCAGGCGACGTGCTGGTGTGCCTGTCCACGAGCGGCAGCAGCCAGAACGTGGTGGCCGCCGCGAAAGCCGCGCACGAGCTGGGGGTTACCACCTGGGCGCTGACCGGGCCCGCGCCCAACCCGCTCGCGGCGCTGTGCGACGACGCCGTCACGGTCGAGGCGCCGTCGGTGGCCACCGTGCAGGAGATGCACCTCGCACTGGTGCACGCCCTGTGCGAGGAACTGGACAAGGCGCTCGGGGTCGCCGCGTGAAGCCGCTGGTCGTCCTCGGCGACACGCTGCTCGACGTCGACGCCGAAGGAACTGCTGACCGGCTCTGCCCGGAGGCGTGTGGTTCAGGCACGGGGGTACGCGGTCCGGACCACCACTCTCAGGAGATCCCGTGTCTAACCGGATGATCATCAGTCAGGACAGTCAGCCGATTCCGTGTGAGAAGTGCGGCCAGCCGACGCTCCACGTCGCCCGGCTCTTGTCCGGCGACGGCGCGCTGCTCGGACAGACGATGGTGTGCACCGAATGCCACCGCCGGCGGTCGGACACAGCCTGACCCAGCCGCGGACCGCACCGAGCGCGGCGATCGTCCACGAGGGCTGGTCGCTGCGCTCGGCTTCGCCGGTCAGGGCCCGGGCGGTGCGACGTGCACCAGCTTGGTCTGCGTCATCTCGTCGAGCAGCTCGGGCCCGTAGCCGTAGCCGTTTCCGCTGCGCCGCCGCGGGTGCGAGGCCCCGCCGGGGGCGCCGCCGAACACGGCGTTGACCTTCACCGTGCCCGCGGGCAGTTCACGCCAGGCGTGCTGCGCGCGTGACATCGACGCGGTCAGCACGGTCGCCGCGAGTCCGTAGTCGCCGCGCGCGGCTTCGGCGAGCCCCGCTTCGAAACTCGGGACAACTCGCACCGGGGCGACCGGGCCGAACGTTTCCTCCGTCATCACGCGCAAGTCCGACTCACAATCCGTCAGCACGGTGGCGGGGTAGTGCGCGCCCGGGCCGTCGGGCACCACTCCCCCGGTCAGCGCCCGCGCGCCACGCGTGAGGGCGTCTTCGACGTGCGAGTGCACGTGGTCGCGGTGGCGCAGATCGACCAGCGGAGCCAGGGTGCGCGCTTGCGCTTCCTTCACCAGCGCGGCGAGGAACGGCTCGGCAACGGCCTCGTGCACGTAGATCCGTTCCACGGCCACACAAATCTGCCCGGAGTTGGCAAATGCACCGAGCGCTACCTGCGCGGCGGCCCACACGGGGTCGACGTCCTCGTCGATCACCACGGGGTCGTTGCCGCCGTTTTCCAGCAACGTCTTCGCACCGGTCGCGGCCGCGCTCGCGGCGATCGACCGCCCGGCCGCGGTGCTGCCGACGTGGGCGATCACGTCGACGTCCTCCCGCATCGCCAGCAGGGCCCCGACGCTGCCGTCACCTTGCAGGGTCTGGAACACACCAGGCGGCAGCGCGCCGGAGAGCACGTCCCCGAGCAGTGCCCCAGTGTGTGGCGCCCGCTCGCTCGGCTTGTGCACCACGGTGTTGCCGGTGATCAGGGCCGCGCCGATGAGCCCGCACGCGACGGCGACCGGATCGTTCCACGGCGTCAACACCACGACGACCCCGCGCGGTTCGGGAACCATCAGGTCCGTGGCCCCGAAGTCACCCAGCAGGCTGCGCCCGCGGTGGACCGGGCCCAGCTCCGCGTACTGGTCCAGCGTGCCCGCGCCGGCGAGCACGCCTTCGGCCGCTTCGGCCCGCGGGCGGCCGGTCTCGGCCTCGTTCCGCTCGGCCAATTCGTCGACGTGCGCGCGCACTCGCGCCGCCGCGGCGTGCAGCAGCTCCCCGCGCTCGGCCGCCGGCGTGCGCGCCCAGCCCGGCCAGGTCCGCCCGGCCAGCGCCAGTGCGGCGTCGAGCTCGTCCTCGCTGGCGACGGGCACCGCGCCCACCACGGTCCCGTCGGCCGGGTTCCGGATTTCGATCGTCCCTGCGGTCATCCGCACCTCCTTCGCTTCGCTCCGGGGTTACCCGCGTGCCGCGGTTCGACACCCGTTTCGCCCGACGCTCACCGGGTAGCCCGCTGCGGTGACTGCCTTACCCGACTACGCCGTGGTCATCCCGACGATGGGCCGCGACGCCCTGCGGCCGCTGCTCAATACCCTGCTCACCGGCCACGGGCCGCGTCCGGCCGAAATTCTCGTCGTCGACGATCGGCCCGGCGGCGAGCGGCTCGCCGTGCCGGCCGGCGTCCGCGTGCTGCGCTCGGGCGGCCGCGGTCCGGCGGCCGCCCGCAACCTCGGCTGGCGCACCGCGAAAAGCGAGTGGATCGCCTTCGTCGACGACGACGTGGTGCTCGCCGACGACTGGCCCCGACGGCTGGCCGACGACCTCGCCGCGCTCCCTCCGGACGCTGCCGCTTCCCAGGCGCGGATCACCGTGCCGCTGCCGAGCGACCGGTCCCCGACCGACGACGAGCGCGGCACCGCCGGGCTCGAGCACGCCCAGTGGATCACCGCCGACATGGCCTACCGGCGCAGCGCCCTCGTCGAGGCCGGCGGGTTCGACGAACGGTTCCCGCGCGCGTTCCGGGAAGACTCCGACCTCGCGCTGCGCGTCACGCTCAACGGGCACAGCATCGAACGCGGGGAAAGGCTCACCACCCACCCCGCCCGCAACTCCGGCTTCTTCGCCAGTGTGAAAGCGCAGCGCGGCAACGCCGACAACGCCCTGATGCGGGCCAAGCACGGCGCGCTCTGGCGCCAGCGCACCGCCGCCGGCCGCGGCCGGCTCGGCGAGCACGCGGTGTCCACAGTGGCCGGTCTCGCCGCGCTCGGGTTCGCCTTGGCCGGCCGGCGCGGAAAAGCCGTGCTCGCCGGCGGCGTGTGGGCCGGGTTCACGGCTGAGTTCGCCGCACGACGCGTCGCGGCCGGCCCCCTGACGCCAGGCGAGGTGGCGCGCATGGTCGTGACCAGCGTCCTCATCCCGCCGGTCGCCTGCTACCACCGGCTGCGCGGCGAGATCTCCGCCCGGCGCCGCCGCCCGCCCGTGGCAGTGCTGTTCGACCGCGACGACACGCTGATCACCGACGTCCCCTACCTCGACGACCCCGCCGGCGTGCGCCCGGTGCCCGGCGCCGTCGATCTGGTTCGCGGGCTGCGCGAACGCGGGGTGCCCGTTGGGGTCGTCAGCAACCAGTCGGGTGTCGCGAAAGGACTGATCACGCCTGAACAGCTCTCGGCGGTGAACTCGCGCGTGGAGGAGCTGCTGGGTCCGTTCGGCACTTGGCAGGTGTGCGTCCACGACGACGGTGACGGTTGCGCGTGCCGCAAACCCGCGCCCGACCTCGTGCTGCGGGCTGCGGCCGAGCTGGGCGTGGACCCGGCGGCGTGTGTGGTCATCGGCGACACCGGGGCTGACGTCCGCGCCGCTCTCGCCGCCGGGGCCCGCGCGGTACTGGTGCCGACTGAGCGCACGCTCGACGTCGAAGTAGAGCACGCACGCCGCCACGCCGCCGTCGCGCGGGATCTGACCGAGGCGCTGCGTCTGGCCGGGGTCGCCGGATGACCCACGTCCTCGTGGCCCGGCAGGACAACCTGGGCGACGTCCTGCTCGCCGGGCCCTGCGTGCGCGCCGTGGCCGCCGGCGCTTCGCGCGTCACGCTCCTGACTGGGCCGAACGGACGCCCCGCCGGCGAGCTGCTGCCCGGTGTCGACGAGCACCTCACCTGGCGCGCGCCGTGGATCGACCCGGAACCGCCGCCCACGACCGCCGAGGACACCGGCGCGTTCGTCGACGAGGTCCGCGAGCGCGCCGTGGACCGGGCACTGATCCTGACGTCGTTCCACCAGTCGCCGCTGCCCCTCGCGCTGCTGCTGCGCCAGGCCGGTGTGCCGTGGGTCGGCGCGATCTCCGAGGACTACCCGGGCAGCCTGCTCGACCTGCGCCACCGCGTCGACGGCGACCCACCGGAAGCCGTGCGCATGCTTTCGCTCGCGGAAGCGGCGGGATTCCGGCTGCCGCCCGGCGACCACGGCGGCCTGGCGCTGCGCCGGCCGCTCCCGCCCGCCACCCATCTGACCGGCGGCGGACCATACGTCGTGGTCCACCCGGGCGCGTCCGTGCCGGCGCGCCGCCCGTCGGCCGACTGGAGCCGTCGGCTGGTGCGCGCCCTGACAGCGCAAGGGCATCGCGTCGTCGTCACCGGGGCGCGGGACGAGCGCGAGCTCACGAAGCACGTGGCCGGGCACTGCGCCGTGGACCTCGGCGGCCGGACTTCGCTGGCCGCGCTGGCTTCGGTGCTGACGGACGCGCAGGTCGTCGTCGCACCCAACACCGGGGCGGCACACCTGGCCGCCGCGGCCGGGACCCCGGTCGTGTCGCTGTTCGCGCCCGTGGTGCCGGCCGCGCGCTGGGCGCCCTACGGCGTGCCCGCGGCGCTGCTCGGCGACCAGCACGCGCCGTGCCGCGACAGCCGCGCGCGCGTCTGCCCGGTGCCCGGCCACCCCTGCCTGGAGCGCGTCGACCCGGCGGAGGTGGTGCGCGCCGTCGCCGAGCTGGCGACGGCCGCGTTTCCGAAGCGGATCACCGGGTAACCGCCGCCGAACCGATCGAGGAGGTGCCCATGTCCCGGGAAAGCGCCCAGCACTCGCCCCGCGCGGACGACGAGCTCAAGGCCGAACTGCAAGGCGAGCTGAAAGGCAACGGCCCGACGCGCGCCGAGGACTGGCGGGAACCCGAGCTTTCGGCCGACGACGACGAACCCGCCCCGCCGCCCGTCGGCGAGTCCTGAACCGACGAACCCGAACCGGAGGTGACCCGCATGGACGAGGACTTGTGGACGGAGTTCCACCGCGTGGTGAACATGACCTCCCGTGAGCTCTCCGATTGGCTGCGCACCCGAGACGCCGGCCCCGAAGACGAACCGCTGCCCGACCAGGCCGGTACCCCCAAGGGTCACGACGTGCTGGCGATCCTCGGCAAGCGCAGGTCCGATGTGGACGAACACGACGAGACCGTGATGCGCACGGTGGTCGATCGCGTACGCGCCGAACGGCGCGAGGACCTCGAACCCGTCGCCGGGGAGGCGCACTGGCGCCACCGGCTCATGTCGCTCGGCCACGACCCGCTCAAGCCCGTCCGCTGACCAGGGAGACACCCGAAGCCGGAGGCGGACGACCGCCGCGCGTTGCGGGAATTCGCAAGCCGAACTGCTGCCGAGGTCGTTCACCGCCCGGGCGTTCGTAGTGCGCGCCGCGGCCGAGCGCATCAGCTGGCACGCGTTGTTCGTCTTCGCCGAAGTCACGGCGGCGCTGGCGCTGCTCACCGACGTGCTCGCGGGCAGCGGCGGACTTGCGTTCGCAGGGTTCCTGGCCGCATGCGCCTGCTGTTCCTGCACACGGTCCTGCCGAAACGGCGGAACCGCCGGTGTTATCCACCGCTCCTCGCGGTAGCCGGTGAACCGGACCTCGACGAGGAGAAGGTGACCGCACGACCGCACCCGGACCCGAGCCGGATGAGGTTCCCGGGCTGGAGCCCGGGGGCTCGGCGACGCCGGGCGACACGCCGCCGGGCGCCGGGCTGACCTGCTCGCCCACGGGTTCTGCCGCGACCAGAACCTGCGGCTGGCCGGCCACCATGGCCCCCGCGATCATGGGCAACGAGGAGCGCCCCGAGCTGGGTGAGGAGCTGAAAAAATCCTTCCGCCACACGGATCCCGCCATCGCGCACGTGTTCGCGCGGGCGACGTTCCTGTCCGACACCGCCGGCGGGCAAGCCACAGCCGCACGGAGCGGTCGCGCCACCAGGAATTCCTCCGCAGCGCGTGGGCCCTGCAACGGGATGCCGGTACGCCGCGGCGTGCACCCCCTCACGACCGCTGATCAGCGGACAACGAGGAGTCGCCGTGCGTGGCACCGACGAGTGAGCCGGACGACCCTCAGCCTGCGTCACACCGGCGCAAGCCGACAGGCGCGCATGACTCGAGCGAACTGAGGTACGCCGTCGCCGGCCGGGCTCGCGGCAACAACCTGCCGGACAGGCTGAGCGGCGATCTCGACCTCGCCGTCTACGACGCACTGATCAAAGCTTCGGAGCAGGCCTGCCCACCGGGCGCAACCGGCACGCGCCACGCCGCTGGTCACCGCGCGGAGCCCCGTCCGTGATCGGTTCCGGCTCCGCAGTGACCCGGTCGCGCCGACGCCCGCCCAAACCGAGGAGTGGACGAGTTGGCCGCCAGTCGCGCGCCCTCCAGGAGGCTCTCGCAACGTTCGGCTGAAAAAACGCGCAGTTTGTCTTTGGGCGGCGAGGGTAGCCCACCGCCCAATGCGGGTGGTCGCACATTCGCGCCGCCCGTTCAAGGGGCGCGGCAACGCGCTGATATGCGGGAGACGACATGACAGAGGAACGAGGCGGCCAATCGCCGCCGAAGCACGCAGGCGGTTCACCGGGCGCGACGGAGGTTGCGATGGACCAGGCGAAGGAGGTTACCTCGACCGCAGCCGAGCGGAGCGGTGACGTTGCGCAGAAAGCTGCGGCGACGGCCAAACACGTTGCGGCAGAGACCAAAGAGGACGCTCGCGACCTGCTTCGGGAAAGCCGCGATCTCATGATGTCCCAGGCCAGGGACGGCCAGCAGAAGGCGGCCCAGAGCTTGCACACGCTGGCCGACCAGCTTGGCGTGATGGCCGAGCGCGCAGACGGACCCGGTGTCGGGCCGGACTTGACGCGCCAACTGTCCGAGCGCGCGCATTCGACAGCGCAGTGGCTCGAGGAACGGCAACCCGGGGACCTGGTGAGCGAGATCCGCGGATTCGCGCGCCGTCGACCCGCGTTGTTCCTGGCGAGTGCCGCGGCCGCGGGTGCCCTGGCCGGCCGGCTGACCCGCGGAATGCTCGCCCAGCAGCAGGATTCGCCGCAAACCGGCGGCGGAGACGATCGATCCGCGGGCAGCGCTTCATCCAGTTCCGTGACGAACGGCGCGGACCCGGTCGAGCCGCTGACAGCGCCACCGCCGGCGGCGATGGAGTATCCGGCCGCTCCGGGCGGCTTCACCGCGCCGCAGCCCGACCCCGCGGTTCCGGGGTCCAGGTCGTCGGGGGTGGCGTGATGACCCAGCCTTCGAGCTCCCCGCCACACCGAACTGCGACCGCCGACGTGTCGGAAGTGTCGGTCGGTGAGCTGATGACGCAAGTGACGCGGGACTTCTCCACATTGGTCCGCCAGGAGGTCGAACTGGCGAAGGTCGAGATGAAGTCCGAAGCCCGCAAAGCGGGCAAGGGCGCCGGAATGCTCGGCGGCGCGGGATTCGCCGGGTACATGGTGTTGCTGTTCCTGTCACTGGCCCTGTGGTGGGGCTTGGCCAACGTGATGGACCACGGCTGGGCCGCGCTGATCGTCGCGGCAGTGTGGGCTGTGGTCGGAGTAGTGCTGTACGCGACAGGACGCGGAGAGATGCGCCGAATCAACCCGAAACCAGAACGGACCGTGGACACGCTCCAGCAGGTCCCCGGTGCTGTCAGAGGTGAGCGAACATGACCCAGCCGGACCAGATCCGCGACGACATCGAGACCACCCAGCGGGAGCTGAGTGCCGATGTGAACGCGTTGACCGAGAAGGTGACTCCCAGCCGGATCGTGCAGCGGCGCGTCGGGCGTGTGCGCTCGGCGATGACGAATGCCAAGGACAAGGTGATGGGCACGGCCGAGGAGATCCCTTCGGCCAAGGACGCCCTCGGTACGGTCGCGTCCCACACCAGTTCTTTGGCTTCCGACGCGGCCGACCAGGTGCGATCCACCGCGTCTTCGGCGGCGGAAACCCTTGGTGAGGCCCCGAAGTCGGTTCGCCGAGGAACCGAGGGCAACCCGCTCGCCGCGGGCCTGATCGCCTTTGGCGCGGGCTGGCTGGTCGCCTCGTTGGTGCCGACGTCCGAGCGGGAGCGTGAGGTCGTGGGCCAAGCCACGGATCTTGCGCGCGAACACGCCCAGCCAGCCGTCGAGCAGGCCGCGCGGGAGATGAAGGACAATCTGGCCGAGCCCGTGCAGCGGACCGCCGAGTCGATCAAATCCAGGGCCGGTGAGGCCGTCTCGACCGTCTCGGACGAAGCACAGTCCGCTGCCGGCGACGTCGGGGACCACGCGCGCCAAGCGAAGGAGAACGTGCAGGATCAGACGTGAGTCCGGGTGCCGGTGGTGCGACCGTGTGCCGTCGCACCACCGGCTCGACCCGCCTGCGCTGAGGACAGCCGGAAGTGGACGGCTCACCGGCCGCATCAACCGGCGGGACCGGCCGTCGGTCGCGTCTTCACTCCTGGCATGCGATTGACCGAAAACAGGTCGCCACCACGATGGCGACCAGAAGTACCCCGCGCAGAGCACGATGGCCAACACACGCTGTCGCGGGTGCCGGCGCTCGCGAAGCACGCGATCGCTGTGAACTCCGCGGCGCCGGGCGAGATCTCGAATGACCGGTCAGACAGAAGCCGGCTCCAGAGCGCAGGACCGTCTCGGTATTCCTTTCGGCCGGCCGGGCCACGCCCGCGAAGTCGCCGCCGCGATCGCTTTCCTGGCCATCTGCACCGCCGAGTACGTGCCGGCGCATCGCTCGTCGTCGACGGCGAGCTCACGCTGATGGGTACACAGGCCGCCACGGTCTTTCCCGACCGGAGGTGACGCTCTTCCTGACGCGGTGGCCGGCGAGGGAGCATCAGGCCAGGCGGAGGTGCTTCAAAGCTGCCGACAGCAGCGGCCGGTGCCCCTCGTACAGCTTCCCTCCAGCACCTTCGATCGCTGCCGCGAGTCCCTCCAGGCTGGCGAACGGACACCACGAGACCGCGGCCGCGTCGTCACCCGCGGTGGCCGTAACTGGTTCCTCGATCTGGTAGAGCGCCACGGTGCTCGACGCCCAGGCGTGGTCGGTGTTCCGCCAGTCGTCCACGTAGGTCCGCGTCAGAATCTTCGGATCCATACCGGCCAGGTCTACATCGGTTTCTTCGCGCAACTCGCGGACCAGCGCACGCGCGGCGGTCTCGCCCGGATCGACCATGCCGCCGGGGATGGCCCATTCCGCGCAGTCCTGGCGCAGGATGAGCAACACCCGTGGTTCCGCGCCGCCGGCGCCGGCCACGACGATCGGGTCCACGGCCTGGTTCTCGCCCCATCTTCCGAGGTGCCGCCCAGATCGTCCGGTCCGGCCGGTGGGGTTCAGCGGCCGGCGCCGCTCATCGAGCCGGTACGGCACCAGGGCAGCAGCCTGCCGGCCGGCCCAGTCCGGGACATCGCTCGGCGTCGCGAAGGGATCAGCCCAACCTTCGCGCACGCTGCGTTCCAGTCCAGCGCCCACGAGTTCCGACGGGGTGATGTCCACCGGGATGTATCCCGGCCACGGCGTCGACCACGAGCGCATCGTGTCCGGCACCCGCGAGCCGGCGTGGCTCACCCCGCTGCGGCTTCCGGTCGCCCACAACTCGGCCGGCCCCGGCTCCCCGAGGTCGTCCCGACGACGCTGCGCGGTGGTCCGGGACACGCCCATGGCCGCCGCCAGCTGACCGTACGACCCGCCGTCGCGGGCGTGCGCCCGGATGCCGGCGGAACGCACACCCTCGAGATGGGCCAGCAGTCCGCACACGTCCCGCAGCAACCGCTCATCCCACGCGAGTCCGGTATCGCCCGGGCGGTCCTCGAGACTGGCCTCGTCTCCCGTCGACTCGGCGTCACGCCCCTTCCGCATCGCCGCCAGCCCCACCAGGACCGTGTCCAGCGCCTCTGCCAGCTCCACCGCGTCGGTTCCCAGTGCAGCCATCTGATCCTTGGTCAGGGACAGCACCAAGTCCAGGCCACCACCTCGCGCCTCGGCGCCTTCGCGGCACTTCACACCGCTTCAACTCCCGTAACTGGTTCGCGTCCCAGACCCGACATACGCAGATGCGGCACCACGCTTTCGTTCGGGTGCTCGGCCTTACCGCGGCTCCATTCCGCCGTGATCGCCGCCGCCCTCGTCTTCCGTCCTGGTGCCCGACGGCTCCGGAGGTTGGTCCCGGAAGGTCGGTTCGGTGTGTTCCTCGCCGAAGTCAGCGTCTTCTTCCATGCTTTCCGCGGTGACCCGGTCGATTCGGGTGTGCTCATGGTTTCCTCCACGGGCGTAGACGATTCGCCGGCCGATGTCTGCCGGAGTGCCCCGGGCACAGCGAATACCACGCCAGCGCCCGTCCAAACCGAGGAGCGCCAACGGGAACGCCGGCGGGGATGACCCGCCCCGCTCTCAGTCGACGCGGCGCTCATTCCCGAGAGACCTCGCCGGCCACGGCGTCGGCTCCGTCGGCGTCCATCGCCCTGGTGTCACGCGGCGGCAGGAACGGCTCGTCTTCACCACGCCCGCCGCCGGCCTCGAGCCGGCGGCCGCGGGCCAGCTCGGCGTCCAGCTCGGCACCGAGCAGCAGGGCGATGTTGGAGATCCAGAGCCAGACCAGGAACACGATGACACCGGCGAGCGACCCGTACGTCTTGTTGTACGAACCGAAATTGGCCACATACAGCGCGAATCCCGCCGAGGCCAGCACCCACAGCACGACGGCAACCAGTCCGCCCGGCGTGAGCCACCGGAAGCTCGGCTGCCGCACGTTGGGTCCGGCCCAGTAGAGCAGTGCGAACACCAGGCTGACGAGCACCGCGATCACCGGCCACTTCGCGATCTCCCACACCAGGACTCCGGTCCGGCCCACTCCGAGCAGCTCACCCAGCCGCTGCGCGACGGTTCCCGTCGCCACGACTCCGAGCGCGCAGACCACCAGGACCACCACGACGCCGACCGTCAGCGCCACGCGCAGCGGCAGGATCTTCCACAGTGGCCGGCCTTCCGGCATGCCGTAAATCGCATTGCCCGCGCGCATGAACGCACCGAGGTAGCCCGATGCCGACCACACCGCGCCTAGCAACCCGATCACCGCGAGCGGCCCGGCGAACCCCCTGGAACCCGAAAGCTCACGGATCGCCCCCACGAGGATCTGCCGGCCCTGTCCCGGGACGATCTGGTTGACGTTGTCGATCACGGTCTGCGTGGCACCCGGTCCGAGCAGTCCGAGCACCGAGATCAGCACCACCAGGCCCGGGAAGATGGACAGCACGCCGTAGTACGTCAGTGCAGCGGCCCAGTCAGTGACGTTGTCCTTCCCGAACTGCCGCACCGTGCGCCTGAGCACCCCCCACCACGAGCCGCGCGACAACTTCGTCGGTCCTTCCGGCTCCCTGCGCGGTCCACCCACCGGAACCACCTCCATCTCCGCCGCCGCGGACATACCCGCCCGCCGGCCGGTCAAACCACGTTTACCGGTGTGGGCTGCGGGAACCACGAGCGCACGGCCGGTGCCACACCGGCCCGTGTTTCCCATCCACAGCGGTAATGTTCGAGAGGAGCCCGCCACATGGCCACTGGAGAGACCGGTTTCGACGACGTCACGTACGACCTGATATCCGTGCAGTACCACTCGTTGAAAGCCGGCCACGATTACGGCCAGTACGTGCGCGACGCCGACAACGCCGAGCGACAGGACATCGCCGACTTCTTCCGTCGGGTGATGGAAGAAGACTCGGCTCGCGCGAAGCAGTGTCACGAGTTCATCAAGGAGCTCTCGGGCAGTCCCGAATCGGCCCCGGCAGTTTCCTGACGTGGCCGGCGGGGAGGTAGCGGTTCCTCCCCGCCGACGCGAAGATCGGCTGCCGGGCACCAGCAGGGCGGGCGCCCCCATGCCCAGGTGGACGTGTGCTGCTTCATGTGCCCGGTGAGGTCGGCCGCGTCCGGCGCGAGCACACCGGTTTCGCTTCTCGTACCAGCGTGCCGGTTGGACGCGACCCCGGCCGGGTAGCCGCCCGGCAACTCGCATTGCGGGAAGAAGGACCCGATGAACTCCGAGCTGCGCTTGGCCGACGAACTCGCCGGCGAGTTCGCCAGGCTTTCCGGCCTGCTGCTCACCGCCGAGACGGTGCAGTCGGCCGGGCCGTGCCTGACGGCGTGGCAGGAAAGCTCGGTGATCGACCTCGGCGATTCGCACCGAACTGCGGTCGGCGCTGCGAGCCAGGGACATCGTCGACCCGGCCAAAGGAGCCGTGATGGGCCGCGACCACGTGTCCGAGGAGATGGCGTTTCTCCTGCTGGCGGACGAGGCCTCGTGAGCCCACACGCCGTTGCAGGACAACGCCGAGGCGATGCTGCACGCGGCCGTCCGGCCACGTCGGTGAACGGGACCGACGGCGGCGGACAGCATCGCGGCATCCTCCTCGCCTCCCGGCACGCCGACCTGACTGGTACGGAGCCGGCTCCTCCCCAGCGGCTACACCGCCTCGTCGAGGCCGCGGGCAGGCTGATCGGGGCCGAGCTCAACGCCTACCTCGTCGACTCCGCCCGGCAGTACCTGCACGTCCTGTGCGCCACCACGGATCCCGGACGGCGTCGAACGGGCGCCGGCCGGCGGTGTTGCGCTGGGTGCAGCAGGAAGCCGGGGGCGACCCCAGCGTCCTCGTGTGCATCGTCAGCCCAGGCAACGTCGACACACCGAGCAACCACCAGGCCACCGGATACTCCGGCGGTGCCGCCCGGCCGCCCTGGCCGGTGCCGGCCCCGGAACCACCAACCGGTTCCGATGCGGGAACGACCCCGCGAACGCCGACCAGAGCCGCGCCCATGACCAAACCCGCACAGGCCATCGGGGACGCTCCTGCGATGCGGAGCCCGCTGGAACTCTGCCTCGCCGGGCAAGGCCGTGCGGTCACACCATCGGGCCCAGTGGCCGGGGCGCGAGCCCTCACAGCAGGGCCCCGGCCGCGCCCGGTACGAAGTGACAACAGCCGCGATCCGGAGGTACCCGTCGCCGCGCGGCTTGCCTCGTCAACGAGCGGTGGCCCGCAGCTGGTAGCGGCGCTCGGCGTAGGCGAGGTCATCCCGCCAGAGTCGCGCCGCGGTCCGGCGGATCAGCGGTCGGAGCGCACCGGCGGCCTTGCGCGCGACCTCGAAACCGGCCCGCTCGGACGCCGCGACGACCGCTTCGATGACGGCGGTCCGGGGATGCCCGTCGACCCCGATGCCCAGGGGGGTGGCGTGGGTTTCGACCACGCTGCCCCTCCCCTCCCCCTCCACGATGCGCATCACCACCGTGCGCGGGCCGGGGCAAACGAATTCGGCGACCACCGGCACTCCCCACCGCCCCGCCAGCCGGAAGGTCACCTCGACGAGGAAGCGGTCGTCTTCGTCGGCGACGCCCGTGCACCCGGGTGCGTCGAGCACCTTGAGCCGCGCGAACGAGTACGGGTGGAACCAGGCGCCGTGCCAGGGATCGAGACGGTTCGCGACGACGTCGGCCGGCTCGCATACGCCGGACACGGTCGCGACGGCGTCCACGCTCCCGCCGCGCTCGGGACGCTCCGGCACAGCGGGTTCCGCGGTCGGAGGTTCGCCACCGAGCCGGTCCAGCCGCGCCCAGACCAGCACCCCGTCGTCGAAGGACGGAACAGGCGACCAGCCCGCCCGCTCCCGGCCGCCGACCCGCAGGCCGTGCCAGCGGCACACCAGTTCGTCGCAGTCGAGGCGCGCTTCAGCCAGGGGCGCACCCAGGTGCGGGCACGCCCCGGGGCCGACCCGCAGATCGCCGGACCGCGTGCGCCAAGCGATGAGCTCCTGCCCGCCGATGCTCCGGCCGAAGGGTCTGTCCCGCCGGACCTCGCGGCTGGCTGCCAGCACGTACCAGTTCCCGGACGTCCGGGCCTCGGCCCGTTTGACGGCGGCCTCGATGACGGCCGGGTCGCATTCGCCGTACGTCGGCCGTTGCCGGGCCCACCGGGGTTCACCGAACGGCTGGATCGGCCAGTCTGCCGGCCACCGCCGGTCGAGCTGCTCTTCGAAGGTCACCGGACCGGCTTACCCGCTCCGATGCGGGGTAACCCGCGGGCAGAGCCTCCTGAGTGGACGAGCCGGATACGAAGTGGGCAACGGGAAGGAACCGGATGGCGACGATGACAGAGGGTCTCACCGCGGCGACCGGTCGCGGCGACTGGCTGACCGCGCTCGGCGGGGAATTCTTCGCCCACGTCGACGGATTCGTCGGCGCACGCTGTGCCGAGCAGTTCGGCGGGCGAGGTGAAGGGGCGCTCGCCGTCACGGCCTTGCCGGAGTTCGTCCGCGGCGGCAAGTTCCTGCGGCCGATGTTCGCCTACGTCGGGTGGTGCTGTGGCGCACCGGAGGACGACGCCGCGGTGCGCGCGGTCGCCAGCCTCGAACTGCTGCACTGCTTCGCCCTGGCCCAGGACGACGTCATGGACGCTTCCGACCTGCGCCGCGGCAGGCCGGCCCTGCACACCCAGTTCGCCCGCTGGCACCGGAACCAGGGCTGGAGCGGTTCGCCGGCCCGGTTCGGCGAGTCCGCGGCGATCCTGGCCGGCGACCTGTTCCTCGTCTGGTCCGAACAGATGCTGCGCGAAAGCGGGCTCCCGGCCGCGACGCTGGCGCGTGGATGGCCGCACTACGACGCCATGCGCTCGGAACTGGCCACCGGGCAGCTCGCCGACCTGGTGAACGACGCCCGGGTCCTGCCGAGCTGGGAGTCGATCCTGGACGTGCTCCGCCGCAAGTCCGGCAACTACACCGTCCGCCGGCCGCTGGAGCTCGGTGCCGCGCTGGCCGGCTGCGACCCCCGGGTCTCCCAAGCCCTTGGCGATTACGGTGCCCTGGTCGGCGAAGCCTTCCAGTTCCGAGACGATTTCCTGGGCGTCTTCGGCGACCCGGCGGTGACCGGCAAGCCCGCGGGACAGGACCTGCGCGACCGCAAAGCTTCGAGTGTCGTCGCGCTCGCGATCACGATGGCCGACACCCCCCTGCGGCGAAAACTGCAGCGCCTCCTCGGCCGCGAAGCCATGGACGACGAAGCCGTGGCCTCGCTCCGCGAAGCCATCATGGCCTCGGGCGCGCCGGACCAGCTGGAGAAGCTGATCGACAAGCAGGTGCGGAAAGCCCTCGACGCGATCGACGGTGCGGACCTGCCGACCCGGATGACCGAAACCCTCGCCGTGCTCACGGCTCGCTGCACGGAACGTGTCCAGTGAGGACAGTACCGGGCCGGACGGACGAGATCGTCGTCGTCGGCGCCGGCCTTTCGGGGCTGTCGGCGGCCTTGCACCTGGTCGGACGCGGCCGGCGCGTCACCGTCGTCGAACGCGGTCCCGGCCCGGGCGGCCGCGTGAGCCGGTTGGAGCTCGACGGTTACCACCTCGACACCGGGCCCACCGTGCTGACCATGCCCGGAATCGTGCGGGGCACCTTCGCCGCGGCCGGCGCCGACATGACCGAGTATCTGCCCTTGCGGAGGCTGGATCCCGCCTACACCGCCTGTTTCGCCGACGGGAGCCGGTTGCCGGTCCATGCCGACGCCGAAGCGATGACCGAGGCAGTACGCGCCTTCGCCGGTCCGGCCGAGGCCGCCGGGTACCGCCGGTTGCGGACCTGGCTCACGCGGCTCTACCGGGCCGAGTTCGACCGGTTCGTCGCGTCGAACATCGATTCGCCGCTGAGCCTCGTGTCCCGTGACCTGGCCCGCTTGGCCGCGCTCGGCGGGTTCCGCCGGCTCGACCCGAAAATCGCGACCTTCCTCCGCGACGAGCGGCTGCGTCGCGTGTTCACCTTCCAGGCGCTCTACGCGGGTGAATCACCGATGCGGGCGCTGGCCCTCTACGCCGTGATCCCGTACATGGACACCGTTGGCGGCGTGTACTTCCCCGAAGGCGGGATCGCCGCGCTCCCGCGGGCGCTCGCCGCAGCCGCGGAGGCCGCCGGTGTGCAGTTCCGCTACGGCGATGGGGCTGATGTCCTGGAACGACGCGGCAACCGGGTGTCGGCGGTGCTGACCGGCTCCGGCGACCGGATCCCTTGCGACACCGTCGTTCTCACCGGCGAACTGCCCGAGAGCTACCGGCTGCTGGGCCGCACCCCGCGGCGGCCGCGACGGCTCCGTCCCGCCCCGTCCGCGCTCGTCGTGCACGTGGGCTCTGCCGGTGCTTGGCCCGAGGTCGGGCACCACACCCTCTCCCTCGGTCACGCCTGGGCCTCGACCTTCAGAGAACTGATCACCGACGGACGGCAGATGAGCGATCCGTCCCTGCTCATCACCCGGCCCACCGCGAGCGACCCGAACCTCGCTCCGGCGGGCCGTCACTTGTTCTCGATCCTCGCGCCGGCCCCGAATCTCGAACGCGGCCCGATCGACTGGAGCCGTGAAGCCGAACCCGCCGCGGCGGCCTTGCTCGACGAAGTCCGCAAACGCCTGCTCCCCGGGCTCGACGCGGAGGTCTCGCACGTGATCAGCCCCGCGGACTGGGCCGCCCGCGGCATGGTGACGGGCACTCCGTTCAGCTACGCGCACTCGTTCGGCCAAACCGGGCCGTTCCGGCCGCGGAACCTGCCCCGTGGCGCGGAAAATGTTGTGCTGGCCGGTGCCGGGACGGTACCCGGCGTCGGGGTCCCGACCGTGCTGCTGTCCGGGCGGCTGGCCGCCGACCGGATCACCGGGCCTGGCCCCTACTTCGGAACGGAGGGCCCACGATGACCCGCAAGGAACTTGACGCCGCCGGCATCGACGACCCGGTCCTGCGATCGGCCTACCAGCGGTGCCGGGCGCTGAACGCGCGCCACGGCCGTACCTACTTCCTCGCGACCAGGTTGCTGTCCCCGCCCCAGCGCCCCGCCGTGCACGCCTTGTACGGCTTCGCACGGCGTCTCGACGACATCGTCGACGAGCCGGCCCCGGGCGCCACCTCGGCCACGATCGCCGCCGAACTCGACGTGGTCGAGCAGCGGTTCTTCTCGGCCCTCGCCGACGGTCACAGCGAGGATCCGTTGGTCGCCGCCGTCATCGACACCTCCGCGCGCTACGCCATCGCGGACCGGCACTTCCGCGCCTTCTTCCGGTCGATGCGGATGGACCTCACCGTGACCGACTACCCACGACGCTCGGCACTCGACGACTACGTGCACGGCTCGGCGGAAGTCATCGGGCTGCAGGTGCTGCCCGTACTCGGCACTGTCACCGGCCGCGACGAGGCGGCCCCGCACGCCGCGGCACTGGGCAAGGCGTTCCAGCTGACGAACTTCCTGCGCGACGTCGCCGAGGACCTCGCCCGCGACCGCGTCTACCTCCCAGCCGATGAACTCGCCGCGTTCGGGGTGGATCGCGACCGGCTGGGCTGGTGTGCCGAACATGGCGCAGCGGACCGGCGGGTGCGTGACGCGCTCGCCGCCCAGATCGCCATCACCCGGACTCTCTACGAACAGGCGCGGCCCGGGATCGCCATGCTGCACCCGGTGTCCCGGGCCTGCGTGGCCACCGCTTTCCGGCTCTACGCGGAGATCCTCAGCCGTATCGAGCGGGCCGGGTACAACGTCTTCGGCCACCGAGCCGTGGTCCCGCGATCGCGCCGGCTGGCCGTCGCGGCCGGCGCGTTCGGCCGGGCCCAGTGGCTGCAATTCCGGAACCCGGCACCGGTTCCGCCGAGGGGGGCCTGATCATGGGCAAACTGGAATACCTGGCCGTTCTCGGTGCCTGCGTCCTGATCACGCTGCCACTCGAACTGGCGGGCGCCCGGGTGTACCGGCGGCCGCGGCGGCTGGCCCGCGCCGTGCTGCCCGTGGCGCTCGTGTTCCTGGTGTGGGACGCCGTCGCCATCGCGGGCGGGGTGTGGGGCTACGCACCGGAGAGCCTCACCGGGATCCGGACCCCGTTCGGCATCCCGCTCGAAGAGGTCTTGTTCTTCGTCGTCATCCCGATCTGCGGCGTGTTGACCTACGAGATGGTGGGCCTCACGCTGGCCGCGTTGGGGCGCCTCACCGGGCCGCGGGTGCGGCGGTGATCCCCTGGGGCTACACCCTGCCCGCGGTCGCGGCCGTACTCGCGGTCGTCGCCCTCGAACTGCTGGCTCTGCGGACCGGCCTGTTCCGCAAACCGGGCTACTGGATCACCATCGCCGTCGTGACCGGCTTCCAGATCCCGGTCGACGGGTGGCTGACCAAGGATTCCCACGCGATCGTGCGCTACGCCCCCGAGCACATCTCCGGACTCCGCTTCCCCTGGAACATCCCGATCGAGGACTTCCTTTTCGGGTACGCACTGGTGACCGCCGTGCTGCTGCTGTGGGAGCGGGCGGCGCGAAAGGAGAATACCGAGTGAGGCCATTTGAGGAAAACGGCTTGCCCCGCGTGCAGGTGACAGCGGCGTTCGACACCGAGGCCGCGGCCTACGACCGGCTCGTCGGTGCCAGCCCCGGCTACCACGACCACCTCCGGCTCTCCGCCCGGCGTCTCGGGCTGACCGGTGACGGCGCGGGCTTGCGGGTCCTCGACGCCGGGTGCGGCACCGGCGCGTCCACTGCGGCCTTGCTGGAAGTGCTGCCGGACGCGGAAATCACCGCGTTCGACGGCTCGGCGGCGATGCTGGCGCAAGCCCGGCGCAAGCATTGGCCCGCGAACGTGCGCTTCGTGCACAGCACGATCGAAAACCTCGAACACTCCGGGATCACCGGTCCGTTCGACGCGGTCCTCGCGGCCTACCTGATCCGCAACCTCGCCGATCCGGACACCCAGCTCCGCAAGCTGCGCGGACTGCTGCGCCCCGGCGCGCCGATCGCCCTGCACGAGTACTCCGTCGCCGACTCCCGCCGGGCCCGGATCGTGTGGCACGTGGTGTGCGCCGCGATCATCATCCCGCTGGGCAAGGTCACCACCGGCGACGCGACGCTCTACCGCCACCTCCACCGCAGCGTGCTCGCCTTCGACGGCGTCCGCGCCCTGACCCTCCGCCTCGGCGACGCCGGGTTCGCCGGCACCCGCGCCGAGACGATGCCCGGCTGGTTAAGCGGGATCGGGCATACCGTCGTCGGAACCCGCACGCCGGAGACACCATGACCGCGCCCCTCGGCCGTGACCGCCGGCTCGTGACCCATCCCGCGCCGGGCGGCCTCGACTCCGCCGGACAACTCGACCGCCGACCTCACGTCGCCGTCGTAGGTGCCGGAATCGCGGGACTCACCGCGGCGACCGGCCTGGCCGAACGCGGGGCCGAGGTGACCCTCTACGAGCGCGAGGACCACCTCGGCGGCCGCGTCGGGGCCTGGCCGGCCCGGCTGGCCGACGGCACCGGCGTCACGATGAGCCGCGGTTTCCACGCCTTCTTCCGGCAGTACTACAACCTGCGCGCGCTGCTGACCCGCACGGACCCGCGACTCGAACGGCTCACCCCCGTCGCGGACTATCCGCTGCTCGACGCCCACGGCCGCACCGACACCTTCGGCGGCCTCCCCACCACTCCCCCGTTGAACGCACTCGCGTTCGCCCTGCGCAGCCCCACTTTCCGGCTCCGCGACCTGCTCGCTCTCGACGGGCGCGCCGCACTGCCCCTGGCGACCGTCCACGTGCCCGGCATCTACGAGCGGCTCGACAACCTCGACGCCGCGACGTTCCTCGAAGGCATCAATTTCCCGGAAGCGGCCAGGCACCTGGCGTTCGAAGTGTTCTCGCGCAGCTTCTTCGCCGATCCGCGCGCGCTGTCCGCGGCGGAACTGGCCGTGATGTTCCACCTGTACTTCCTGGGCTCGAACGAAGGCCTGATCTTCGACGTGCCGACCGAGCCGTTCTCCCAAGCACTCTGGACACCCCTGGCCGAGTACCTGACCGCACGGGGTGTGACGATCCGCATCGGAACGGCCGTCGAAAACATCGAGAAGACACGCGGCGCTTTCCACGTCACCGCAGGCTCCACCGTGGAGTTCGACGCCGTCGTGCTGGCGTGCGAAGTCGGCAGCCTGCAATCGCTGATCGACGCGTCGCCCGACCTCGGCACCGACGCTTGGCGCGCCAGTATCGCCGGACTTCGCTCCGCTCCGGGTTTTCTTGTCCGTAGGCTCTGGCTCGATCGCGCGGTGGACGGGTCGCGGCCGGCGTTCATGGGCACCGGCAGTGTGCCGCCTTTGGACAACATCAGCGTCCTTGACCGCTACGAGGGCGAAGCCCGCGGCTGGGCACGGAAAACCGGTGGCTCCGTCGTGGAACTGCACGCCTACGCCGCCACCACAACCGATGTGGTGGTCCTGGCCAAACAGATGGACGAACGACTCCGCGAGATCTACCCGGAAACCGCAGCCGCCCGGGCGGTCGGCGAGATCACGCTGTGGAGGGAGGATTGTCCCCTCTTCCAGGTCCGCGGCTTCGCGGACCGCCCCACCGTGAGCACTGCCACCCCGGGTCTGGTGCTGGCCGGCGACGGCATCCGGATCGATCTCCCGGTCGCGCTGATGGAGCGCGCCGCGGCCACCGGCTGGGCCGCCGCGAACACGCTCTTGACGAGTTGGGGCGTCGCGGGCCACCCGATCCGCTCCGTCCCCAACCGCGGACGGCTCACCTCGCTCAACCGCCTGGTCCCCTGGCTGGAAAGCGGCCGTTGAGCAGCCTCGGCGGCCCGTAGGTGCCCTTGCTGTCGGCGGGCAGCCCCGCCCCCGGCGACGATGGCCTGCTGCGGATCCATCGCCCGATCACCGCGGCCATCACCGGGTCCTTCACCGATTCCGCGGTGGCCGTGGCGGGCGCGCCTTCCAGCAACCGGGCGACCATCGTGGCCAGCATCTCGACGTGGCCGATCTCTTCGGTCGAAAAACCACGACCACATCGCCTCGACGAGGTCTGCGAGCTCCGCGCCGAAATAGACTGTGGGGACTGCGTCGGTGAGCAGAACCGTCCGGCTGTCCCGCGCTCTCCGCACCGCGCTGGCTACCTTGACCGCGGCGTCGAAGCGGCCCGTTGTCCCCTCAGGCGTCGCCGCGGCCGTGGGGGTGGCGGCCAAGCGGGGGCTGACCGTATCCCCTGTCAACCGTGCGTGAGGAGCGAAGACCGGCGCCGCACCCTTCGGCATGCTCCCGGTCACCGTTCGGCCCGCAGCACCACCAGCTCCTCGTGCCGCACCCCCGGCGCAACGAATCCACGGTCCTCCCAGGAACCGGGCCCGCCCGGTCAGCACCGGCCCGAACGGTACCCGCGCCCGCGCCACGACCGCGGTCCGCAGTCCCCCCGCGGCCAGCTGTTCCCGGGAACGGTCCACATCGGACATCGTCGAGTGCACCACCAGGAGCACGCCACCGGGAGCGAGCAGTGCCACGGCGCCTTCGCACAGTGGGTCGAGTACCGCGCGACCGTCTTCGCCGGCGTCACAGCTGAGTGTGAGTCGCTCCGTCTCAGGCGGACAGGGAACGTAGGGTGGGTTCGCGACGACGATGTCGTACGGTCCACCCGCGGCCGCGGCGAGAAGGCCGCCCCGGCGGGTCCGCACCGGCAGACCGCGCGCCGCCGCGTTCACGCGCGC
>NZ_JBFBAF010000065.1:0-20686 GCF_040682095.1 Amycolatopsis sp. NPDC051372
ATCGCCCGCCAACTCTTCCGCACTCTCCAACAACACCACAACACCGCACCTACGACCCCTTGACGCCACATAGCAGCGTCATAGGGACACCCCCCGACATCGCCGATACCCGTCGACGCCGAGGTAACGGCGTTGCCGGGATTCCGCCGGCGGCCACGGTGGTCATCGTGTCGCGCAGCATCTGCAAGGCTCTTCTGCGGTGGGCCGGCGCCCGGGTCCGCGGGCGGTCATCCGCTCCGGGATGTGCGCGAGCTGCGCGGGCAGCCCGAAGGGAAGGCGCGGGGCCGTGCAGCCGCGCCATCGCCGACTCAGCGATCGGGCCGGGGTACTCCAGCTTCGCGGTCAGACACTCCCAGCAGAATCAGGCCCAGTGCAGATATCGACAGGGCCAGCCGATTCATCGAGAATCTGCTCCGGCGCGAGGTACGCTGCCGTACCCGTCACCACGCCGGTGCCAGTGATACGGGTCGCGTCGAGCTCATGCGCGATGCCGAAGTCGCCGATCAGTGGACCGTCGGGCCCGAGCAGGATGTTCGCGGGTTTGAGAGCTCGGTGCCCGACGTCTTCGGCGTGGAAGTAAGCCAGCGCCTCGACGAGCTGGACGGCCAGGTCGATCACCTGCTCGGCCGGCAGCGCCCCGGCGAGCAGGCGCTCGGCGAGATTCTCACCGTCGACCAGTTGCATCACCAGGAACGGCCGGCCGTCGTCGGTACCGCTGTCCAGCAGTGCCACCACGCGCGGGTGGTCGATACTGGCCTGGACGGTCTTCTCGCGCACCCGACGCAGCTGCTCGACCGCGACGACGTTTCGCTCGTACACCTTGACCGCGACTTCTCGACCGAGCCGGCGGTCGAAAGCCCGCTAAACACGCGCGGTTCCGCACGGCCGATCAACCATTCCACGTCGTACCGTCCGCCGATCGAGACCAGTGCATCGTCGTGAGGCCCCGAGGGGAACCCGTCGGCCCTTCCCAGTGAAAACCGCGGAGAGGTGGCGTCAACGCCGCCCGCTCGTTCGTCCGGCCATCGGCAGGTACGACCGGGCAAACGGCAACTGGGGAACGGCTCTGCTGCGCGCCAGCACCGCCTGCTCGGGACCGGGCGTCGGGAAGTAAATCCGGCCGCATCGCCGCGTACGAGCCGAGCAAGATCAACTCGAAGAACAACTGGCCGATCGTGGGTGTCGCCGGCACAGCTGACGCTGGTCGCGCTGAACGGGCCGGAGGCATTGCTGTCGCGGGCCGGCGGTGAGTGCGCGCCGGAAGGCCGGCGTGGCTCGCCGGGCGGCGGTGTCGGCGGTGTGCTCGCGCGGCGACGACGCTGGAGGACGTGCTGATTGCCATCCGAGATAAGGGAACTCGCTCCGGCAACCTGCGGATGCTTCAGGAACTGCCATCGGATGCGGTGCCCCATCCGCACACCGGATCGCACCGGTGCCGGGACGAGTGCGCGGACGTTGTGGTCGCGAACATCGCTCCCCACATTCGCAGCCTGGACGCGTAGGGACGGTCCCCGCCCATGCCGAACTCCTGCGCCACCGCAGCGCGACGCCCGGGTTCCGAGCTTCGGTCAGGGACGCCGATCCATCGGCCCCCACTCACGAGATCCTTGTGCGTCAATGAGCGCACGGCCTTCACGGAGCACGGTGTCCGCGACCCACGCGAATGGCTCGTCGCAACGCACGAGTGGCTCGTTGTCCGGACCGCGTGCGAGTTCGGTTCCGCGCAGCACCCACGGGCGCACGCCGGGACCACGTAGATCGCGCAGGTGCTGGTAGTCGTAGAGCCGCCGCGCGAGCCATACCCGGACGGGACGGTCCTCCCACCACGACTCCTTGCGCAGCGAGTTGGCCGACAAGCCCGGCAGCGACACGCCGGTCAGGCTGTCCCGGCTCTGCTGCGCCCGCGCCGGGTCGAGGTCGACGGTGGGGCCGTGCGACCAGCGGACGTATAGATCGTCGCCGCCGTCGGAGATGAACAACGCGCACAGCTCGTCGAGGCTGAGGACCGTCGGCATGTCCCGCTGCCGCGGGCGACCGGGGGATGGCCTCCCGGATCCGGTCATCGTTGTTCCGTTCAGCTGGTGAGGATTTGCGGGGACATGATCTTCAGCATGGCGTTGGTCCACTTCATCTGCCGCAGCGTCTGCGGGTGGCAGCGGCTCGCCAGTTCGAGCAGCTCGGGATCTTTCGCGGCCTGCGCGCCCTGGGCGAGCGATTCCCAGTCGAGCGACACACCGGCGGCTTTGCGGTGCAGCCGGCGCAGGTCGGCGAGCAGCAGCCCCGGTTCCGGGCGGCCAGCGCTCAGCCCGGCGAGTGTGCTCCGCAGCGGTGCCAGTAGCCCGGAGCCGGGGACGTCCTCGTCGAGGTGAAGGCCGTACCCGCGCCCGTGGCGGGCGAGTTCTCGTACGTGGTCGGCCGACCAGTCGGCGAGGTCGCGGGCGACGTGGTGCACTTCGTGTTCCACCTCGTGGCGGTCGGCGGTCTTGCGCAGATCACGCGCGAGTGACTTCTCGGCTCGGTGCAGTTCGTGCAATGCCAGGCCCAGCTTCATCGCGTCACTCCCGCAACGTGTTCTTCGTGGACGCTGGTGTGCGCAGGCGTGATCGTCGGCGCGGCCTGCTCGTCGCTGACCTTCCGCAGCGCCGCGGCCGCGACCTTGAACAGCGGCTGTTTCGAAACGGGATCCCAGTCGGTGAAGGTCAGCTCGTTGGCCGCACGGTCGCCGTCCTTGCCGGCGGCGTGGTCGACGTCCCAATAACCGTAATGGAACGGCAGGAACAACACGCCCGCGCGGATCCCCCCGACCCGCACGTGGGCGCGGACGAGGCCCCGCGGCGTCGAGACCTCGGCGACGTCGCCTGCGGCGAGGCCCGCGACCGCCGCGTCCGATTCGGACACTTCGAGCCACACCTCCGGGGCCGCGGCGTCCAGCTGCGGGGCACGGCCGGTTTTCGTGCGGGTGTGGAAGTGGTGGATGGTGCGGCCGTTGATCAGGAAGAACGGGCGGTCCTCGTCCGGAGTCTCGTGCGGCGGGAAGTACCCGGCGGCTTTGAGCATGGCCTTGCCGTCGGGGTTCATGGCCCGGTATTCGACCGGTTCCGTGGGAGCGCCGGTGATCAGGTCACGGCCATAGCTTTCGCAGTAGTCGGGGTCGGCGAAGAACTTTCCGTCGGTGTAGAGGCGCTCGGTGCCGTTGGGGTGGTCGTCGGTGCACGGCCACTGAATTCCGCTGACTTTACGCAGCTTGTGGTAGCTCAGGCCGCTGTAGTCGCACGGCCGCCCGGCCGAGGCGCGTTTCCAGGCTTCGAACGCCGACTCCGCGTCGGACCACGGCGGGAACGGCGCCCCGTCGGCGTCGCGCAAGTCCATCCGCCGGGCGTAGTCAAGAAAGATGTCGAGGTCCGCCCGCGCCTGCCCCGGTGGGTCGACGGCCTTCTCGGACAGGTGCACGGTGCGGTCGGCGTTGGTGAACGTGCCGGTCTTCTCACCCCAGATCGCCGCGGGCAGCACGACGTCGGCGAGTTCGGCGGTCTCGGTGCGGAACGCGTCCTGCACCACCAGGAACAGCCGGTCCTGCGACAAGATCGAGCGGATGCGGTGCAGGTTGGGCAGAGAGACGGCCGGGTTGGTCGCCGACACGCAGAGGAACCGCAGACTGCCGTTTTCCGCGTAGCGCAGCATCTGCATGAGGTGCGTCGGCGGCCCGTAATGCGGGATCCGGGTCACGTCGACGTTCCACAGCTTCGCGAGCTCGGCCACGTGCTCGTCGTTGGCCCAGTTGCGGAACCCCGTCAGGTCGCCGTCGGCGCCGCACTCGCGGGTGTTCTCGGCGGTGGGCTGGCCGTTCATCTGCAACACACCGGCACCCGGCTTGCCGAGCATCCCGCGCAGCAGGACCACGTTGTTCACCTGCACGGCGGCCGCGGCGGCCTGGTGCGACTGGTAGAAGCCCTGCAGGACGGTGCACAGCAGCCGCTCCGCCCCGCCGAGCAGATGCGCGGCTTCACGGATCTGCGCGGCGTCGAGCCCGCAGATCTCCGCGGCGCGCTCGGGCGGGTAGTCCGCGACGGCCGCCGCGAGGTCGTTGTAGCCGACTGTGTTGCGCTCGATGTAGCCGCGGTCGACCCAGCCGTGCTCGATGATCTCGTGCAACAGGCCGTTCATCAACGCGACATTCGTGCCAGGCAGCGGCGCGAGGTGCAGCGTTGCCGCGCGAGCGACTGGGGTTTCGCGCGGATCCACGCACAGCAGCCGCGGTGGTTCGGGGCCGGCGAGACGGTCGAGGACCCGCTCCCACAGTACCGCCTGGGTCTCGGCCATGTTGTGCCCGAAGAGCGCGATGACGTCGGCGTGGTCGATGTCGGTGTAGGACGCGGGCTGGCCGTCGCAGCCGAAGGACTCCTTCAACGCGGCCGCCGCGGTCGCCGTGCACAGCCGCGTGTTGCCGTCGAGGTGGTTGGTGCCGATCCCGCCCCGCGCGAGAGCGCCCAGCGTGTAGTACTCCTCGGCGAACAACTGTCCGCTGGTGTAGAAGCCCAGCGCGCCGGGCCCCCCTTCGTCGAGCAGTTCCGTGCTCCGGCGCACAACGAGGTCCATCGCCTCGTCCCAGCTCGCCTCTACCAGCTCACCGCCCCGGCGCACCAGCGGTTTCGTCAGCCGGTCGGACGCGGAGTTGGCCTGCCAGCCAAAGAGGTCCTTGGGGTCCAAGCGCCCCCGGTTCACGCGATCGTCGGCACGGCCCCGCACCCCTACGATGCGGCCGCCGGCGACGGCAATGTCGAGCCCGTCACCATTGGAGTGCAGCACAGCCGCACTCCGAGCCCACCGCTCGACGTCCTCGGGGCCCACTCCCTCGGCGAGGTGGCTGTCCACGCGCACTGGCCATCACTGGCCGGGGCCGTACGGCGTCCGCGCTCCCCACGGTTCCCTGATCCCGTCCCGCTGCGGCACGGTCACACCTCCCTGATCTTTGTGCTCGGATACCCGAGCGGGTTGGGGGCAAACACGATTGACACGTCACCGCCGCGGGGTAGCTCTGGGACATGGTCATGCGAAGGCACAGCTGTACATGGCGTACTTGCGCGCCACCGGGCAGAAACGGTTCTACGACAACGCCCGCACGCTGCACCACCGGCTGCACCGCCACCAGCGGCCGTCGATGGCCCGCCCGCCGCGGCAGGTGCGGCGTGCGTGCGAGGTCGAGCGGTGGGAGGCTCGCGGATTTCCCTGTTGGACGCTGCGGCCGCGACGAGGGGGTACCTCGGAGCTGCACGTGGTGCACCTGCACGGCGGCGGGTACGTCGAACAGATCGAAACCCACCACTGGCGCTACGCCGCCGACCTCGTCGCGCGCCTCGGGTGCACCGTGACGCTCCCGATCTACCCGCTGGTGCCCCGGCACGACCACACCGAGACCCTGCCCATGGTGTACGCCGCCTACGACCACATCGCCGGCCACCACCCGGCCGAACATCTGGTGATCTCCGGAGACTCAGCAGGCGGCGCGCTCGCCCTGGCCATCGCCCAGAACCTCCGCGAGCAAGCCCGGCCGCAGCCGGCGCGAATGCTGCTGTTTCCCCCTGGTTCGACATCACCTTGGAGGACCCGATCTCCGTCGTCCTCGACGAACACGACCCCATGCTCGGCATCACTGGCCTTCGCGAAGCCGGCCGCATGTGCACCGAAGGCACCGACCCGCACGACCCCCGCATCAGCGCGCTGCACGCCGACCTCACCGGGCTGGGTCCCGTCAGCCTTTTTATCGGCACCCGCGACGTTCTGTTGCCCGACGCGCGTCGCTTCACTACCCGCGCCTTCGACGCGGGGATCGACGTGCCCGACGCCGAGTACCCCGGCATGTTCCACCACTGGCTCATGCAGAACATCCCCGAGGGACGCGAAGCGATGACTCACGTCGAACGCATCCTCCGCCGCCCCACCGGAAAAACCGGCGGCTGAACGGATTCAGCGGTCGGTTTCCCGGTGACGATAGCCCTGAAAGCCGGGGACCCGCGGATTCACCGCATCGAGACCGGCCGCGGGCACCCGACCAGGTGGCATCGGCGAACAGCGTTGCGGCAGCGCGCTGCGCCGAGCCGAGAATCGATCATGATATTTCTTCGTCTGGCGACCGTGATCACCGTCTGGGCTCTGGTTGGGCTTTCCTGCGCACCGGCCTATGCCGTCAGTGCTCCCCGGTTGCTGATCAACCAGGACTTTCCCGATCCGGACGTGGTGAAAACCGGCACCGGCTGCTTCGCGTTCTCGACGAGCACCGGCTCGGTCAATATCCCCGTGGCGACGGCCCCTGCCCCCGAGGGCCCGTGGCGGGTGACCGGTGACGCCCTTGCGAGCGCACCGGCGTGGGCGGAGACGGACGGGGGGCTGGGCACCGGACGTCACCGTGCTGCCGGACGGCACGTTCGTGCTGTACTTCGCCGCCGCGGTCGCCACGACCGGCCAGATGTGCCTCGGCGCCGCGACCGCGGCCAAACCCGAGGGGCCCTACCAACCGAGCGGCGACCAGCCCCTCGTCTGCGCATCCGGCGACGGCGGCGACATCGACCCGCAGACCTTCCTCGACTCCGACGGAACCCGCTACCTGCTGTACAAGAGCAACGGCAAACCTACCGGGCCACCCGCCGCTATCTGGTCGCAGAAACTCGGCGCGGACGGCCGTGGCCTCACCGGGGCGCGCACCGAGCTGCTCATTGCCGACCTCAGCGCGGAGAAAAGGTGTCGTGGAAGCGCCTTCGGTGGTCAAGACCCCACCCCGATACCTGCTCTTCTACTCCGCCGACACCTTCCAGAGCACCGGTTACCACACGTGCTACGCCATCGCGCCGACGTTGTCCGGGCCATTCGTGAAGGCCGACGCCCAGTTCCTCTCCACCGACCTGCTCGGCGGCAAAGTCGACGCTCCCGGCGGCGCCGACGTCGTCGACGGCCACATCTACTTCCACGGCTGGCTCAACGGCGGTCGCACCGCACGCGGCCTCTATGAACTGCCGATCAGCTTTCCCGGAGACACCCCTCAACTCGGCTGAAGAGGCGACTGACACGATCACGCCGCAGGGGCGAGTACAGCCCGCAGCGTCTGCCTGCCGAGCCACCGCGGCACCCCGTCCGTAGGCCAAGGCGTAAACCACCGAAGGGCTGGGTACCTGGTGGTGTGCAGAAAATCATCGTCAGCGCGGTGCTAGCGGCGTTCCTCCTCGCGGCCGCCGGGTGCGGCGCCGCCGATGCCCCGGAGGCTCAGGCCACTGCTCAGGGGTTCGTCACCGCGGCCGCCACGGGCACGGCCGTCGAGGCGTGCGCGCTGCTCGCTCCGCGCGCGCGAGACGCACTCGGCCCTGCCGGGTGCCAGCCGGTGCTTGCCGAGGTACCGCACGCGCCCGTCGTCTCCGCGTCCGTCTGGGGCGACGAGGCACAAGCGCGCTCCGCTGCCGACACCTTGTTCCTGCACGAGTTCCCCGACGGCTGGCGCGTCACCGGCGCCGGATGCCACCTGCGCAACGAGCAGGTCTACGACTGCGCGGTCGGCGGGCGATGAGCACCCGCGCGGTGTTCGCCGCCTACCTCGTGCTCGTCCTCGCCGGACTGGCCTACTTCATCGTGCTCGGGATGCTGGGCCGATGAGCTGGCTACGGACCCTGCTGCGCAACAACGGCCTCTCGCTCGCCTTCGGCGCCTTGTTCCTGCTCAGCTTGCTCGGACAAGCCTGGTCCGGCCTCGCCGACTTCAACAACCAGCAGCTCGCCCACGGCACCCAGACCGTCGGGATGGGGGACTACCTCACCTCCTCTTCGTTCGCGGTCGACGTCGCCGAGAACTGGCAATCCGAATACCTGCAATTCTTCCTCTACGTCTTCGCCACCGTCTGGCTCGTGCAGCGCGGTTCCCCCGAGTCGAAGCCGCTGGGCAAGATCGGCCCGGAGAACGATCGCGACCAAGTGCTCGGCCGCCACGTGCGCGTCGGCTCCCCACGCTGGGCCAGAGCGGGCGGCTGGCGCACGACGGTGTTCTCCCGCTCGCTCGGCCTGGTCATGGGCACGATCTTCCTACTGTCCTGGCTGGCCCAGTCGATCGCCGGCGTCAGCGCCTACAACGCCGAGCAGCTCAGCGACTTCGGCGACCCCATCAGCTGGGGCGAATACCTGCTCTCAGCCGACTTCTGGAACCGCACCCTGCAGAACTGGCAATCGGAATTCCTCGCCATCGGCTGCATGGCGATCTTCAGCGTCTACCTCCGCCAGCGCGGGTCGCCCGAATCGAAACCCGTCGGCGCCGAACACCACGTCACCGACGAGACCGGCTGACCACAGGCCCCAGTCCACCTCAGGCACCCGCCCGTATCCAGTAGGCCACCGCTCTTGACCAGTTGAATCTCGGGGCCTGCTGCCCTACATTTTTTGGGTGCTACTTTGAGTAGCCGCGGCTCGCCGAGACGTCGCGAAGGAGTGCTCACCATGTAGCAGTTCGAACCGGCCGACCGTGTGCAGTACTCCTCGCCGCGTCAACCCAGCTGTTGGGCGGCGCCGGTCACGCAGTGCGGGAGAAAGTGGGGCGACCTCTCCAGCCGCTACCACGCCGCGTAGAGCGAGCTGCAGCAATTACGAGAGGCACTGCCCTCGCGAGCGGCGAGCCCATGAGGCATTCGAGATCCTCCGCGCACTGTCACAAAACACCAACGTCAAACTTCGTGACATGGCCCGCCGCTTGATCGAGGAAGCCGTGCCCGCCCAGCGCCCCGACGACCCCTCCGAGAGCCCAGTCGGCCGTGCAGCCCGCGAACTCCCGTCGGCCGCTTCTTGACCGACGGGAGCCGGGGACCCGCGCCTCTTCACCGCAGGCACCCGAACCGGGCTAACCACACAGTCCGGATGCGAAACGCGTCAAGCCGACCTTCGTCGCAACGTCCGACTTCCCACCTGGCCGGTTTGCCGATGCGGCCAGCGGGTAATCACGGTCAGAGCCAAGGAGGAGCCGTGCCTGAGAAGAGTGGCAGCACCAAGCGCGAACGTCAGTACGAGCACATCAAGTCGTCGCAGAAAAAGCAGGGCGCCAGCACCGGCCGGGCAAAGGAAATCGCCGCACGGACGGTCAACAAGAACCGGGCACAGTCCGGCGAATCTCGCACCGCCAGCAAGAGTTCGACCCGCGACACCTCGCCCCAGAAGCGTGGTGGGAAAAGGTCGGGCAACCGGCAGGACCCCAGCGGACCGACCAAGGAGCAGTTCTACAACGACGCCAAGAAGCGCAACATCAAAGGCCGCTCCACGATGACCAAGAAGGAACTGCAGGAAGCCCTCGGCCGCTGAGCATGGACACGGCGCGGCGTACCTCCACATCGATATCGCAGCCCGTGGAGCCACGCGAGGGCGCAGCGCGAAGACTCAGCACCCCAGGCCGCGAAAGTCCCCGTTCCAGCAACCGCAGCCCGTCGGCGACGCAGGAATCGCCGTCCGCGCCGGCACACCGCTGTGGTGTTCAACGCGTAAGCGAAAGCCGGCCGCTCGCGCAGCACGGGAGAGATCATGGACCACTCGCGAGCGCCAGTGCTGGAAGCCATCGAGTCATACCGCCGCGAAGGCGGGTTGGCCTTCACCCCACCTGGTCACAAACAGGGTCGCGGCGCCGATCCGCGAGTGCTGCAACTGCTCGGCCGCGACGCGTTCGCCTCGGATCTGCTCACTCTCAACGGTCTGGACGACCGCCGGATGTCCCGTGGTGTCCTGGCAGACGCCCAAGAGCTGATGGCCGACGCGGTGGGGGCGGAGCACACCTTTTTCTCCACCTGCGGCAGCTCCCTGTCGGTGAAGAGCGCGATGCTCGCCGTCGCCGGGCCGGGCGAGCGGCTCCTGGTGTCCCGCAACGCCCACAAGTCGGTGGTCGCCGGGCTGGTGATCAGCGGAGTGCACCCAGTGTGGGTTCGCCCGCGCTACGACGCCGAGCGGCATCTGGCCCACCCGCCAGGCCCCGAAGAGGTTCGCACCGCGTTGGCCGGGGCGCCCGAGGCGAAGGGCATGCTGCTGATCACCCCCACCGACTACGGCACCTGCGCCGACATCCGTGGAGTCGCCCGCGAATGCCACGCCGCAGGGAAACCGCTGATCGTCGACGAAGCCTGGGGAGCTCACTACCCCTTCCACGACGACCTGCCGGCCTGGGCGATGGACGGCGATGCCGACCTGTGCGTCACCAGCACCCACAAGATGGGCGGCGGCCTCGAACAAGCCTCCTCTTCCACCTGCAGGGCGACCGGGTGTCCCCGGACGTGCTCAAGGCCCGCGAAGACCTGCTGGGCACCACGAGCACGTCAGCGTTGCTGTTCGCCTCGCTCGACGGGTGGCGCCGTCAGATGGTGGAGTACGGCGAAGAAGTGCTGGGCAAAGCGCTCTCGCTGGCCGCCCGTGTTCGTGAGGAGATCGCCGCCACGCCCGGTTTGCACGCGATGGGCACCGAATTCCATCCGCTCGCGTTCGAGCACGACCCACTCAAGATGGTGATCGACGTCGCCGGGCTCGGCATCAGCGGTTACCAGGCCGCCGACTGGCTCGCCGAGCAGCACCTGCACACCGGCCTGTCGGATCACCGCCGCATCGCTGTCCAGATCACCCACGCCGACGACGAGGACACGGTCACAGCACTGCTGACGGGCCTGCGCGGACTGCGAAAGTACGACTTCGACCATCGGCCGCCAGTGGACGTGCCGGCCGCAGCCGACCTCGCACTCGAAATGCGCATGCTGCCCCGCGACGCCTTCTTCGCCGAGGCCGAGCACATCCCACTGGCCAAAGCCGTCGGCCGGGTCGCCGCGGAGATGATCAGCCCGTACCCGCCTGGCGTCCCCGCTATCGCACCCGGCGAAGTCTTCACCGACGCGATCGTGGACTACCTCGACAGCGGGGTCCGAGCGGGCATGTTCATCTACGACGCCGCCGCCCCGGGCCTGCGCACCGTCCGTGTTGTCACCTGACACGGAGGACGACCGGACTTCTGACGTCCGAAGGTGCGCCTGGGCGGCCTCCGGTCCGGGCTGGTCAGGCCGCATCCTCGGAGGCACCGTAGCAAGCGGTTTCGCCTCAGCCGGTCGTGAAGTTCTCGTCCACCCGGTTGGCCAGACTGTCCAGCACACGGCTTGCCAAATCGTCTGCACCGCGGCAGGTCAGGCGCAGGAAAACCCAGCTCGCGCCTGCGCCCGACCCGGTGATGGTGAGCAGTGCGCCCCCGCGACCATTCGAGTCGCACGTGCGGCAGGTCCGCCTCGCAGCGCAGGTCGTCCGGCCCGGCTCCCACAACGTCGGTGAGCCAGCCGCGGATCTGGTCGGGGTCCGTGGCGGTGTTCGCGACGATTTCGGGCAGCGCGTCGAATCCACGGGCTGCTTCCAGCGTCTGCACGGTGTCCTTCTGGCCCGGCAGGGCGAAGCGATGGTCAGTTGCGTTCACGGCTGACTTCCCGATCGCCGACGGCTTCGCGTTCGGCGAGTTCGCGCTGCTCGCCGGGACTCAGGTCACCCGAACCGGCGAGCTCGCGGTCGACCGTGGTGTCGGGGCCGGGGTCGCGTTCGGGTTCGGGTTCGGTCATGCCTCGCCGTCGACCCGCCCCGGCGTGGATCAAACGCGTGCGTGACGCGGCTCCACCTGGGTACCCTGATCCGAATCCCCAGAGGTGGCCACGCCCATCTGACCCGCGTCCTCGGCGCCGCAACCGCTGCATACGGCGCGACCACCATCGTCTTTCCCCGTGTGCTGGCCGAACCGTGTAGCCTCACCACCAAATCTGGTGACGTCAAGCCCGAGAACCGCACGCTCATCGCCGGGATCGGAGCGCGTGACACCCGATCGGCCTCGCCATGGCGCTCGCTCCAGAAGGCACGCCGCTGCGCGTCGCCTCGCCGCGCGGGTCGCGTCGGACACCGCCGACGCCGTCGTCTTCAGGCTCGGCCTGCCCCGACAGTCCGCCCATTCCAAAGTCGCCGCCCTCGCGGTGGGCTGGGCGGCGTTGTGCGCGGTGTCGGCGCTCACGCCTTGACGCGCCGAGGTTTTCAGCGCCGGGGTCACGCGGCCCCCCTCACACTGTGACGGGACCGTCTGAAGGACTCCACCCTCTCGCCGCGGAGCGCTTCGGCTGAGACACGCTGACTGCCGAGCAGGACCGCGCGATGTCGACCGTGGGAGCCGGACGTGATGTGCTCGCCGTGCCGGCCGCCGGCTCCGGCAAGTCGGCCATCTACCAGGTGCCCACGCTCCTGCTGGACGGGCTGCCGTAGTGGTCTCCCCGCTGCTGGCGTTGCAACGCGACCAGACCACAGGCCGCAGGCCAGCGGGGCACCCGACGCCGCCGCCCTCAACTCGCTTCAGTGAGCCCCCGAACGCAGGCAGGCCTGGGACAAACTCCGCGCCGGCGAGGCTCGCTACCTGTCCCTCTCCCCCGAGCAGCTTACGGACGACGATATGGTGGAAGACGCGGCCCGGCTGCGGCCCACAATTGTTCACTGTGGACGAAGCGCGCTGCGTTCGTCGTCGGGGCACGAGTTCCGGTCCAGCTACCTCCTGCTGCTGGCCATCGAACGGCCCGGACGGCCACCGGTCCTCGGCCTCACCGCGACGGACGCGCCCCCGGTGCGTCGCGACATCATCGACCTGCTCGGACGCCGAGACCCGATCGAGGTCGTCGCCGGGTTCGACCGGCCAAGCCTTCACTTGGCCGTCGAGCCCGTCGAAAGCGAGCGCGCCAAACGACGTGTGGTCGCCACGTCCGCGTTCGGCATGGGCATCGACAAACCCGACGTGCGGTTCGTGCTCCACACCGCTGTGCCGGATTCCCTCGATACTTACTACCAGGAGATCGGCCGCGCCGGTCGGGACGGCGAGCTGGCTTCGGCCGTGCTTTGCTACCGCCCGGTTGACCTGGGCCTGCAGCGCTCCCTCACCTCCGGCGGCGCACCGCGCGAAGCACTGGAGCAGTGGCCGAGACCGTTGGGCGCGGCACCGTCCGTCCCAGGGAGGTTGACGATGTGCCGGGCGCACCCGTGCCATCGCGCTGCTCGAGCAGAGGGGTGCCGCCGTCACCACCGCTCGCGGCGAGCTCCGGTACGCCAACCCCGCCAAACCACCCGGTGAAGCCGTGGCCGAAGCCGTCGATTCCGAGCAGATTGCCGGCCGTGGCGACCTCGCGATCCGGTGAACGACGGCCAGATGCTCATCGCTCCGGCGTTCGCGGGTACCCCGTCGGAAAGGAGGAGGAGAAGATGTCCGACAACGACCTCATGGGGTTCCTGATGATCGGACTGATCTTCGTGGTGGCCGACGGCCAGGTTCTCCCCCGCGGGGGCCGCCGCTACCTGCGGGGCGGGCGAACGGTGGCGAAGCGACAGGGTCGATGGCGTGGATGGTGGTGACGGTCTTCCACCTCGTCGCGATCGGTGTCCTAGCCCTGCTTTCGGTGGTGGGCACCGCATGGCCCGGTTCGAGCGAGGCGCTGGTCGGCCGCTTGGGTGTCTTCCTTCTGCTTCTGGCGGTCGCCCACGGCCTGACGCTGGCCGTGCTCGCCCGACGCAGGCAGGGCGAGCTGGTCGAGTCCCGATTCCAGCAGCAGGAGAGCGCCGCGGCCCCACACCGTCGGCTGACCTCCGAGCCGAGCTACGAGACGACGACCGACGCCTCGTCGCGGCCGAGCACCGTCATCCCGGTACCGGGGCAGGTCGACCCGCACCCAATGTTGACCGAGCGTGACGCGCGCGCGGTAGTCCGGGGACGGGGTGGTCAGGGATACGGCGCCGAGCTCGATTACGCCACAGCTGGGCCATGAGGTACGTCGTCGACGGCATCATCAGGCCCGAGCCCGACTGTGCGCCCTGTTTGGTCTGGCTGTCGGCCCACCTAGCGCTGGTTGCCCGCGTAGCCGTACCACCAGCTCGACCGGTGACAGCACGCTTGAACGCCACCACCGACGGCGATTCGGGTTGGGTGGGTGACAGCGGCCTTTTCAACGTCGTGTCGGTGCAGTACCACTCCCCGAAGGCTGGCCACGGAGGACGACTCCGCTCCTCGATCAGTGCCCTGAACGACCTCCGGCAGGTCTCACCGGCCATTTCGTAGCTCGTCCCCCTTGTCCCGCCTCCAAGGCGAGCGCAGCGCTCCAAGGGTGAACCTGGTGGTTTTGGCCTCACTGGGCCAGGTCGGGGCGCGGAGGAGGCCGCACTGACCGAGCTGGGCGGATCCCCTGCTCACGCCACCCTGATCACCGGTTCGATCAACACCTACGGAAGACGGCCGCTGCCCAGCACCGCGCCCAGTGGATGGGTGGTGGTTCCTCGAGCGCTGTCGACCTACCGTGACAGCCATAGGTCGATGGTCGGTTTCGGAGGGCGAGGGGCGGTCATGGCAGTATCAAGCGAGGGCGAAGCCGGGGGCCATTCGCCGGCAGTTGGATGAGGTCACAGGCGCCCTGGAGGCGTTGCCCGCGGCACTGGACGACGACGGCGCCCTGGACACCTCACTGCAGTTGGTGTGCCGGCAGTTGGTACAGGTCATTCCCGGCGCCGACCTTGCCAGCATCACGCTGGTCCGAAATGGGACGCCGGCCACGGCGGCGTGCACCGATTGCCTCGCCTCGCCTTCGGCATCGTCCAATACCGCGTCGGCGCAGGCCCGTCCCCGGAGGCTGCCGAGACCGGCAAGATCCTCCGGGTCGACATTGCGACCGCCGGCGGCCGGTGGCCCGACTTCACCCGCAGTGCGCTAGCGGCCGGAATGGCCAGTTACCTGTCCGCGCCGCTGGTGGTCGACGCCGCGCACACTGGCTCGCTGAACCTTTACGGTCACCACACCCACGGCTATCGGGACGTGGAAGGCGCGCTGCTGGAACTATTCGTGACCGCGGTAGAGGCTGCGTTGCGGTCCACCGCCCACTATCTGGCCGCCCGGCACGAAGCCGCGCAGCTGAATACCGCGCTGGTATCTCGGACGGTGATCGATCAGGCCAAGGGCATCATCATGGGCGCCCGCGGAATCTCCGCCGACGAGGCCTTCCAGCGGCTGGTCGCACAGTCTCAGCGGGAGAACATCAAGCTGCGCGTCTGCGCTGAACGGCTGGTCAGCGCAGTGCTACAAGCACACCCGTAGCGCTGCCCTGCCCACGCTCGGCATGATCAGTGGCTCCGGTCTGGTGCTCGCAAGCTGCAGAGAGGACCGTAGGAAACATGACCCGCCCAGACCCTGATGCCGACTCACTCGCCGCGGCGGGTCGCCTTCTCCTGGGCTCGCTGGCCAGACGTGCCGCGGTCGGGGAAGCGGTCGGCATCATGCAGTGCTGGCACGGCTGCGACGCCGCGCAAGCCCGCCACGATCTTACCGGGGGCACCGACATCGCCAGGCTCGGTGCCGAGGCCGCCCGGGTCGCGGCTCTCGTCAACGCCTGGGCCGACGGCACCGCCGACCCCGAATACGGGGGCTGGGCCTGATCCCGGTCAGCTGGCGAGGTCGCCGCCGACCAGATCACCCGGATCAAGGCTGCCGTCGGTGACTGCACGAGTGACCTCACGCAAGATGAGGTCGTGCTCGGCGGCGTGGCCGATCACCAGGGCACGGGCGGCCGCCGGGGCAATCCCGAGGTTTCCGGCGACCAGGCCGACGGCGTGATCGAGCTGGACCCGGTCGTTAAGGGCGGTGACCGTGGCCTCGAACAACCGATCCGCGCGGCGGTCGCCGCGTTCCTGCACCAACGCGAGCACCGCCAGATCCGACACCACCTGCGCCAGCTCCAGCTGCCACTTCCGCGGTGCCGTCACGACGTCGTAGAGCAGGTTGAACCCGCCGACCGCGACGCCGTCCAGCCGCAGCGGAATCGCGATCACCGAGCGGTACCCGGCCGCCAGCGCAGCGGGCACGAAATCGGGCCACCGATCCCGCTCGGCCGCCAGGTCGGACGAGGTCACCACGTCAACATTCGCGACACACTCGACGCATGGCCCCTGATCGATGTGGGCCTGCAGCAACTCCACGAACCGGGCCGTCTCGTCCGAGGCCGCCACCACCTCCAGACCGCCACGGCCACCAGCCAGGAGCACGCCGGTCGCGGTCGCGCCCAGCAGCTCGGTGCCGACCTCGGCGACCAGCCGAAGCACAGCGGCGTTGTCCGGGCTGCCGACCAAGCGCCCCGTGATCGAGACCAGCGCGCCGGCCACATCAGACGAGGCCATGCCGGGTGCCCCGTCAACCAGGCGGTCGCTCATGTTGCCTCCAGGTGAGGGGTTCATTCGGCCAACTCTTCCAGGGCGATGCGCCGCTCCAGCACGTCACGAGCGACGTCAAGGACCGACCGGTTCTGACCGAAAGCGTGAGCGCGCAGCCGGACGAACGCGTCGTCCAGGGAGATCTGCAGCTGTGCGGCGAGCATGCCGGTGGCGACATTGACATCCTGGTACGAAGTGACCAGACGTGGTGCGAACTCGTGACCAGCCTCCTCCGCCTCGCGTGTTTGGCGAAGCAGCGCAGCCGTGGCCAGGTCCGCCGTAAGCGCGGCGTCCCGCCTTTCGGCGCTGACCAGACCGCCGCGGCGACGGCGGACAAGCTCGAGGGTACCCAGCCTGATCGCCCCGTATTGCAGCGGGAACGCGAACATCGCCGCCACACCGACGGCGAGCGCGGCCTGGGCGAATCCCGGCCAACGCACCTGCTCAACGCCGAGATCGGGCACCAGCACCGGGCTTCCGGTGCTAAACGCCTCCACACCCGGGCCTTCGCCGACGGTGTACTGCCGCTCAGCCAGGTCCGCGGCCCAGCGGTCGCTGGCACCTAGCACCTCCTCGGACCTGGCGCCACCCCGCAAGGCCAGAATCGCCGCGTCGACGTGCTCCAGCGTTTCCACACAGGCCAGACACACCGTTTGCGCCCAGCCCTCACGGCGGCCCGACACCTCGGCGGCAGAGGCGATCGCTCGCCACAACGGCTCCCGACCCTGCCCAACCACCGTCGTACCCCTCCGCGCTGCGCGGCCTTACCGAGCTGGCACCCGGAACCAACAGCTTACGAGACACCGCGGCAGCAGGCAGCCCGGCCATAGCAGGCGCGCGACCGCGCGGCTACCCGGGCACGGGCCCGTGCCGTTTCCACAGGATTGCGGCCGACGCACCGGAAACCTGTACCGTCCCCTGCGCTACAGCCGCCGCCGCGCCGTGCCCATCTTCCCGCGCAGACCAGCATCATCCGAGCGGATACCAAACGCGCTTCCCACTCACCAACGCGAAACGGCTCGCGCGGCGGAGCAGGGCAACAGGCACCAAAGCAAACCTGAGCCGGCCGAGCGCTACCACGTCGTGTTGAGCGAGCTGGAGCGGTCGCGGAAACGTCGGCCTTACACGCGCCGACCGAGCAAGTCCTGTCCGCCCGCTGACAGCCACAGGAGCCTGCCGGACGACTGCCTCTCGACGGCCCGTTCCCGCAGATGGCCGGCGGCTGACTTAGCCGATGCTCCGGTTCGGTTCCCCGTCATCGGCGTCTCCGACCTGTCCCGGGCGGTGTCCTTCTGGATCGCGGCGCTGAACCTGGTTGCCACCGATGAATGGGCCGGCCCAAGCAGAAGGCCACGCACCCTCGGGCTTCTGAACCCACGGGCTACCGATCGCCGGCGACGTCGCCATGCGAGGCCGTCAGCCATTCCCGGGCGGCGGCGCGGTTGTCGTGCAGAAGGAGGATGTGGTCCAGCTTGAGCATGGTGATGGGCCGTCGAACCGCTTGCTGATCGCCCACGGTCACGCATGGGATCCCGACGGCGCGGGCTTCGGCCCAAGCCGCCAGCAGCGCGCGCAAAGCCCGCGCGGAGCAGAAGCCCACGCGGGTCAAGTCGACGATCAACGCTCGCGGGCGCAGGGTGATCTCATCGAGCAACCGGTCGAGCAAGTGGTCGGCGACGGTACAGTCGAGGTCACCGGTCGCGGCGACCACGGTCGAATCGAGCGTACCGGTGACGGTGAACGTCGCCGCGCGATGAGGCAATGAACCCCTCATGAAGCTGTCACCTCCGTCGAGGCCGGCGACCCCGCGGGTGCACGCTGGCGTCGCTGGACTGGCAGCACCGCCGGCGTGATACCGGGTGCTGAGGCTGGCGGCTGCTCGGCTGAACCGCGAACATCAGGAACGTACCCACCCGGGGTGAACCTCATGCATCCTTTGAGACGTTGCCGTTTTGGCGGCGCTGCGAACGGGTAGCAACAAACAGAAGGAATCGCGCCTGAGCAGAGCCGGAGCAGTAGTCGGGAACGGCAGTATGAGCACATCAAAGCGTCCTAAAAAACCAGGGCGCCAGCACCGGGCGAGCCGAGGCGATTGCGGCGCGCACGGTGAACAAGAACCGGAACGAGTCCGGCAATCCCGGACCGTCGGCAAGAATTCGCCTCGCGACACTATGCCGATGAAGCACAGCTCTGCAACGAAACCAACAAGCACAAGGTCAAAGGCCGCCAGCAATGACCAAAAGGAACTACAGAAAGCCGTGGGGCGGCGAACGCGGAGAGGACGCGACGCGTCCCCACATCGTCGCGAGCATCGCGGTCTACGAAGCCAGTCCTGGGGCGTGGCTGCGTTAACACAGTGCGACGACCTTCTGGCTCGAGCCGATCACCAACGAAACACAGTCGAACCCTCCGACGACAGGTCGGCGTCGACGTCATGGCCCGTACCCATCAGGAGAACTGAGCACCACGATCACGGAGACCGAGCCTCCGGTTCGGTCCGGACGCGGAGCAGAAGCTTGACGACGCACAGGATGCACCTCGTCGACCCGCCGGAGGAACAAGTCGAAGGTGAAGACCCTCGTGGACGCTGATTGAGAGCAGGTGAGCCGAATTTTGCGATCAGCGGAGGCAGTTGGGTCGCGCCTGCGGCGGCCTCGAAGGGTGGGGCTTTGCCCCAGGGATGTCCCCGGGTCATGTGTGCTTCGTCGCGCAGGCGGTCCAGCATGTGCGGGTAGTGCCGCTCGAACGCGGGCCGCTCGGAACGGACGCGCGGCAGTTCGGTGAAGTTGTGCCGCGGCGGCGGGCTGGTCGTCGCCCACTCGAGCGAGTGATCGTAACCCCAAGGGTCGTCTCCGTCGACCTCTTGGCCGTAGCGGTAGCTTTTGACGACATTCCAGGCGAACGGCAGCACCGAAGCGCCCAGGATGAACGACCCGATCGTCGAGGCCGTGTGCATCCACGTGAACCCGTCGCTGCGCAGGTAGTCGGCGTAGCGGCGGGGCATGCCGGCGTCGCCGAGCGAGTGCTGGATCAGGAACGTGGCGTGGAAGCCGGTGAAGGTCGTTTACCTGGATCCAGGGGCGGCGCGGCGAGGATGATGCCTGTCAACCCGCCAAGCAAGAAGGTCACCAGGAACCCGATCGACCACAGCAGGGGCGACTCGAACGTCAGGGTGCCTTTCCACATGGTGCCAATCCGGTTGAAGAACTTGATGCCGGTGGGCACGGTAATGAGAAACGGCATGAACGAGAAGAAACGGCAACAGCACGGCGCCGGTCGCGAACGTGTGGTGAGCCCGCACCGCCACCGACAACGAGGTGATGCCGATGGTGGCGAATACCATGGTCTTGTAGCCGAACAGCGGTTTCCGGCTGAACACCGGGATGATCTTGCAGGGACGGGGCGCACGAAGAGCGACCCCGACGACCCTCCCCTGCATCGCACCTGTCTAAGCAGACCAGCACGCACGAGGCCGGCGCAATGAGCTAAGAGCGTGTCTCGTTTGGATCTTCTGGCGAGTCTGCGATGATCTTGTGCTGTGATCGACTCGTTGTCGCAACGGTTGGTGCCCGATGAGTTGTGGGCGCTGGTGGAACCGCTGATCCCGCCGGCGAAGGAGCGTCCGCAGGGTGGTGGGCGTGCGCGGACGGATCCGCGGGCGGTGTTCACGGCAGTCGTGTTCGTGTTGACCAGCGGTTGTGCGTGGCGGCATCTGCCGCCGTCGTTCGGAGTGTCGGTGCCCACGGCGCACCGAACGTTCACCGAGTGGACCGACGCGGGACTGTGGCGGCAGTTGCACCGAGCGGTGCTGGACGAACTGGGCGGCCGGGGATTGATCGACTGGTCACGCGCGGTCCTGGACGGGGCATCCGTCAGGGCCAAAAAGGGGGCGGTCTGACCGGGCCGAGCCCGGTCGATCGCGGCAAACCCGGCTCGAAGATCCACGTGCTGTCCGACCGGGCCGGTCTGCCCCTCACCGTCGGAATCTCCGCGGCCAACACCCACGACAGTCACGCACTCAGGCCCCTGCTCAACGCGCTGCCGGCCATCCGCTCCCGCCGGGGACTCCGGCGCCGGAAACCGGCCAAGCTCCACGCCGACAAGGCCTACGACATCCCCGCCCTGCGCGACTGGCTCCACCAGCGCGGGATCCTCCCGCGCATCGCCCGCAAAGGCATCGAATCCACCAACAAACTCGGCAAACACCGCTGGGTCATCGAACGGGCCATCGCCTGGCTATTCGACTACCGCCGACTCACCATCCGCTACGAACGCAAACCCAGCCACTACCTCGCCTTCCTCACCCTCGCCGCCGCCATCACCTGCCACAAGAAACTCCCCAAATGAGACACCCTCTAATACTGCAACGACAGATCGTGATGGCCGTGTCGGCGGTAGTGGCTGGCTCGTGCTCGGGCTTGGCTGGTTCGTCGCCATCGGGACCAGTG
>NZ_JBFBAF010000066.1:0-19611 GCF_040682095.1 Amycolatopsis sp. NPDC051372
CCGTGCCGCGAACCGTCCCGTGAACGCCGCGAAACCAGCCGACCAGTCCGTCACCATCTCCAACACGCAAGATCAACTACACGACCGTCGAAACGGACCATAACCGACACGCCCAGTCGGCACATCACGATCTGTCGTTGCAGTACTAACCTAAGCCGTCGCCGGCCGCGCTCACGGCCGCGAGCTACTGGACGCACTGATCTCCGACCTCGAACTCGCCGTGTATGAGACATCGATCAACGCCGCCGAGCACGCCTATCCCGCCGACAGCAGCATCAGCCACGTCGGCATGCGCGTCGTCGTCACCGACCACGGACACTAGCGCCCCGCCCGCATCCGTTGGCGCGGCGCCGTGGTTGCCTTGCGCGGCGGCGGTTGGCTCGTGGCGGGGCAGAGCCGGAGCGTCAGGCCTCGCGCACGTGCTTCAGGGCTGCTGACAGCAGCGGCCAGTGCCCCTCGTACAGCTTCCCCCCGGCGCCCTCGATCGCAGTCGTGAGTCCATCCAGGCTGCCGAACGGATACCACGCGGCCGCCGCGGCGTCGTCGCCCGCAATGGCCGTGACGACTTCCTCCAGTCGGTAGAGCGCCACGGTGCTCGACGCCCACGCGTGGTCGGTGTTCCGCCAGTCGTCCACGTAGGTCCGCGTCAGAATCTTCGGATCCATACCGGCCAGGTCTACATCGGTTTCTTCGCGCAACTCGCGGACCAGCGCACGCGCGGCGGTCTCGCCCGGATCGACCATGCCGCCGGGGATGGCCCATTCCGCGCAGTCCTGGCGCAGGATGAGCAACACCCGTGGTTCCGCGCCGCCGGCGCCGGCCACGACGATCGGGTCCACGGCCTGGTTCTCGCCCCATCTTCCGAGGTGCCGCCCAGATCGTCCGGTACGGCCGGTGGGGTTCAGCGGCCGGCGCCGCTCATCGAGCCGGTACGGCACCAGGGCAGCAGCCTGCCGGCCGGCCCAGTCCGGGACATCGCTCGGCGTCGCGAAGCGATCAGCCCAACCTTCGCGCACGCTGCGTTCCAGTCCAGCGCCCACGAGTTCCGACGGGGTGATGTCCACCGGGATGTATCCCGGCCACGGCGTCGACCACGAGCGCATCGTGTCCGGCACCCGCGAGCCGAAGTTTCTCACCTCGCTGCGGCTTCCGGTCGCCCACAACTCGGCCGGCCCCGGCTCCCCGAGGTCGTCCCGACGACGCTGCGCGGTGGTCCGGGACACGCCCAGGGCCGCCCCCAGCTGACGGGATGAGCCGCCGTTGCGTATATGTCTCCGGACGCCGGCGGCACACACGCCGTCAAGGTGGGCCAGCAGTCCGCACACGTCTCGCAGCAACCGCTCGTCCCACTCCAGTCCGGCATCGCCCGGGCCGTCCGTGAGAAAGCCCTCGTCTCCCGAGGTCTCTGTGTCGCGCCCCTTTCGCAGCACCGCTAGTCCCACCAGGACCGTGTCCAGCGCCTCTGCCAGTTTCGCTGCGTCGGTTCCCAGCGCAGCGATCTGGTCCGTGGTCAGGGACAGCACCAAGTCCAGGCCGCCACGTCGCGCCTCGGTGCCCTCGCGGCGGGTCAACATCGCTTCACCTCCCGTACTGGTTCGCGTCCCAGACCCGACGTACGCGGATGCGTGCAAGCCGACAGGGCCTGTCGGAGCCCTCCCCTACCGCCCGGGCGGCATCACGTTTGCGTCCAGTCGGCAAGCTTGGCCTTACCGCGGCTCCATGCCGCCGTGATCGCCGCCGCCCTGCTCTTCGGTCCTCCTGCCGGATGGCGCCGGAGATTGGTCGCGGAACGTCGGTTCAGTGTGTTCCTGACCGAAGTCTGCGTCTTCTTCCATGCTTTCCGCAGTGACCGGATCGATTTCGGGTGTGCTCATGGTTTCCTCCGCGGACGTCGACGGTTCGCCGGCCGGTGTGTGCCGGCCTCGGCCCGGATACCGCGACAGTGCCCGTCCAAACCAAGGAGAGTGTCCGAGTCGCCCGGAGTGCGCACCGCCAGGCGGTCCGCAGCGCCTCAGGCGGTTCAGGAACGTTCGATTGAAAAGACGTGGCACCCCATGCGGATGGCCACGGGTGCACTCGTGGCGTCCGTGAGCAGGAAACCGCCGATGCCCTCCGTCTGCAGCATTCAGGGCAGCTCCAGGGCCTGCGAAGGTGGCGAGTGATCGACTTGCGAACCCGCCCCGACCACCTATGCCTACGCTCAAACGCCACCGCCTGCCGGGCGGCTACCTCGATGGCATCGGGCAGCGATCATGGGCCTGATCGCCCGGCCCTACGATGAAGAACTCGCCCCTGTGCGTCCGCCCCGCTCCCGTTGCAGCCCCGGACCGCCTGAGCCGCAACAGGAGCGGCCCATGGATTACTCACGAGCACCCGTGCGGCCGATCCGCCGCGTCGGCGACCTCGCTTTCACCGCGCCGCCTTCAACTGCTCGGCCGCGACGCATCCGCCTCCGACCAGCTCACCCCTCAACGGCACACCCGATGTCTCATGGCCTGCCGGCCGACGCCCACAAACTCATACCCGACGCCGTGGGGCAAGCACACGTTCTTCTTCGCCTTACGTTAGCGCTCACGCATCGCGTCTTCCCACGCAACCCGCACGCGGGCGATGCGCTGATAACACTACTTAGCCCGGGGCTTTCGCGGGAGTGAGGTTCGGCGGCGTGCCATGGCGGAGAATGGTGTGCTGAGCTGCGATGATACGGTTTGTCGAGGGCTGTATCGGTTGCAGGTTCAGGAGCGCCATTCAGGTCGGTAAGTGTGTAGTTCGCCCTATCCGCGGCTGGCGGTAGGTGGGTCGGGTCCGGGTGTCGTGTCGCGGGCTGGTGGGGTGCTCTTGCCGCGCACGGCCGAAGCGGTCGAGCTGGCCGCGGCGTTGTCGGCAGCATTGTCGTCGTGGCGAAAACCCCTGGCATTGCAAACACGATCCGGGCAAGATCGTGCTGGATCTGGCGACCGCCCTCGCCCTGGGCGGTGACTGCCTGGCCGACATCGGCCTGGCGCGGGCCGAACCGGGCGTGTTCGGGCCTGTCGCGTCGAACCCGACCGTGTCCCGGCTGATCACCACAGCGGCCGGCGACGCGAGCAGGGCGGTAACGGCTATCCGGGCTGCGCGCGCCGCAGCCCGTGCCGAGGCGTGGGAACGAGTCGGTGACCGGGCACCCGATCACGGCACCGACGCCGACGATCCGCTGATCATCGTCGACGGCCACCGGCGGCACCGCGATCACAGTGGCCCGCCCGTATAGTGCGTCGTTCTCCGTCGTTCAGGCTGCCTCGGCCGGGGTGAAGGGTGAGCACGGCCCGCGTCAGCCGGAGGACGAGGGCCTCGACGAGGTTCGCACCGTTCGCCGTACGTCGCCTGGCTCAACCGCCGCCTCACCGGCCGGTAAGCGCCGGCGACCTCAGGCTGACTCGTGCTCCGCAACCGCTTATCGGGCGCCCGCCATTGTGGTCGCCGGGCTCGGTCAGCCGGGTGTCGTCTCGCCGCCGAGCGCTGCGATGACTTCGCCGCTGTAGTAGGACGAAAGCCGGTTCGACGCCAGGAACACGTAGGACGGCGCGAGGTCGTCGGGGTGCGCCGCACGTTCGAACGGCACCTGCAGCCCGAACTTCTCCACCTTCTCAGGCGGGAACGTGGACGGGATGAGCGGCGTCCACACCGGGCCCGGTGCCACACAGTTGATCCGGATGCCCCGGCCGGCCAGGGCCTGGGCCATCGCCATCGTCCACGCGTGGATTGCGCCCTTGGTCGCGGAATAGTCGATGAGCGATTTGTTGCCGCGCAAGCCGTTGACCGAGCCGGTGTTGATGATCACCGAACCTTCACGCAGGTGCGGCAACGCCGCCGAGGTGACCCGGAAATAGCTGTGCATGTTCACGTCGAACGTGTGCAGCCACTGCTCGTCACCGAGGTCCTCGGGCTTGTCCACCGGCCATTGGGTGGCGGCGTTGTTCACCAGGATGTCGAGACCATGCATGTGACTCACGGTCTGGTCGACGACGTCCCGGCACTGCCGGGCGCGAGCCAGGTCTCCCGGGAGCAGCAGGCACTCACGGCCTTCGGCCCGTACTCGCTCGGCGGTGTACTCGGCGTCAGCGTGCTCGCTCAGGTAGGCGATCGCGACGTCGGCACCCTCCTTGGCAAACGCGATCGCGACCGCGCGCCCGATGCCGGAATCCCCACCGGTGATCAGCGCCTTGAGCCCCGTCAACAACCCGCGTCCCTCGTAGTCCGCCATCGTGTCTCGAGGCCGGGGGTCCATGTCCTCGGTCAGCCCAGGTGGCTCTTGCTGCTGCGGCGGACGCAGTCGCTCTTCGGTCATCAGTCCTCCCGTGCGGATCGGTTCGTCCGGACCGGTTACCCCGCGCCCCGCGCACCGAACCGGGTCAGACCGTTCAGGAGGGCGCCTGCCGTTCCTCGGCGGTGTGCAGAGGGCGGACCGTGGCGTCCGGGTGCCGGATCAGCGGCAGAAGCGGCAGCGTCGGCATTTCCGCGACACGCTCTAGGTGCCGAAGCATGTTTCCCTCCCGCAGCGCCCACGGGCAGACCTCGACGCGCGTCACGTCCAGCGCGGACAAGGTCCCCTCGGCACCGAGGGCACCGGCGACCACCTGCCGAGCGCGCGAGCGCGAAATGCCGCGGAAGTGAGCGCGATCGGCCGCCGTCGCCTCGGTAAGTTGCGGGATGCGGTCGCGTAGGGCCGCGACCGTGAGCTCTCGGATCACGAACGGCCCCTTGCGCTGCGACACGGCGCCGGACAGCCGGGCCATCTGCTTGAACGTCTTGGACGTGGCGACAACCCGGCGCGGCGGGCCTTCCCACCGCAACCGATCGAGGACTTCGGACAGCGTGCCCCGGACGTGCCGACGCAGGCGCTTCACCTGTTTGCTCGTCGGCGGATCGGCGGTGAGGAATTCCCGCGTGAGCCTGCCCGCGCCCAACGGAAGCGAGATCGCCAGCTCGGGTTCCACGTCCCGGCCGAGCACCAGCTCCATCAATCCGCCGCCGATGTCGATCAGCAACAGCCGCCCGGCCGACCAGCCATACCAGCGGCGCACGGCGACCGGGTCGAGGCGGCATCCGGGATCCGGCCCAGTTCCTCTCCGGTGAGGAGGAAGCGCGGCTGACGTATTTCGCACCGCCGCCGTGACGAACGGGTAGAGGTGGTCGACGCCGAGCCGCACCGCCTGGTCCACGGCGCGGCTCACGGCGATCGTCGCGCGTTCGATCCCGGTCTCACTCAGCGCGCCGTCGTGCTGCAGTTCTTCGGCGAGCAGGGTCGGTTCCTTCACCGCAAACGCCGGCAGCGGCGGCGCCCCGGGAGATACGTCCACCACCTGCAACTGGGCCGAATTCGACCCGATGTCCAGCACAGCCAGTTTCACCCGGACGGCCAACCCCCGTCGCGGCACGCCCACACCAAGAGTTTCAGCGGCGCCGAGGCTCGATCACACCGACGGGTTTTCGTGTCGGATCACCGGGTAATCCCAGCGCGGGCGGCGGCGTCCGCATGAACGGCACACAGTCATCGGGGACGGCACGGACCACGGAAGGACCACGGCACTCCGCGAACCCACGCCGAGCATGACCGAGACTGCCGTGCGCTACCGGCTGTGAGCGAAACTCGCCACCTAACAGCCTGGATCCGATGGCTACTGGGCGAACGCAACGGCCTCCACCACACTCGAGGCCAACAACAGCCGCGCGCCGGCCGGATCACCTCAACATGTGCGCCCCGCAGCGACAGAGACCGAATGGCGAGCAGCAGCCCGACGACCGACAGCTCCACTGCAGGCGCCACCAGCGGTGCGACCCAGGCTGGCACTCCCAGCCGGAGTGCCAACGTGAGCACGTTCCCGAAACCGAACAGGAAGGTCAGCACCACGATGATCCCCACGATCAGCGTGACCGCTGACAGCACCGGATCGCGGCCCTCACCAGGCCTCAACACAGCACCCGACCTCCCCGGCAACCCCCACCCGGACCCGCGACCTCCGCGATTGACCTGCACGGATACCTCGACAGAATCCGGCACCACGTGCCCGAGAAGAGCCCGAGACGTCGCGCACACGACGACAGAACGCGGTACGCTCCGACATAAGTGATGGCCGGTGACCAGCCGAAAAGGTATTGTCCGGCATCACTCGACACCACCCGACACGTCGAAACGCGATCTCTTAACCAGCGGGTTCGACGACGAACGCATTACTGTCGACCGGGAGTAAAGGTGAAGGGGCGGCCAAAGAAGCACGACCGGAATCCTTCCAACGACGCAGCACCCGGCGCCCGTAGTTGTGGGTTCCCGCAATCCGGTCAAGCTCAGCACCCGAAGGCTCACGGCCGACGCCGATCTGCTCCGAGTAGTACCGCCACATGCGTTCTTCCGCTGTCGGGACCTCGGGGGTTTCGGGCATGTCGTCGTCATCAACCCGGCCACCGTCGCCGCTCGATGAACTCAAGTCCGAGGCCGGGATGTGCACCACCTCGCGGTGGTGGCTGATCTGGTGGCGCTTCAGCGCGCGGTTGAGCAGCTCCACAGCAAGCAAAAGGGCAAGCGGCGGGCAAGCCGCCACCGTGACCCCGAAGACGCTCAGGATCGGCGCCGAGCCCACGTTCGCGCACAGCGACAGCGAGATCCCGAACAGGAAGGCCGTCCAAGCTAGCCGGCGGCCGTTGGGCGATTTGCCGCTTTCCTCGCCCCGCCACAGCTCAATGGTCGCCAGAGTCAGGAGGCCATCCACGATCAGCGGCCAAATCGACGCAGTGGTCGCATCTGCACCGAAGCGCAGGGCGAACGCGCGGCCATGCTGGTAGGACGCGTACGCGGCGCCCAGCGCCACCAGTCCCGTGGCCCCGCATTGGATCCACAGCGGCCACGGTCGGCCTGCTGACCGCGCTGCTCCGATCGCGTGGTCGATCGCTTCCTTCTGCATCGTCCCGGCGGTCACGCCGCCTCACCTCGGCGAGGACGGCGGCAGCTCAAGATGCCCATAACCGAAGAAAACCGCAGCTCAGAGGCCATTTCCACTGATGTAGATGTCGTCCGAACCCGGCCGGGGGCACATATTCCGACCAGCACAAACTGGCCCCCTGACCAGGCGAAACCCGGTCAGGCGCCGATCTTGTGTCAACCGGTGGCGCGCGACGGCGACCGGCAAAGTACGGCTACGCGCGGTCTATTAGCGGTCTACATCTTCCTCGGCCGGTAGGCCCAGGAAGCGCGGTCCGCGGTCGTTGCCGGAACCCGCTGGCGGCGCTCTTGGGGCTACCTCACCGTCCCCGCGCTCGTCGGTATCGCCGCGCCGGCGCGAAGACCAACGACCCCGACCTACATTCACCTCTCTACACATGGGGACCGCCGGATGGCACGACTGGCGGGCCCCGGACCGCGATAATGGCCAGGTGACCGCACACGTCGAACTGCGTGAGATCACCGACGACAACCGCGACGCGGTATGCGCCGTGCGTGTCCGGCCGGACCAGAAGAAGTTCGTCGCATCGGTGAAGAAATCGCTGAAGGAAGCGCGCAAGAAACCACAGTTGTCGCCCTGGTATCGCGCTGTGTACGCGGACGACGTGCCCGTCGGTTTCGTCATGCTGAACTGGGCGGTGCCGCCAGGTACGCGCGGCGTGCTCGGCTCATACGTCCTGTGGCGGCTGCTCGTCGGAGCGCAGTTCCAACGCCGCGGCTACGGGCGCGCCGCGCTGGCCCAGGTCATCGAACTGGTCAGGGCGGACGGCGGCACCGAACTGTTCACCAGTTACCAACCGGGAAAGGGCGAACCGTGGCCGTTCTACCGGGGCTTCGGCTTCCAGCCGACCGGCGAGATCGACGATGGCGAGATCGTCCTGCGGTGCGCGCTGACCTGATCCGCCAACCGCGACACCGAAGGGGTGCTGGACAACCTCGGGATGACTGGCGATGACGCAGTAACCGGCCTGACCAGGCGCAACCCGGCCAGGGGCCGATCTTGTGTCGTCCGGCAGCGCCTTGAGCCGACCGGCAAAGTATGACTACACGCGTGGTCTCTTCGCGGTCCACTTTCGTCGCGGTGGAAAGGGCCGGCGCCTACTCGTCCTCGACCAGGCTAAAAATTGTGGCGATCTTCGCCAGGGATACCTCTTCCAGCCCTGCGGGCGCCTTGGCGTACACCTCGTGCAGCACAGCAACTGAGTGCCCTGCCCAGGCAGCCACCTGCGCGGACCGTGCGCCGGCCGCCAGCCATGTCGACACACACGCGTGCCGCAGGTCGTACGGCCGGCGCGCCAGCGGCGATCGATACTTCTCCTCGGACAGCGCCGTTTGCAGGCCTTGTCCCCAGACCCGCGCCAGCGTCGACTCCGCGACGTCTCCACCCTCGAGGCCCCGGAACAGCCGACCGTCCTCTGCGACGCCGTACTGCTCGGCGTGGCGGTGCAGCATCGCGGTCAGCGGCGGAGGGCGTGGCACCGGCCGCACCTCGCCCTTGGTGCGCTGGTTGAGCTGACGGTGGTCGCGGCGCTCGCCGCTGCCCGGCCACGCGGCACCTGCGATCGGCGCACTCGAACGTCCCGGCGAGCACCGCGGCGGGCGTGCGGCGCAACGCCTCCAGGGCCACGCCTTCGGGCGCGTCCTTCGGCACGGCCACAGGGGTGACGTGGGCGGTGGTGCCCTGCCGGCCCCGGGTCAACCCGACGTAGAGGGCTGCAATCGTACTTCGAGCCGGAGTGCCTCGAAGAATGTCCGCAGCAGATCCGGCGGCGGCCCGGTTCAGCGCAAGCTTCGGCAACGCGTCGAGCAAAACTGCTTCGTCGAGCCCAGGTGCTTTGGGTTGGTTGTCGCCTTCATCTTCGACGGCTTGCCCTGAGCCAGCAGCATCTGATCTCCGGGGCGCCGGCGACGACCTGTGGGGTGCGCTACGAGCTGATCACCGCGGACGGCGAGCCGACTATGTGGGTGACCCTGGATCCGCAGTGGCCGGCCGACCCGGCACGAGCGTTCCCGGTCACCGGGGACCCGACCTTCAACGACACTCGGCCGGGTGCGGGGCCAACATCACGCCGGGACGGCCGACAACGGCCCGATACGCTACCGGGAGATCCACAAAGGACTTTGAGGCCGCGACGAGACCAACGCTCACCGCAAGAATGACGTCTCGCGGCCACAAGTTTTCTCGGGAGGGACATCGCCGACCCCCGGTGGTCGCCACATCCAGCGGCCCGGGCAATTTTACGGTAGGGCGGATGATCCTACGCTGGAGAAGCGGGGAGCAGCAGAGTAGGGATCCCGCGGGATTCACCCGCACTCGTCGCGCATCGGGCGCGTCCTTGACGACTCTAGTGCCGCGCGTCGGCCTCCGCGCAGATCGAGCACACCTGGTGTCTATCAGGCACCCGCGGGCGCGCGGAGCGCAAGGCGAGCGGAGCTCTCCGAGGGCGTGCGGCGGAAGGGTTCTGCCGCTTAGCCTCGAATTCATGCTCAGGCTGGGTTTTCCGGTTATCGGTGTTTCCGACCTGCCGCGCGCGGTCACGTTCTGGACGGCGGCCCTGAACCTTACGGAGACCCAAGAATGGGCGACTACTCGCTGGCGCACCCTCGACCACGCAGACGGCTCCGTCCATGCGCTCGGCCTCATGTACAGCGAATCGCCCGTGGAAGAATACCCTCGGCTGCATCTCGACCTCCTGGTCGACACCTCAGAGGAGCAGATGGCCGAGATCGCGCGGCTGGTCGAGCTGGGCGCATACCAGGTCGACTGGAACAACTATCCATCCGAAGCGGACTCGTCGTCCTCGCCGACCCGGACGGCAACCGCTTCTGCGTCGTCGACCTGAGCAAAGCCCCCTCGGGCAGCTGACAGCCTTCGCGGCACCCGAAAGAAATACGCTGTCACAGTCATCCCCGGAATCGCCGCATCCACGGCCAGGGATGGCACATTGGCCGCCACAGGCCGTCTCCCGTGCACACGGCTCCGGCTCCACACCGGGCGGAACGTGTCCGCGCTGCGGCTGTCCCCTGGACGCGGGACGGCGAAGGACGACGTCGACCTTGGCGCCGAGTGCCTTACCGCTCGCCAGGTCAACGGAACTCCGGCAGCACGTGCTCCTCCCAGCCCCGGAAGAACCCGTCGTGATCGGGACCGATCTGCTGGACGTAGATCTCGTCCGCCCCGGCCTCGACATACTGGCGTACCCGATCGAGGTGCGCCTTCGGATCGTCCCCACACACGATCGCTTCACGGACGTCGCCGCGCGGCACCAGCTTCGTGGCAGCCTCGAAGTCCTGTGGCCGCGGCAAAACCTGGCCCAGCTGGCCGGCCAGGGCGTCGTTGGCCCACAGGCGATGCGCTTCGTCCAGCGCCACGTCGGCGTCCGGACCCCACGCGACCTTCATGCCCGCCTGCACCGGCTTGTCGCGACCGCCGGCCTCTCGGAAGGTGCGGATCAGGTCCGCATCCGGGAGCACCGTGCAATAGCCGTCCCCGATCCGCCCAGCGAGCTGCGTGGCCTGTGGCCCGAACCCGGACACGTAGATGGGCACTGGCTCGTCCGGCACCGTGTAGATCCTCGCCTCCTGCACCTGGTAATAGGTCCCCTGATAACTCACCTGCTCACCGCGCGCGCCCGCCGAGTGCAACAGCCTGATGACCTCGACCGCCTCTTCGAGCATCGCCAGCCGCTCTCCCGCCGACGGCCACGGGTCGCCGAGGATGTGTTCGTTCAGGGCCTCCCCGGACCCGACGCCGAGCACGAAGCCGCCGTCCAGCTGAACTGCGGCGGTCGCTGCGGCCTGCGCGATCACCGCTGGATGGATTCGCACGGTCGGACACGTCACGGCGGTCGTCACCGGCAGTGACACCGTTTCCGACAAGGCGCCGATCACCGACCACACGAACGGACTCTGGCCCTGCTGGTCGTGCCACGGGTGAAAGTGATCCGAAATCCACAACCGCTCGAATCCCGCACGTTCGGCGGCGCGCGCCTGGGCCACGAGTTCACGCGGGCCGTACTGCTCGCAGGAAAGGAAGTAGCCGATCGATGTCATGACGGACGGGTACCCCTTCCTCGCCCCAGCACACACTGTGCGAGCAGCCTGAACGGTCAGTGGTGCGAGAGGGCCCTACCAGCGCACCCGCATCCGGATTCGGCATCGCTCGAGCGACATCGGCCTGCGCGACCACGCAGATCGGCAGCGCACCCACGTGCTTGCCCGCCATGGTGACAGCCGTGTCGAAGACGGTGCCGGAAGGACGCGTGCAGCTCGCGTCCGGGGTCACGATGTCACGGCAGCGTAGCCAGGGTGGAGCACCTGCCATCTGGGCTGCAGGCCTGAAGTCGCCGCAGCGTCTGGGTCACGTCGCCACCTTCCCGAAATCCGGACCGCAGGATTACAGAATGGCGAGCGGGTTCACGGGGGAACCGGTGGCGCCGGGGAACCGCAGGGGCGCGATCACGCACAGAAACGACCAGCGTCCTTCCCCTGCACAGAGGCGCGCGAGGTCCTCGAGCTGCAGGTAGTCGAGCAGATGCACGCCCGCGGCGTGGATGGCGAGCACGTGTACGGGGAAGGCGACGTCTCGCGACACGCTGGGGGCCGCGTCGTTGTTGCCGTCGCTGCCGAGCACGGCGACCTGCCGGTCCGCCAGAAAGCGCACGGCGGTCGGATGCAGTCCGGCCCTCGCGTCGGCCACGTCCCAGGGGCCGAGCTCGTCGCGGCGCCGTCGATGCCCGACCCGCACGAGGAGGATGTCGCCACGGTCGACGTGCACCCCTTGGCGAACCTCGGCGGCGGCGAGATCCTCGAGGCTCACGTGGGTTCCCGGCTCGAGCCATGACACATCGTGCAGCCGGGCAATGTCCAGCAGCACTCCGCGGCCGACGATTCCATCACGCGCCAGTTCGATGGACTGCTCGATCGCTGCGTCCGGCGAGAGAGCCTCCGTAGCGGGCACGCCGCGGTGCAGAGTGCCGTCGTAGATGACGTGGCAGAGTGCGTCGATGTGGCTGTTGACGTCACCATGGACGTTCATGGCGATGCGGTCCCGGGCGAACTGCAAGCCGCGCTCCTCCTGGACGCCGGCGGCCGGGGCGGTGAGCCGGTGCTCGGCCGGCTCGGCGTCGTCCGGTGCGGTTCGGGTGTTCACCGGGGCGGCGAGCGAGACCGTGTAGCCGGAACGAACCTCACGGATGGCTGCGAGCACCTGTTCGTGCGTGACGGTGTCCAAGGCGCCCCGAGGAGTGTCGGCCCCGGGTGCCGTGCTGCGCAGCTGCGAGTAGAGCGCCTGAAAGTCGGCCCCGCTCATCTCGTCGGGTGTCGGCATCTGTTCACCCTACGGCAGAAAGGCGCTTCCCCGAGCCGAAGCAGACCTGCGTGATCCGGCTTGCCGAGCTTTTGCAACCGGCGCGTCAAGGGATGAACGGCGGGCGGCGAAGGCTCGAGCCGACGAACTCGGTGACCGGGCGCGGGCTCGGTGTGGGAGCAGGTCGAGGCTCGGATCCGAGCCGAGGGGAGGTATCCTCGGCATCGCGCTCGGGATCGACCGTCGTTCCGGACCGAGAATCCAGCGGGGTCCGACGGCGCTGCTCGTGGGTTTCGCGCTGGCCGGTATCGTCGGCATAGCGTCTCTGACCGAGGACAGGACGAGCGCACTGCTCGGCGTGTTCATTTCGGTCACCACCATTCCGGCGGCCGCCGATATCGGTGTTTCGCCCGCGTTGGGAGCATGGGACGAGGCGCGGGGTTCTCTGCTCCGGCTGCTGCTCAACATCGTCGTCCGGATCGGACGTTGTCAACGGATTCGCTCGAGGATGTGGTCACCGACGCGGATGGCGTTCGCCATCGTGGTGAGCGCCGGGTTCACCGCGCTGATGCTGGGGAAGAAGCTGGTGTCCACCACGTAGGTGTTGTCGAGCTCGTGTGCTCGGCAATCCGAGTCGAGCACCGATGTCGCGGGATCGGCGCCGAACCGTACAGTGCCGGCCTGGTGGGCACACCCTGCGATCGGAATGTCGGTCTTCATGTAGGCGAATCGGTTGATGAGGTGCTCCGGGTGCATTCCGAGCCCGCAGAGCATGGATTTGAGCTGGTGGTACAGACGTTTTGCGGCGGTGGGGTTGCTCGGGGTGTAGGCGAGGGTGACGCTGCCGTCCTTCCCGAGTGTCACGCGGTTTTCAGGCTGCGGAAGGTCCTCAGTGGACAGCCGGAAGTCGACGGCGTGTGTCGCGACGTCGCGCAGCGCCCAGTTCGGCGCCAGTTTCGTCTCGATGGGCTTCTCACCGCGGAACATCTCCGCCTGCGACTTGCCGATCATCTGGATGTTGCCCATCGGATAGTCGAAGTCGGGCCCGCCGAAGTAGAAGTCGTTGACACCCAAGGTTTTTTGGAAGACGGTGGGATTCGGTTCCTTGGACAGCGCCAGCACGGCCTGGCTGTCGTGATACATGAAGTTGCGGCCGACCTGGTCCGAACCATTCGCCAGCCCGTGGGGGTGCTTGTCGTTGGCCGAGGCCAGCAGCAGTTTCGCCGAGTTGACAGCACCGCAGGCGACGGCGACGACGTCGCCCCGATAGGCCACCGTCTCGCCTTCGTGCTCGGCGAGTACGCGAATGACGGCGGTTCCCGCCGCATCGGTTTCGAGCTTGACGACGCGCGCGTTCCTGATCAGTGTGACGTTGGGGTACTCGAGGGCGGGCCGGAGGGCGATCACCTCCGCGTCGGACTTGGCGTGCAGCGGGCACGGGAACCCGTCGCAGTCCGCGCAGCGCACGCACGTGCTGAAGGGCATGTTCTCCTCGTTCAGCAGAACACCGCACGGTGCGTGGAACGGGTGGTAGCCCTTGGCAGCGAGGTCATCCGACAGTTGCTGGATCCGCGGCTCGTGCGACAGGGCCGGATACGGGTAGGGCCGGCTCGCGGGCGGCTCTGTCGGGTCTTCGCCGCGCACGCCGTGTACTTGGTAGAGCTTTTCGGCGGCACTGTAATAGGGCTCCATGTCCTGGTAGGAAATGGGCCACGCCGGCGAAACACCGTCGTGGTGGTTCAGCTGGTCGAAGTCTTCCTGGCGCATCCGGTAGAGCGCCGCACCGTACAGTTTGGTGGCGCCGCCGACGAAGTAGTGGACCTGCGGCTGGAAGGATCGGCCGCGGCCGTCGTGCCAAGTGTCAGGTGAGATGTAGCGGCCGTCGACGAACACATCCGCGGTGGACCAGTTCGCGGGCTCCCTGGGCAGCCAGTCACCGCGCTCCAACAGGAGAATCTGCTTGCCGGAGGGGGCGAGGTGGCGGACGAATGTGCCGCCGCCGGCGCCGCTCCCAATCACGATGACGTCGTAGTGCTCGGTCATCCCGGACTCCTTAGTGGCCGGATCGGGGCAGCACCCCGGTTTGATTCGTTCGCGAATCCGAGGTGTGCGCAGGGGTGGTTCGTCCCGGCCCGACACACCGCCGACCGTGCGTGAGTACACGGAGCCCCTCAATCGAATCTGGAACTCCTGCACGGGACCGTCGGCTGTTCCGACGGCGACAGGGGTGAGCATCAGCGTGACGAAGAACCTGGAGAGCTGCAGGTGTTCGACCCGACCGCTGCGGCCACAATGTGTGCAGGAGAGCGGTAAGGAACGCCGGCCCGATGGTCACCGGGGCAAATGGGAGGTGGTAGATCTGTGTCATTACGTACTGCCACCGGGACAGATCGAGCACCATCGTGCCCCTTCCGGTCGGCGTGGCGCACTCGACGAATTGCAGTCGTCCACCACGGTCGCCAGCGCTCAGGGTGCGGTGCATCGCCCGGAGCGGGTGATTACCGGGTGCCGCACCCGGCGGCGTCCGACATCATCCATGCGGGCAACGAGAGGTTGCCGGTCGCGCATGGGCACAGCGGGCGGTGGAATAGGTGATGACCGGGCGATGTCGCCGAACTCCTCAACTGCTGAACTGTTCGAGGCGAGACTGTGCGGAACCCTCATCAGCCTGGCGTGAGGTCCGAGCACGCGACGTCTGTGACGGTGCTGCTAATCGCCATGCTCCCTAAGGGATGTCTCGTAACTGGTCTTGTGGTTGGTGGGACTGGTGTTGCGGATCAGTCTGCGAGGAGGATGTTGTGCAGATGCGCGATGCCGGAGACCGTGTCGTTCAGCGTGCTGGCGGCGCGGCGATAGTCGCGCAGGATCTTCCAGCACTTCATCCGCGCCAGCGCGTGCTCGACGCGGGCCCGGATCTTGCGATGGTCGGCGTTGAGGTCTTCCTGCCAGCCGGGCAGATCGCTGCGGTCACGAGGTTTGCGGTAGGGCATGATCACCTCGGGATTGCCTTGGTAGCCGCCGTCGGCCATCACCGAACGCCCCGCCAACTTCTGCTCGATGCCGCAGGCGCGGTAGACGGTGCAGTCGCCTGCGTTGCCCGGATGCGCGTCGCCGGTGGCGATCACCAACCGGGTGTCGGCATCGATCGCGACCTGCACGAACGCCCGAGTACCGGTAGTTCTTCGACGGCGCCGCCAGCCGGTGATCCCGCGTCGGCACCAGGGTGCCGTCCACGATCGCGATCGCGTCGATCCGCCGTGTGCGGACCGGGGCCAGCGCCAGCAGCGGCCCGATCGTGTCGATCACCCGATGCGCCGCGGAATGCGACACCCCGAACAGCGGCCCGATCTGGCGCATCGTCAGGTTCGTCCGCCAGTACGTCGCGACCAGCAGCACACGATCGGCCAGGTCAAGGCGCCGCTGACGACCAGGTCGGCCATCGGCGATCTCGTCACCGCCACGTTTCGCCACGATCCGTACCAACCTGCGGAACTGACCCGGTTCCAACCCTGTGAACGGGGCAATCCACTCCGACCGCGACGCCGAGATCACCTGCACCACAACATGATCAACTATCTAGGCAACCAGACCCACACCGGGTTACGAGACATCCCTTAGGAGGGTTGCGATGAGCGCATCGGGAGGCACACAGGACCACAACCAGCGCAACGCCGGCTCGGATGCTGAGTCAGCGCTACCTGCCGGTCCGACGCCTAATACGGCTCACCGTGGAAAGCACGAAACGGGCGCGCATCCGCCGGCGGATGCCGGGACCGAGACGCGCGCGCCGAAGTGGGGGAAGACGATCGTCGGCCTGCTGATCGCCCTGGTGATGGGAGCGATCATGGTGACCACCTACGTCTGGGCCGAGCACGGTGTGGTCGCCCGCAACCTGCCCTGGGGCGTGACGGGATCATCGCCGCTGACCAGCGCGGTGCAGGAGAACGTCAGCATGACGATCCACACCTATGCCAGCGAAGCCGACCTGGTGAACGCCGCGAACCAGACCACCATCTACGGAGGCTTCGTCTCCCAAACCAACACGGTGGTGATCTCGGAGGCCGCGAGCCTGTGGGCGCCCGGGGTCATGCCGCCGAATACCTCAAGGCGAGCAAGGAACTGGGCCAACCGGTCCACGTCAGTGTGATCAACACCCTGCCGAAAGAAGACCCCGAAGGTGTCGTTCCCGGCCTCGTGGTGTTCGTGCTGATGGTGGCCGGATACCTCGGCTCGACACTTGCCATGCAACGAACCGGAACCGCTGCCGCCCACCGACGCGTCGCCATCCTGACCGGGTACGCGGTCGTCGCCAGCCTGTTTTCAACCTCATCGTCGGCCCAGGGCTCCATGCCTATCCCAATGTGGGGAGCAACTTCTGGCCGTTGTGGGGCGAATTCGCATTGGTCCTGCTCGCCGTTGCTCTCCTGACGGGAACGCTCCAAAGCCTGATCGGGCCATTCGGCACCCTGGTGACGGTGATCGTGGTGGTCTTCTTCGGGAACCCTTCCACCGGCGGGGTGAACGGGACCGCCTACCTGCCGGCGTTCTGGCAATTCATCGGCCCGGGTCTGCCGCTGTGGAACGGAGTCACCCTCATCCGCAACACCCTGTACTTCGGTGGAAACTCGATCACTCAGCCGGCCATCGTGTTGAGCATCTACGTGGTCGCCGGCGCGATCTTGATGACCGTCTTCGGCTGGGGCCGGCTGCGGTGGTGGCGCAACCAGAAGCAACCGATCGACCAAGCCGAGGAAACCGGAATCGCCGCCACACCACCAGGCTGAGCTCCCCGGCGCACGTGTCGTCACACCGGCGCCGAGGTGAGAGATGCGATCCGGTGAAAATACCGTGCACAGTCACAGTCGACGGTGCGTGAAAATCCTCAGCGTCTCGACTTTCAGGCGACCGCGCCGGGTCGGGGAGTACAGCGCGGTCGGGTGCTGCCGTGTGTACCGCATGCTCCCGGCCGCGATGCGGTCGAGGTTCGGCGGGGTGATGGCGCCGCGGCCGACGTCATCCCCGTGAGGTGATGCTCGCCGGGTGCGGACCCGACAGGGTCGGGGGCATCGTCACAACCGGCGGACCGTCCGGGCGGCGTCGGCCGTTTATGGGGAGGCAGGGGTGATGGTGGGCGAAACGTTGACGGGCTTGGCGAACGCGGCTGCGGGCGTGAATCCTGTGCCGTGGGCGCGTTCGCAGATGGCGTTCACGCTCGGGTTCCACATCATCCTGGTGCCGCTTGGGGTGTCGTGGGCGTTTATGGTCCTGATCGCGAATTACCGGGCGGTGCGCCACCATGACCGGGCGGCGTTGGTGCTCGCGCAGCGCTGGTCGAAGTACATGGCCGTGACATTCGCGGTGGCCGCGGTGACGGGGACGGTGTTGAGTTTCGAGTTCGGTTTGCTCTGGCCGAATTTCATGGGGAGGTGGGGTGAGGCCTTCGGCATCCCGTTCGCGTTCGAGGGGCTGTTCTTTTTCACCGAGGCGATTTTCGTCGCCATCTACATTTTCGGCTGGCGCCGGCTGAAACCGTGGACGCACTTTTGGACGGGTGTGCCGATCGTCCTGGCCGGGGTGTTCGGCTCGGTCTCCGTGGTGGCGGCGAACGCCTGGATGAACGCCCCGTCGGGGTTCACCGCGAACGCGCAGGGCGAGATCGTCGAGGTCGACCCGCTCGGGGTGATTTTCAACGACGCGATGCCGCTGCAGGCCGCGCACATGGTCGTCGCCGCCTACCTGGTCGGCGGATTCCTGGTCGCGTCGGTGTACGCGGCCGGGATGCTGCGCGGCCGGACCGATCGCTACCACAAGCTCGGGTTCACCATCGCCTTCAGCGTCGCCGCGGTGGCGACACCGATCCAGATCGGTGTGGGCGACACCCTGGCGCGCTGGGTCTACGACAACCAGCCGGTCAAGTTCGCCGCGATCGAACTGGTCCCGACGACCAGTTCGGACGTCCCCGAGACCCTGCTGGGCCGCCTCAACGCGGACGGCACGGTCACCGGCGGCATCCCGATCCCGGGCATGGCGTCGTGGCTGTCGGACCCGAGCACCGGCCGGGCGACCGTCATCCAGGGACTCGACACCGTGCCGCCCGACGCCCGGCCGACGATTCTCGAGGCCAACATCGTCCACCTCGCCTGGGACGTGATGGTCGGTCTCGGGACGTTGCTGCTCCTGCTGTCGCTGTGGTATGGCGCGGTCTGGTTGTTCCGGCGGCGCCTGCCGGCGGGCAAGTGGTTCCTGCGCGCCGCGGCGTGCTCGGGCGTGCTCGCCGTGGTCACGATGGAGGCCGGGTGGGTGGTCACCGAGGTCGGCCGCCAGCCGTGGATCGTCTACAACCTGATGAAGGTCGAGGCCGCGGCGACGGGCAACACCGGCGTCTGGATCACCTTCATCACCGTAATCGTCCTCTACGTCGCGCTCGGCGCCACCACGATCATGGTGCTCCGCTCGATGAGCCGGCGCTTCCGCCGTGCCGGCGGGTTCGCCGACCTCGACACCCCGTACGCACCGGCGAAGGAACCCGACCCGGTGAAAACCGGGGAGCCTGAGCCGTGAGCACCGCGGTCGCGGCCGTGCTGCTGGTCGCCATCGCGACGTACGCGGTGTTCGGCGGAGCCGACTTCGGCGCCGGCTTCTGGGACCTGACCGCCGGCGGACCCGAGCGCGGTGCTGCGCCGCGCCGCCTGGTGGAGCAATCGATCGGCCCAGTGTGGGAGGCCAACCACGTCTGGTTGATCTTCATCTTCGTCGTCACCTGGTCGGCCTTCCCGGCCGCGTTCCAGTCCATCACCCTCACGATGTTCGTCCCATTGGCCATCGCGGCCTTCGGGATCGTGTTGCGCGGCGCCAGTTTCGCGTTCCGCAAGACCGTGGTCACCGTGCGCGTCCGGCGGATCTTCGGTGGCTTGTTCGCCCTCTCCTCGGTGCTCGTGCCCTTCTGCTTCGGCGCGATCGCGGGCGGTATCGCGTCCGGCCGCGTGCCCGCCGGCGGCAAAACCGGTGACCCCGTCGGCAGCTGGTTGAACCCGACCTCGCTCGTCACGGGTGGGCTGGCGGTCGTGCTGGCGGCCTACCTGGCGGCGGTGTACCTCGTCTGGGACGCCCGGCGAGCCGGCGACAGCGGCCTGGCGGGCTACTTCCGCCGCCGCGCCGTGGTCAGCGCCCTGGTCGCCGCCGTGGTCGCCATGATCGGCTTCATCGTCCTGAGCGCCTCGGCGCCGCACGTTTTCGGCCGGTTGATCTCGTGGGCGCTGCCCCCGGTCGTGCTCAGCGTCCTGTGCGGGTTCGGCGCCCTGGTGCTGCTGGTCCGCGACGCCGCCCG
>NZ_JBFBAF010000067.1:0-19175 GCF_040682095.1 Amycolatopsis sp. NPDC051372
CGGAGCTCGTCCGGCGCGACGGCGAGGCGCAGGTGCGGAGAGCCTGTGATCAAGGCGGCCACGGCGAGGCGGCCCTCCAGCCGCGCCAGCGGCGCGCCCGGGCAGTAGTGGATGCCGTGGCCGAAGGCCAGGTGCCCGGCGGCCGAGCGGGTGATGTCGAAGCGGTCCGGGTCGGGGAACACCGACTCATCACGGTTGGCCGAGAGTACCGACAGCAGCACCGTCTCGCCCTCGGGGATGGTCCCGCCGGCCAGCTCGATCGAGGAACCGGCGAACCGCGTCGGCAGGATGTTCACCGGGGACTCGTACCGCAGCACCTCTTCGACGACGTTGTCCACCAGCGAAGGATCGGCGCGCAACGCGGCGAGCTGGTCCGGCGAGGTCAGCAGGCACAGCACGGCGTTGGCGATCAGGTGCACCGACGTGTCGTGCCCGGCGATCAACAGCAACAGCGAAGTGGCGACCAGCTCGTCCGCGCTCAGCCGGTCACCATCCTCGTCGGACACCGCGATGAGTTCCGAAAGCAGGTCCGTCCCAGGGTTCACCCGCTTGCGTTCGATCAGCGCGCTCAGGTACTCAACGGCTTCGGCGAGAGCCTCGTAGTACCCGTCGCCGGCTTCGGCGTCGTTGATAGCCTGTGCCCAGCCCCAGAACGCGCCGCGGCCGTCCTGCGGGATACCGAGCAGTTCACAGATCGCCAAGGTGGTCAGCGGCACCGCGAACTCCCCCACCAAGTCCACCGTCGCGCCCGGCGCGAATGCGGCGACCAGCTCGTCGGCCACCGCCGACAGCCGCGGGCGGAGCCGCTCGACCGCGCGCGGGGTGAAGGCCTGGTTCACCAGCCTGCGCAGCCGCGTGTGGTCGGGTGGGTCGCGGTAGATCATGCTGCCGCCCAGCGCCCAGTACATCAGCTCTTCACGGGGCGTGAGCTCACGCCGCTCGGCCGCGGCCTCGCGCTCGGCCTTCGAGCGCACGTCGTGGCGGACTCGGCCGTCAGCCAAGAGGGCCCGCACATCCTCGTAACGGGTGACGAGGGCCGCCGCGGGCTGGCGCGCCTCCGAAACCGGGCATACCGGCGCTGACCCGCGCAGCTTCGCCATGAAGCCGTGCGCGTCCTGCATCGCTTCACCATCCACCGCCACTCGCATGCATGCCACCGTAGGCGCACACATCGATTGATCAACTACTACGCAGAAACCACGACCTGATGAGGCAGCAGACGAAGGTGTGATCAGGCAGTAAGACCTGACGATCGGGAACAATCGGATATCAGGAGCAGTGGTGGGCTCGTGCTTCTCCAGCCAAGCCAGGATCGGCCCATGCCAAACCCGGGAACATCGAGTTACCCGTTTGCCGGAGGACCTTCGCCACCACCTCCTGGTCGCGCCAGCGACGCAGCGTCGACGCGCCACGAGCGTCCATCCAGGACACCGCGCAGCGCACCGCGCGCCCGTGCTCATCGGCGAGTCACACCCCATCTCCCTGACCGGTCAGCCCGATCAATTCCGGGGTGGTGCGGCAGCGACCGCCGCGCGGGTGACATCGACGACCGAGCGGAGCACTTCTACCGAGTCCAGTTCGAACTGGCCGGGCGCGGGCCGGTGCACCTTCGTCCGCTGGGTCCGCGCCGCCGGCAGCATGCCGTTCTCGTCCATGAACCACGGCCTTGATGATCGACGTACCGAGATCAATACCCAAGGAGGTCACACTCATCACAGATCCCTACGCGGCTCGGCGGGCCGCGCGCTCACTCAGACAGAGTGACGGTGCCTAAATTTTTGCTTCTCCTTGCCCGACCGGTCTTACCGGTTTGCAGGCGACCAAAATCACTTTGCGGGGCCCGAACAAGCCGGCAGTTCGCGGGCGCAAGTGGCTGCGGGCGCTGACGACGGGCGGTGCTCGGGGCCGGCACCGCATTCGCCGCGTACCTTACTGACACATGACCGGTACATGCGTGATCATTATCATCAGTCCGCGCTCGGCAACCGCATGTCCGCCGATGAATGTCCATTGTGGCTGATGGCAGTGCGCGGTACGGCAAGTACCGGCGCAGCGCGGGCGCAGCATGCATCGAGTGGCCGGCAACTTCCACGGCCGCACCACGACGATCGTCAGCTTCTCCGACGACCCGGACGCGCAGGCCGGGCTCGGGCCCTTGACCCGGGATTCGGGCCCCAGCAACTTGTGCGACCGAGCGAATCCGGCGAGCAGGCCGGATACCATGCGTTGCAGACCGTCCACTGGCACACCTTCACTGAACAGTGCCGATGACCCTTTGACGAGAGACTGAAGTGGCACCTGAACGAACTTCCCACACGCTGCCGGGGCTCACTGCGCCCGCGGAGATCGTGGTCGACCGCTGGGGTGTGCCGCACATCTACGCGGCCAGCACCTACGACGCGTTCCGCGTGCAGGGCTTCAATGCCGCCCGCGACCGGTTGTGGCAGATCGACTTCTGGCGCCGGCGGGGTCTCGGCCGGCTGGCGGAGGTCTTCGGGCCCGAGCATGCCGAGCGGGATCGCGCGGCGCGGTTGTTCCTCTACCGCGGCGACATGCACCGCGAATGGCTCGCGTACGGCTCGGACACCAAGCGCGCGACGACGGCGTTCGTCGAGGGCGTGAACGCGTTCGTTCAGCTCACCCGACAGAACTCCGATCTGCTGCCGGCCGAGTTCCGCGAGCTGGAGTACGAGCCGGCGCTGTGGGAGCCCGAGGATGTGGCGCGCATCCGCAGCCACGGCCTGTTCTATAACGTCCGCGAGGAGGTCGCCCGCGCTCGCACGCTGCGCGACCTGCCGGCCGAGGCAGAAGAGCTGCGCCGCCGACGCGAGCCGTGGCGTCCCCTCGAGGTCCCGGACGGCCTCGACCTCGCCGCGATCCCCGACGACGTGCTGCGCGTGTACGACCTGGCCACGACCGCGCCGGTCTTCGCGCCGCCCGCGCCGCAGGACCCGCAGGGCGACGTCCTACCCGAAGGCAGCAACAATTGGGTCCTCGCCGGGTCCCGCACGCGCTCGGGCCGTCCGCTGCTGGCCAACGACCCGCACCGCCCGGCCGCCGAGTTGCCCGGGCTGCGCTACATCGTGCACCTCAATGCGCCTGACTTCAACGTGATCGGCGGCGGTGAACCCGCGTTGCCCGGCGTCTCCATCGGCCACAACGGCCGGATCGCCTTCGGGCTCACCATTTTCGCGATCGACCAGGAAGACCTCTACGTCTACGAGACCGACCCGGCGGACCCGCGAAGCTACCGCTACGACAGCCGCTGGGAGCCGATGCGGCGCGTGACCGAGACAATCGCCGTGCGCGACGGCGACCCGGTGGAGACCGAGCTGCTCTTCACCCGCCACGGGCCGGTCGTGTACCGGGACCCGGAGAAGCACACGGCGTTCGCGGTGCGCGCAGCCTGGCTCGAGGCCGGCATGGCGCCCTACCTCGGCAGCATGGACTACATGCGCGCACGGAACTGGGATGAGTTCTCGGCGGCGATGAACCGCTGGGGCGCCCCGCCGGAGAACCAGATCTACGCCGACCCGTCGGGCCGCATCGCGTGGCAGACCGGTGGTCTCACACCGATCCGGCCCAACTGGGACGGCACGCTGCCCGTGCCCGGCGACGGCCGCTACGAGTGGGCCGGCTTCTACGACACCGACCAGCTGCCCGGCGCCATCGACCCGGAGACGGGGTTCCTGGCCACGGCCAACGAAATGAACCTGCCTCCGGGCTTCCCGTCGGACCGGCATATCACCTACGACTGGTCCGCGCCGTATCGCAAGCACCGCATCGACGAGGTGCTCGCGCAGACCACGGACGCCACCCCGGAGAGCATGGTCGCCCTGCAGAGCGACTTCCTGTCCGTGCCCGCGCGGCGGGTCGTGGCGCGACTGCGGGAACTGCGGGCAGACGTCGACGGGCTGGACCTGCTGAAGAGCTGGGACGCCGTGCTCGCCCCCGACAGCGCGGCCGCCGCGCTGTTCGAGGTCTGGTACCGCCGGCACCTGCGGCCCGCGCTGCTGGCAGAGGCCCTGGAACCGCTGGTGGGCGCGGAAGCTGTCGACACGACGACCGCTCGTATCTCACCCGCGGAGGACTCGCTCGCCGACCCTCGCGTCGACCTCGAACTGGTCGAGCATTCCGATGCGTTCGCCTATGTCGTCGCGAAAACCCTGCCTGTCGCGGTGGCCGAGCTCGAAGAACTGCTGGGCACCGACCGGAGTGCGTGGGAGTGGGGCCGGCTGCACGTCGCCCGCGCGCAGCACCCGCTGAAGGCGCTGCTGCCCAACCTGCCCGCGGACCGGCTCGCCACGAAGCCGCTCCCGCGCGGCGGCAGCGGCGACACCGTCGGGAACACCGCGTACGGCCCGAATTTCGTGCAGTCGGCCGGCGCGACGTTCCGGATCGTCGTCGACGTCGGCGAGTGGGACTCGTCGCTCGCGATGAACGCACCGGGCCAGTCCGGTCGGCTGGACGACCCGCACCTGACCGACCTGTTCGCCGCGTGGGCCCGCGGTGAGGCCTTCCCCCTGCTCTACAACCGCGATCGGATCGACGCCGAGGCCGAAACCGTGATCGAGCTGAACCCGCCCGCCTGACATCTCTACGCGAGGTGCGCGACGGGGCCGCCTCGCGGACGCACAGAATGCCCGCAGTAGCCTATGAATGGGGTTTGGAACGGAGATATGGCAACGACGCGTCAGGCTTCGCCAACCCCCTGAGGGGTTAACCTCGCGAACGAAGTCGCGATCAGGTACCGGCGACTGTTCTCCTCCGGGAACGCGTAGTTGGGCAACCCGGAGTCACCGAGGAACTCGCCAGCATGCGTCGGGTGCTGATGGGCCAGCGTCGCTCCGACGTGCACGAGGCGCTGGCGCTGCTCCTCAGCCCGTCACGCCACACCAACACCAAACTCCGTGACGTCGCCGGCACGTTCCTCGACAACTGCCGGGCTGACCTGCCGCAGCGGCGACTGGTCGGCGAGGGTATCGGGTCGGCCTCGGTGGCATCGTCGCCGGTGTGGGCGAGCCCAGCACGGTGTGGGTAAGCGGGGAATGGCGTAGATCGTGCGGGGCCCGCCCGTTGGTGGCAGTGCCGGTGGCGAGGTGGCGTTCGGCGGTGCCGCAGGCCATCCGGCGCCGCACCGCAGACTGCCGTTGTCAATATTCCAGAGCGCGATGCCGTCCTGGGGTGCGCGGCAGGTCGACAGGAACATCGGCCTCGTGCGGAACCGCCCGAGAAGTTGCCTGACCGTCTGGCCCGTGGACAGCGAACCTTTGGACTTCACGTCCCAACACGGCGAAGCGTTCATCCTGGCGAGGCTGACGCCGGCTGCACCATCGACATCGCACTTCAGGGCTCTACTTAAGGGGGACGGGGCGTGGGTCGCACGTGGCGGCCGAGCCGGTCGCCGGACAGCTCCACTGTGGTGTTCCAGTCCTACCGTGAAGGCAACTTCGACCTCTGGATGATTCGGGCCGACGGCACCGGTCTGCGCCGCCTCACGAGCGGGCCGTTCGCCACCGGGAACCAGTTTTTTCGCCGGACGGCGAGAAAATCGCCTACTCGTCCGACGCGCCGGGCAGCTACGGCATCCACGTGCTGGACGTCGCGTCGGGACGGGCCACGCTCGTCACCGACACGCCCGACGAGGAGTACGAACCGGCGTGGTCGCCGGACGGGATCAAGCTCGCCTTCGTGGCGGCCGGGACGAGGATCGACGTCGTCACGGTCGCCGGCGGCGCCCGCAGCACGTTCGCCACCGAGCCGGGCACGGTGCCGCACAGTCCGATGTGGACACCGGATGGCGGGGACCTTGTCTACGCGCGTTACTCCGGCGGCGTACCACCGGTCGCGGTCGGCGTCGCCGAGCTGGTGCGGGGCGGGAAACCGGTGTTCACCGGCAAAGACGTCTTCCCGTTCCGCGTCTCGTGGCCGAGCGCCGACGAGCACCTCATTCTCAGCGCCGCAGCGGTATCGTTCTAAGGGATGTCTCGTAACCCGGTGTGGGTCTGGTTGCCTAGATAGTTGATCATGGTGTGGTGCAGGTGATCTCGGCGTCGCGGTCGGAGTGGATTGCCCCGTTCACGGGGTTGGAACCGGGTCAGTTCCGCAGGTTGGTGCGGGTCGTGGCGAAACGTGGCGGTGACGAGATCGCCGATGGCCGACCTGGTCGTCAGTGGCGCCTTGACCTGGCCGATCGTGTGCTGCTGGTCGCGACGTACTGGCGGACGAACCTGACGATGCGCCAGATCGGGCCGCTGTTCGGGGTGTCGCATTCCGCGGCGCATCGGGTGATCGACACGATCGGGCCGCTGCTGGCGCTGGGCCCGGTCCGCAAGCGGCGGATCGACGCGATCGCGATCGTGGACGGCACCCTGGTGCCGACGCGGGATCACCGGCTGGCAGCACCGTCGAAGAACTACCGGTACTCGGGCGTTCGTGCAGGTCGCGATCGATGCCGACACCCGGTTGGTGATCGCCACCGGCGACGCGCATCCGGGCAACCGCAACGACTGCACCGTCTACCGCGACTGCGGCATCGAGCAGAAGTTGGCGGGGCGTTCGGTGATGGCCGACGGTGGCTACCAAGGCAATCCCGAGGTGATCATGCCCTACCGCAAACCTCGTGACCGCAGCGATCTGCCCGGCTGGCAGGAAGACCTCAATGCCGACCATCGCAAGATCCGGGCCCGTGTCGAGCACGCGCTGGCGCGGATGAAGTGCTGGAAGATCCTGCGCGACTACCGCCGCGCCGCCAGCACCCTGAACGACACGGTCTCCGGCATCGCGCACCTGCACAACATCCTCCTCGCAAACTGATCCGCAACACCAGTCCCACCAACCACAAGAGCAGTTACGAGACATCCCTTAGATGCAACGGTGTCGTCCCGCCGGCCGGGACATATCACCGTCAGGGAGGACCGCCCGACTTCCTGTTCTGCATATCTTCTCGGACTGCTCGGTAGTTCGCGACTCCCCTTCGAATCCGTCAGCACGCAGATGCCTGCGGATCGCACGGGAGGAATACGACTTGTCGCCGCGGACGCGGTTGGACCGCGATCGATCACGTGATCAGGCGGCTCGCCGAGCAGATTCGTGTAGTTCGACCCACCCCCGTGGGTCGAACTACGTTGGTGGCGTGCAGATGCGCCCGCGCGATCGTGGAATCGACCGTCGACGTCCGCGGCTGGGTCGACGTCCATTACGAGGTCACGCGACCTGGCGGCGCGGCTCAGCGTTGGTCGTCGAAGACCGGCCTCTCCGGTGGCGAGCGACGGCTTGTCGTGCTTGCGTCGGTGATCGCGGCGGTCGCTGCTGCCTACGACGGTCTCGGGCCGTCCGGTCTGCGGCAGACGGCTCTTGATGAGGTGCCGGCCGAGGTCGATGAACGTGGACGCGAAGGACTGGCCCGATACCTGGCCGAGCTCGACCTGGACTTGATGTGCACCAGTTACCTCTGGAACGGTGCGCCGGGGGCGTGGGACAGCATCGACGCGCATGACCTGGAGGAGGCCGCTGACGGCACCGTCGTCGCGTTCCCCATGCTGATCCGCGGTTTGACCGAGCTGCCAGGAGACGAGGGCGTAATACCGTTCCGCCGAGCAGGCCTACGGCCGCCGTGCGAGCCTCCGGATCCGCAGGCGCGGTGACTGTCACCGTCCCCTCGGACATCGTCACGTCGGCCAACAACGCAGGAGCGTAGATCTGGGTGCTTTCACCCGTCGGCTGCGAGCCCGCAGCGAAATGCTGACGCCCGCCATCGTCGCGGCTCACGCTCTCCGAAGACAGCTCGCTACTGCGGCTCTCGATAAGCGGGGTCTGCAGATGGAAAACCCGACGCTGACGCTGTCTACGATGTACTGGAGTTCCGAATCCGCGACGCTGAACAAGCCGTCCAGAACAGCGGGTTTCCCGAGCGTTACGCCCCACGCGAGCAGCAGGTGACGGACATCGTCGCGAAATTCTGCACACGTGCAACCGATTGTAAGATCGAGACCGAACGACCGGGTTGCGGTGTGCGGAGACCCGGCCGGCCGCTTCCGTAACTGCGACGCCTAAGACTCGTGGAGCCGCGGCCACGTCGGCGATATGTATGCCCGTGCCCATACGGCTGCTGTGCACTGTCCGGACCCCGTCGGCACTTGAGGCGACGGTCATTGCCGCGTTGGCAGACATCGGCTGGCAGGTCGCTGTCCGAGCGGACTTCGACGTCGCCGGGCTCGCGCACGTACGCCATGCTGCTGGCAGCGTGCCAACGTGCGCGTCCCTGGAGGATGGGTGCGCTTGACTACACCCGGTCAGCTAAAGCGGTTGTTGTCGAGACACCCCTGACGGTGCCGCAGGCAGACACGCCCTAGGATTTATCGCTGGCAGCCGCGATGACTACGGCCGGTGCACCAAGCATGCGAGGAAGTTCTGCTGCCTGATCTACTGACCGACCTGACTCAGGGATGGCTACCGCCGAACATTGCGTGACTTTGGTTCGGTCGCCCAGAGTGCGCCGGTCGAGGCGCCGGCCCGGTTCCGGCAGCGCGGCCAGTACCTCGGTCGCCTGGGCGATGAGCCGGAGGGGCCCGGATGAGCGGCGATTCGGGCCAACCAGCCCATCGACCGCAGCCGCGACCGCACCGCGGGAACATCAACTCGTTGCACAACGTGCACAGGCAGGTCGTGCAAACCGCTGTCGAGATCGGTGTGGGTCATGTCCAGCAACTGGCTGCGGGCTTACCACGACGATCGGCTTCCCGCCGCCTTGCCGTCCGGAGGCGAAGGCCTGCGGTGCCTCGGCCAGCGAATGGCGCGACCCGATCGGCACGCGAAGGTTGCCTTCGCGCACGAGTGCGACCAGCTCGGCCAGGCGGGCGCGGTCGGCTTCCACAACGAAGAAGACCGACCGCCCGTAACGCGGCTCGACCTCCGGCGGGGCGGCGATGGTAACGAGCGTGCCGCCCGCCCGCACCAGGCCGGCGGATTGCACGCCGATCTCCTCGCCGAACACGTCGAGAACCACGTCGACCTCGCCGACGTCTTCCAGCCGCTCGTTCTCCAGGTCGACGAACGCGTCGGCACCCAGGTCGAGGGCGACCTGACGATTGCCGGCGCGGCCCGTGCCGATCACGGTCGCGCCCGCTCGCCTCGCCAGCTGCACCGCGAGCGAGCCGACCCCCCCGGCGGCGCCGTGGATCAGCACGGTCTGCCCCGCCTCGAGCCGGCCGTGGTCGAACAACGCCTGCCACGCGGTCAGCCCGGAAACCGGCAACGCGGCACCGACGGCGTGTTCGACGTCGGTCGGCAGCGGCGCGAGGTTGCGGGCTTCGACGGCGGTGAACTCGGCGAGCGACCCGTCGCGGGTCCAGTCGGCGAGCCCGAACACGCGCTGCCCGACGGTGAGCCCGGTGGTGCCGTAGCCGAGCTCGGTGACGACACCCGACAGCTCGTGACCGGGCACGCTGGGTGTCCGGTCACGGCCAGCCCGGTCGGTCCAGGTGCCCGGCCACTCCAGCTCGCCGGAGGTGAAGCCGGCCGCGTGCACTCGCACGATGACGTCGTTCTCCGCGGCGTGCGGGGCCGGGCGGTCGGTCAGGGTCAACCCTTCGACCCCGGCGGCGGGGTCCTTGACGGTGATGGCTTTCATGCTGAGTCCTCGTGGTGAGCGGGCAACGGGGTGGCCGCGGGCGTTCGCCGGCCTGTCCGCGAGGCTAGCTCCGGTTCGGCGCGGCACCTGGGTCCACTTGGGACGCGCGAGCGGGGACCACTCTGGTCACGCGAGCGCGCGGACCAGCGCGTCGAGAACCCCCGACCACCCGCTCGGCGAAGGTGCGGCGAAACCGATCACAACGCCGTCGCGGTCCGAGGTGGCGTCGGGATGCCGGAAGAAGCTCAGGGGTTCAACCGTCAGCTGCTCGGCGGCGATCCGCCGCACGAGTTCGCGGCCCGTGCGCCCGGGTTGTTCGAGCAGGACGTGCAATCCCGCGGCCCTTCCCGCCACGCGCACTTTCGGCGCGCGCTCGGCGAGCGTCTCGACGAGGTGCCGGCGCCGGCGGCGGTACTGCGCGCGCATCGCCCGGATGTGCCGGTCGTAGGCACCCGATTGCACGAACTCGGTCATCGCCAGCTGGTTCACGAACCCGACAGTTTCCTCCGTGTCCCCCTTCTGGGCGGTGATCACGTCGACGAGGCGGTCCGGCACCACGAGCCAGCCGAGGCGCAGGCCCGGCGCGAGCGATTTGCTCGCGGTGCCCAGGTACAGCACGTGATCGCGGTCGAGTCCCTGCAGCGCGCCGACGGGGGACCGGTCGTAGCGGAACTCGCCGTCGTAGTCGTCTTCGATGACCAGCGCGCCGTGTCGGCAGGCCCACTCGACGATCGCGGCGCGCCGGTCGTACCGCAGCGCGACACCCAGGGGGAACTGGTGTGAGGGGGTAAGCAGAACGGCGCCGATCCCCGATGACCGTTCGAGTACCGAGGGGTCGACGCCGCCCGCGTCGACGCCGAGGGGAACGGTTTCGAGCCCGGCGTCGGCCAACGTGCGGCGCTGGCTCGGCAGGTCGAACTCTTCCACGGCCACGCGCGTCACCCCGGTCGCCGCAAGCGCGGCCGCGACGAACCGCAACCCCTCCGCGGCGCCACTGCACACGACGACGTCGCCGGCATGCGCACGCAGGCCGCGGGCCCGCGCGAGGTACCGGGCGAGAGTGTCGCGGAGTTCGCCTCGGCCGCGGGGATCCGCGTAGCCGAACGCCTCGAACGGCGCGGTGCCGACCGTCTTCTTCACTGCGCGAATCCACTCGTCGCGCGGGAACGACGACAGGTCCGGATGGCCGGGCCGCAGATCGTGCCCTGGCCGCGAGCGGGTGTCGGCCGGCCGCGGCCGAGCTCGTTCGCCGACGAATTCGGCTACCCGCTCCGAAACTTCGGTGCCGGAACCCTGAAGCCCGGTGAGCCAGCCCTCGCTGATGAGCTCGGAGTAGACCCGGACCACGGTGTTGCGGGCCACCCGGAGGTCCGCGGCCAGGGCGCGGCTCGACGGCAGCCGGGCCCCGGGCGCGAGCCGGCCGGCGCGGATCGCGTCGCGGACCGCGTCCATGAGGCAGGCCCGCACGTTCCTGTCGAGCCGGCCCAGGTGCAGGTCGAGGCCCGTCGTCCTGGGGCCGCGCTCAGCTGCTCGGTCGGTCACGGGTCAACGATACTGACCGGCCGGGATGATCGACTGTGATCACCTTATCCGGTGATCGCGTTCTCGCGAAGTTCGAGCGCACGGCCCGTCGAAACGATCGGTTGCGCCTATTGGTCAGCAGGATCGACCAGAAAAGATCCGCAATTGCAGCGGAGCTTACCAAGGAATTGCTGCTCACGTTTGCAAGGAAAATTCGTACTGCGGTCCTGGTGCACAACTGCGAACTGGGGGATGCCGATGATCTGATTCACGTTCCACAGAAGGGCAACGGGCCGGTCGGAATTGCTAACGGACTAAACCGCTCGACACGTGGATCGCGACGGTCGCGCCTACGTCGGACCGAAGATGCGGCGCAGACGTGGGCTGACAAATTGGTCGGCACACACGAGAACTACTACTTCAAATTCACCTTGAAAGCGTTCAGAGCTTGAAGAGCAATTCGGCACTGGTTATCACTAAAGGCGGACCTGGCTTGGAATGGGAGATTTCACATGTCGAGATTGACCTCTTCAATCGAATGATGCCGGACAAGGAGAAGCTGTGGCCGCCACATTCGAGGCAGAAGGTCGAGATATCCATGATCTACCGCTGGAAACATGTGGGAAAAGTGAGTCCTGACCTGGCCGGACGTGTAGTAGAGGTGCGGATCCTGCGTGTCCACACCATCGACCGCGACCCCAAAAGCCAAATCTGGCGTCGTCGATGGCGATCCGAACCCTCCGAATCATCCGAACCAGCGCGGTCAAGGCCCGGACTCAGACGTTCAACACCCTCTGGGGCGTGATGATCGGTGCGCCCTCGCCCTTACGGGAGGACCTCGTGGCCTTGACCAAGAGGACCCTGATCAACCGATGCCTGCAACTGGGCCCAGAAACCGATGACGTCCTCACTCTGATCGACGCACCCGAGCAGTTGCTCACGGCCGGAGCAACAACAGCGCTACGCGACCTGGCACGCCACTGGAAGGCATCGGACGAAGAGATCACAACGCTCAACAAGCAGATCGAGGCGTTGGTCCGCTCCACCGCGCCGGAACTCGTCGAACTTCACGGGGTGGGCATCGAGTTGGCTGGGCAATTCCTGGTCACCGCCGGCGACAACGCCGAGCGCATCCGTAGCGAGGTAGCCTTTGCCAAACTCTGTGGAGTCGCTCCACAACCAGTCAATAGTGGCCGCACCACCGGCCGCCACCGGCTCAGCCGCAGCGGCGATCGCGCCGCGAACAGCGCTCTCTACATCGTGACAATCGTCCGCATGCGCGGTCACCAGCCCAACTCGTGACTACGTCGACCGGCGGACCGCCGAAGGACTGACCAAACGCGAGATCGTCCGCCGCCTCAAGCGCTACATCGCCCGCGAGATCTACGCCAACCTTCCGCGATCGGCGACGGTCGACCCAGAGCCAGCCCTTCCGAGCGTTGCTTGACAAACACAGGAGCATCGAACGCTCCCACCGCATCGACGCCGAAGAGTTCTACCGCCTGCTCGACGGCGTCGTCCTCGGCGACATCGGCGCCTTCAATGAGAAACTAAGGAATGGGAGGACTACTACAACTTCCACCGGCCCCACGGCGGCCTCGCCGGCCAAACCCCGTATGAGAGGCTGCTACAGAAGACCCAACCCCACGCCCAACCTGTCAACCACCAACGACAGCAGCACACCTAGGTCGAGGCCACGCCCCCGCCAGCCCGGCGCGCCCCTTCTGCGCACCGCCTCTGCAGCGCCGCCCCAACAGTCCCGGTCGCCGCGTCCGGTTGCGACCACGCCTGCACGTAGTGGTCGATCTCCTCCGGCGGGTAGGCCGGGTTCGCGTCTTGGAGGAAGTGGCGGAAGAAATGCCAGTTGTTGGCGTGCACGACCGACTCGGGCAGGTCTGGGAGAGCGAACATGAAGAAGTACCAGGACTTCCGGAGCTGGCCGGGGTGATGCAATCCCTCCGACAGCTTGCGCGGGTGAGCCGCGTTGAGGACAGCCACCCGGTCCACGACCTCGGGGTGGCTCATGGCCGTCACCCAGGCGACGGTGCCGCCCCAGGCGTACCCGACCAGCAGCGCCTTCTCGGCGCCGCGTTTTCGGATGAGGCCGCTGAGAGCGGCGGTCAGGTGCTCGGTATCGTAGGCCTCGACTCCTTCGGCCGCGAGGACAGGTTGTAGCCGCGCATATCCGGCGCGACAACGTGGAACCCGGCCGCCGCGAGCGGTTCGATCTGCAGCCGCCAGCCGTACCAGAACTCGGGGAAACCGTGCAGCAGCACGATCAACGGCCCCTCGCCCGCCTCCACGTAGTGCAGCCGCACATCGCCGACGTCCGCGTGCCCCTCACGCAGATCGTCGCTGCCCAGCCACGCCGCCTGCCGATCGGGTTGTCCGCTCGCGCCGCCACCGCGGTCCTCGCTCGTGCTCATCGTCGCCTCACTTGGCAGCGCGATCGGCGCGGCTTCAAACCGCCGACCAGCCAGGTCCCGCCGGTTTCGCCGCCCGGCCCGGATTCGTCCCGGACGCTGCGGCCTCGAGAGGGGAACGATGCCTGCGCCTGTCGGGCGCGGCATCATCTCTGAGGGGTGATCCGTGTCCTCCCAACACATGCCAGTCTGCGGAGCCGCGTTCACGTGCGCTTCGGGAGGTCAATCGTGGCGACGACTGCTGAGCAGCGAACCGATGCCATCCGCCCGTTCTCGGTGTCCGTACCGCGCGAGGCACTCGATGACCTGCGGCGGCGCCTCGCCGCGACTCGATGGCCGAGCCGGGAGCTCGTCGAGGACCGGACGCAGGGCGCGCAGCTGGCCGCCATGCGGGCCGTCTGCGGGTACTGGGCGAGCAGGTACGACCTGGGCCGGGTCGAGGCGCGGCTGAACGCGCTGCCGCAGTTCACCACCGAGATCGATGGTGTGGAAATCCACTTTCTGCACGTGCGCTCGCGCCACGACGACGCGCTGCCGCTGATCATGACCCACGGCTGGCCCGGCTCGGTCATGGAGCTGCTCGACTCAATCGGTCCGCTGACCGACCCGACCAACCACGGCGGCCTCGCCCAGGACGCGTTCCACCTCGTGGTGCCGTCCCTGCCCGGCTACGGCTTCTCCGCCGAACCAGTCGAGGTCGGCTGGGACCTCGGCCGCACCGCGCGCGCCTGGGCGGAGCTGATGCGCCGCCTCGGCTACACCCGCTTCGTGGCCCAAGGCGGCGACGTCGGCGCCGGCGTCACCGACGCGATGGGCCGCCAGGCACCCGACGGACTCGTAGGCATCCACACCAACCTGCTCGTGCCCGCGCTCAACGACCCCGCCGCCCTGCCTGCCGGCACTGAGCAGGAACGCGCCGCGCAGGCCGCGATCAAAACCTTCCAGACCAGCGGCAACGGCTACTTCGTCGAGCAGTCCACCCGGCCGCAGACGATCGGCTACGCGCTCCTGGACTCGCCCGCGGCCCTCGCCGCCTGGATGCTCGACCACGACACCGACGCCTACGACAAGATCGCCCGCGCCTTCCTCGACGGGCAGCCCTCCGGCAACCTGACCCCCGACCACGTCCTGGACAACATCACGACCTACTGGCTGACCGGCACCGGCGCCTCGGCCGCCCGCTCGTACTGGGAGGCCTACGGACCCGATGCACCCGCCGCGCAGAACCCGGCGCCGCCACCCGGCGTCGGCGTCCCGGTCGGCTTCACCACGTTTCCCGGCGAGATCTGGCAAACCCCGCGCAGCTGGGCCGAACAGGCATACCCCACCCTCGACTACTTCCACGCAGCGGGGCGAGGCGGCCACTTCGCCGCGTGGGAAGAACCCGAACTGTTCGCGGCCGAGCTCCGAGCCGCCTTCCAACCGCGCCGAGCAGACATAGCCGCGAAACCCGGTCGCTGACCCCACGCCCACCACACGCAACCGGATGTCACGAACAAGGAACCTGCCGACGCTGGAGCTTCCGTACCGCTCGGGTGAGTGATCGAGCGCCGCCGAAGTCCACGGCGGCGTGGCACCTCGGCGACCAGTACGACGACGGCACCAACCAGCAGTTCGCGACTCTGCTGCTCGCTTCGGCTGTGTCCGGCGTTGTCAGCGGCGAGACCACGGAGAGGGAAGGTGAGAGGCATGACCATATGGGCGCGCACGATGGTGGTCGGAACGGATGGCTCACCGAGCGCCGTGGAAGCCGTGCGGTGGGCGGCGACCATGGCCTCTGAGCGCAACCTGGATCTGCTCATCGCGCACGGCCTGGAATTCGTCATCCGATTTCACGACCTCGACATCGCGGGGATGGATGACGTGGGCACCCTGGCTCAGCACCTTGCGGAAAGCATTGTTTCCGAAGCCCGCGAGGTCGCGCTCTCGGTGGACAGCTCGCTCACTGTCACCATGGAAATAGTGCCCGAATCGGCTGCGGCTCTCCTGGTCGGCCTGTCGCGCACCGCACGGATGGTCGTGCTTGGCGGAAGCGGCATGGGCGCGGTCGGCGGGATTCTCGTCGGCTCGGCGGTGGCGACGGTCGTGAGCCAGGCGCACTGCCCGGTGGCGGTCGTTCGGGGCAGGGATGAGACGGTGCCGTCGGAGGGGCCGGTCGTCGTGGGGGTCGACGGCAGCCTCAACAGCGAGCAGGCGGTCGGCGTCGCCTTCGAGGAGGCGTCGTTCCGCGGTGCTGAGCTGGTCGCGGTGCACGCATGGAGTGACATCACCGATGAGTACATGTATGGGATGGCGCGGTTGATGCCGAAGTGGGAATCCATCGAGCCAGATCAGCAGCGGCTGCTGGCACAGCGGCTGGCAGGCTGGCAAGAAGAACACCCGGACGTGGAGGTGCGTCGCCGGCTGGTGCGTAACAACCCCCGGGACGCGTTGCTGGAGGAGTCCGAGCACGCGCAGCTGGTGGTGGTCGGGAGCCGAGGCAGGGGCGGATTCAAGGGGCTGCTACTGGGGTCGACGAGCCAATTCTTGGTCCGGCGCGCACAGTGTCCCGTGCTCGTCATCCGTCCAGAGGCGGCGACGTAACTGTCGTAGGCCGGCATGCGCTACCGACCTTCTAACTGGAGGTGGCGATATGCCGTTCGACGATCAGAGGCTCCGGGTCGCCGGTGCGGTTGAATCGCTCGGGTGTATGGACGTCGGCGGTGGTGCGGGCGTAGCGGCGTTTGCAGATGGGCGAAATGAGGTGCCTGAGCACGTGACAAGCTGGGGTTCGCTGCTTCGCGCGCTACGCAGTCGCGTAAAGGCCGCTCTGCGGGTCATAGCCGAGGACCAGCTACCCGACCGTGCCGCAGCACTGACCTACTTCGGCTTGCTGGCGATCTTCCCGGCGCTCATCGTGTTGGTCGGAATTCTGGAGTTGACCCTGCGCTCCACTCCGGACACCGACGCGGTCGTTGACGGGCTTGTCGAGCTGCTCCCGGCCGGCGCCGCCGGGGTCGGCCCGGTTCGGCGCGACGCCCTGCACGAACGCACCGCGGCCGGAACCGTCGTGGGGGTCGGGCTGCTCGCGAGCGTGTGGGCGGTCTCGGGGTATGTCGCCGCCTGTCAACGCGCGATCAGCGCGATCCGGGGTGTGCCCGACACCCGATTGCCCTGGGTCGCCAAGTTCTCGCGGCTTCCGCTGACCCTCCTGATGCTCGCGATGCTGGCCGGGATCACTCTCGCGCTGCTGGCCAGCGGTCCGCTCGGCGGCGCCCTTGAGCGCGCGGTCGGGCTGCCCGACCTGGTCGCGGTCCTCTGGCATGTGGTGCGTTGGCCACTGTTGTTCCTCGTGCTCCTGATCTTCTTCGCGCTGTTGCATCGAGGGCTGCCCGCTGCTCGGGGAGCCCCGCACCGGTCGGCGGCGTGGGTGAGCCGGGGCGGCGTCATCGGCGTGCTGCTCTGGCTCGCCGGCTCCGGCGCGTTCTCCTGGTACAACGCGAACTTCGCAACTGGCTACGGTGGGTACGGCGCGCTCGGCACGACGGTGGTCTTTCTCGCGTGGCTCTGGGTGGGCCACTTCGCCCTGCTCGTCGGTGTGGAGATCGACCTCCGGTCTGTCAGGCGCACCGCCGAGAAGTGAGCGTTGCGCCACGTTTGCCCCCAAGGTCCTCCCGTCTCTCGCCACTCGGAAATTGCACGCGACCCACGGCACGAAGGTCACCCCGGCCACCGACCGCGAAGCCGTCTACGTGCTGGATGAGATCCTCGCAACGCCACCGACCTGCCGTCACCGGGAACGGGGCAAGCTCGGTGTCGGTGGTTTCGGACACCCACTGCTGATGCGCAGCCGCGCGGACATGACTGGCGCACCTGCGATCGTGTCCAGTCAGTCGGCCAGGGCACCGGGCTCGTCTCGTCGGCGCCGGATTCGTCATCCTTGAATCCATTGCCCTGCCACCAAAACCGTAAGGCGAGCGCTTCCGCTCGCCCCTTCGGGGATCACGGCGGCGGTGACCCGCGCAATCTCACCCTGTTCGGGCAATCCGCCGGCGCGTTCAGCTTGTGCGCCCAACTCGCCTCACCGCGCGCTCGCGGCCTGTTCGACAAGGCGATCGTCCAAAGCCGGCCCCTGCGGCAATTCCTTCGTGTCCACAGTGCATGCTCAGGATCGCGGCGCCGGCACGGAGGCCAGACTTGGCTGTAGCGCTCCCGCCGACGTCGCCGCATGCCTGCGTGCGAAGCCCGTCGCCGACCTCGTCGGCTTGGACGACGACCAGGCCTTCAGTTCCACCGGCCGGCTGCGCGACATGCCCTGGACACCAGTCACCGGCACCCCCCGTCCTCCCCGAACAACCGCTCGACGCGCTGCGCAGCGGAATGGCCGCGGGCATCCCCCTCGTGCAAGGCACGATCCGCGACGAGATGCGCCCCTTCGTCGCGTTGGACAACGACGCCCGAGGACGACCCGCGACCCCGGAAAACCACCCGGCGATCCTCCGACAAGTGTTCGGAACCGATGTGGACAGAGTGCTCGCCGAGTACCCGCGGACAACTACCCGACACCGGGTATCGCGCTGGCAACCGTGCTGACCGACTGGGGTGCGAAACTCGGCTCCTGCGGAACACCGCTCGCCGCCGCCGCCCGGTATGCGCCGGTCTACGCCTACGAAATCGCCCAGGACGACGGGCAGAGTATCGGGAACTTTCCGATGGGTGCCGCGCACGGCGCGGAACTGCCCTACCTGTTCGACGGGAGCTTCGCCGGACCCCGAACGGCACCGCCCAGCCCCGCCCATTTCGCACTGCCCCACACGCTGATCAGCTACTGGACCTCGTTCGCGAAAACCGGCAATCCGAACAGCGACGGATCTCCGGCATGGCCCGCATATCGAGCAGCAACACCGCTACCATCCCTGTCCACGGACGGCACGCGGCAAGTCGATTTCGAGGCCGAACATCACTGTTCGTTCTGGCAAACCGTGAGCCGGTGATCACCACCGGTGCACCAATCCGGATAACGCAGCTTCTGCGATCCAGCCAATAAATCCCAGACCACGCCGTTGACCGCCGCCGCCGCGATGGCCACGGGCTCGATGTCCGTCCAGACCATGTCGGCAGGCTTGTGGCCGTGGCGGCGGATGATCTCGGCCGCGGCCCGGAGTGCGCCCTCCCGATCGTGGAATTCATCGACACCGCCCAATCCACCAGCCCGGCCGCGTCAGTAGCAGTGAGCAACCGCTGCAGCACGGTGTCCCACGTGCCCTCCCCCGCCATCCGACGATGCCAGGTCCAGATCGTCCGCCACGGGCCGAACACCGCCGGCACATCCCGCCAGACGATCCCGCAGCGGAACCGGTAGATGATCCCTTCAACCATCGCCCGCGCATTCGAGAACGGACGACCGCGTTTGCCCGTACGCACCGGCAGCAAGTCCTCGATCAACGCCCACTGGTCGCCCGACAGCAACTGAAACCGCGACACGACCCACAGCAGCCGAGCAGCCACACGATGATTGTCAGCCACGCCCTAGTGGTCTGTGTTTGAAGTGGTCTGACGGTTGGACTTCTTGAGGATCTCGTCGGCGGTTTTGGTCCAGATGAAGGGGTGGCAGCGTTCGT
>NZ_JBFBAF010000068.1:0-15457 GCF_040682095.1 Amycolatopsis sp. NPDC051372
GCGTCAGACACCACCACCACACACCGAGGTCTTCGTCATGATCAACCCGACGCGCCGCTCACACGTCAACAACGTCCATGGTCACTACAGCTAGCAGACGGCGCGAAGGACGTCGTCAACGACGGGATCAACATCGCGATCACGGCTGTCGAGGGGTTCACGGGCACGCTGCGCGAAGCCGTGGACGTCGCCGAGCCGCTCGCGCGCGGTGTCGGTCGCATCGCGTCGAGCGTGGCGCAAGCCGACGGTCCGCTCGGTGCATTCCGCGAGGGGCTCGAGCTTGGCTATGACGCGGCGAAACTCGCGCTGAACGTCGTCGAGCCGCTTGCCGATGCTGTCGAGTTCCTCGCGGGCGTGTTCTCCGACTTGCCCGGCCCGGTCCAGACCGCTGCGGTCGCGTTTCTGGCGCTCAAGGTCGGCCCGAGCATCCTGTCGGGGCTCCGCAGTGCGCTGAGCGGCGTCGGCAAGGACGCCGAGGACGCGGGGGCCAAGACCGGCATCTTTGGCCGCGCGGTGTCGACGATCACCGCGCCCGTGCGGGCGGTCGTTTCAGGGCTCTCCGGGGCGGTCGGCACGGTCCGCCAGTTCTCTGACGAGATCGGCGTCCAGCGGGGCATCGCCGAGCAGGCTGGCGAATCCGTCGGCCGCCTCGCTGGCGCAACCGCGGCGTTCAACACCTCGGCCATCCCGGCGGTCGCGGCCGCGCGGAACTTCCGGGATCAGACTGTCGCGATCCGGGACGCCGCGGCCGGGACCGGCGCGCCGATCAGCGCGATGGGCGCGGCGATCGGCACGGTCGTCGAGCGCTCGTCGGGCCTGTCGACGATCCGCGATTCCTTCGTCACGGCCTCGTCGGGTGCCGACCGGTTCCGCACGGCTGTGGGCCTAGCGGCGGCCGCAGGAACCGGCATCAAGACCGCCGCCAGCGGGCTCGTGTCGGCGCTGGGAGGGCCGTGGGGGATCGCGCTGGCCGGCGCCGGTGTGGCGCTGTCGCTTCTCGCCGGGCATCAGCAGGACGCCGCGCAGAAGGCCGCCGAGCACAAGTCCGCGGTCGACGAACTGTCGCAGTCCCTCGACAAGCAGAGCGGCGCGGCTACCACGGCGACGCGCGAACTCGTCTCCAAGAACCTGCAGGACGCCAAGGCGTTCGACCAGGCCAACAAGCTCGGCGTCTCCGTCGACAGCGTCACCGACGCCGTGCTGAACCAGGGGAACTCCTACGACCAGCTGAAAGGCAAGCTGCAGGGGATCATCAAGGCCCACACCGAACTCGAGCAGACGAACTCCGGTTCGAACCAGGTCATGGACATCACCGCGCAGACTGCGGACCTCCTGTTGCACACCCTCGACGACCAGAGCGCGAAAGCGCGCGAGGCGGCGCAGAAGAACCGCGAGCTCGCGACGTCGATGCGGATTACTGAGCCGGCGGCGGCCAGCCTCACGGACGCCGTCGACACGCTCGCCAGCAGCACCGCATCAGCCGACGACAAGGCCCGCGCGCTGAAGCAGGCGTTCGACACCTTGTCCGGTGGCACGATCGGCGTCGCGAACGCGCAGGCTGCTGTGGACGACACCATCGCTCGGCTGAACGCAACGATCTCGCAGGGCATCGACAAGACCCAGGGCTACGGTGCCGCGCTGCTCGACTCGTCGGGGAAGCTGCTCACCACGAGCGCCAACGGGCGCACGCTGCAGTCCACACTGAACGACCTGTCAAGCCAGGCCGCGACGCTCGCGACGTCGACGTTCGAAGCATCGCGTGAAGCCGGCGACGACCTGACCACCTCGTTCGGGAAGGTCGCCGATTCGGCGTACACGACCCGTCAGGCGTTTATCGACGCGGCAGTCCAGTTCGGACTGACGAAGGAACAGGCCGGCGCGCTGGCCACTCAGTACGGCCTGGTGCCGTCGCTGGTCGCTACTCAGGTGACGCAGCCGGGGATGCCGGCGGCGCAGGCCGCGGCGGACATCCTGCGCGGCAAGGTGATCTCGGTTCCGGACTCGAAGACCGTCATCACCCAGGCGTTGACGCAGGACGCGATCACGAAGCTGGAGGCGCTGGGCTTCAAGGTCGAGCACCTTCCGGACGGGACCATCCGGGTCACCACTAGTGGTGGGCCGGCGGCCGAGGCGTACATCAACGACGTCGCCCGGAATCGCACGTCGGTGGTCACCATCAAGTACAACTCGCAGGGCGTGCCGGTCGGCGCCGGCGGCAAGACGAACATCCCGGGTCTGGCCGCCGGCGGCATTATGAAGGCGTTCGCCGGCGGTGGGATTGAGCCGCGTCCGATGCGCGGTGGACTCGCATCCATCGTTCCGCCGAACACCTGGCGGATCATCGGCGACCGCGTCCGCGACGACGAGGCGTACATCCCGATCAACCGCTCGAACCGTTCTCTCGCCCTCCTCGAGGAGACCGCTCGGCGGATGGGATTCGACCTGCTGCGGCGGTACGCGACCGGCGGTATTGCCCAGAGCGGGCAGGTGCCGCTTTCGGTGACGTCGTCGTTCGGTGGGCCCTTCCAGATCACAGGATCACTCGACATCGGCGGGGCACTGGTGCCGCTCGTCGATGCGCGGATCCAGTTAGCAGACCACGATTCCGGTGCCGCGTTCAGCCGCGGCCGCAGACCATAGGAGGACCGGTGGCTTTCGAGCAGCGCGCCACACGCGACTACTTCTCGACGGCGCTCCTGAGCGCCGCGACGTCGTCGAGCACCACGATGCAGAGTGTCGACTTCGTCGGCCTCGACACCGATTACGGCACCAACGGTAAGTACCTTCCGCTGGTGCTGCACGACGACACCCTCGGCGTCTACGAGGTTGTGTGGGTCACGGCCCACGCGTCCAGCTCGAACACGGTCACGGTGGTGCGCGGCAAGGAAGGCACGACCGCGCTGGCTTGGGGGGCGGGCACTCGTGTCGAGGCGGCGCCGACCTCTTACGACGTCTTGCTGGCACGGGCGGCAGGCACCCTGCCGTCGGATGCGGCCATCGGTACCCGCGTGAACCGCGGCGACAAGAAGGACTCCGTCGTCCGCGTGAATAACGCGTGGGCACCGGAGGCCGGCGTCGCGTTCGCCAGTGACGTCGGGCCCGGCATGACCGGTGTGGCCGTGCCGGATGGCGCGGTGCTGTTGATGCGCTGCCAGTACGTGCCCGCGTTCAACACGGGTGCTACCGGTGTCGCGACGATCAACTTCAAGACGCCGTTCCCGAATGCGTGCCTGATGGCGTGGCCAGTCTCGGTCGACTACAGCCACGTCGGCCCTTACGTCATCCAGTCCGTCACGGCGGCGTCGGTGACGCTGTGCGTGTTCAACGGCTCGAACGTGCGGGCACAGCAGAACGGCGTCAGCATGCTGCTCGCTGCGATCGGGTACTAGCCGATGCCCTGGGCTGAGGGAGCATGGGCGCGTACCGCGTTCGCCGCCCGGGGCAGCGGCGCGGCGGCGCCACCCGGTCAGCAGACGCTGCCGCCGCCCATTCCCGGCGGCACGCCGCACTGGATCTACACGCCCGGCCGCACGCTCGCGTTCGGGATTCGCGGGTGGGCCGGCCGGATGTCGCCGACTGCCTACCCGGGCGGCGGCATCAGCATCCGGCCCGTGCCGGAGCGCGGCGTCATGGAGGTCACCGCCTGGTGGCCCGACGCCGACTTCCTGAGCCTCGTGCGGCTGCGCCGCGACGGCACGCTGGAACCGGTGCGCGGCGGAAGCCCGGTCCCGGTGCCCGGCGACACACGGCGCAACGCCTGCCAGAACCCGTCGTTCGAGGCGGGCCTCAACGGCACGCTGCCAGACCTCGGCACACCGACGCTCACGCAGGTGTCCGACGGCACGGCCACCGAGGGCAGCTCATACCTCAAGGCGACCATCGCGGCCGCCGGCTCGTGCGGCGTCGTCCTGCCGACGGACGTTTCTTCCGGCATCGACCTCACCGTGGCGTTCGACCTGAAGCTGTCGTCGGCCGCGTCGGCGTTCGCGGTGCAGGCGCAGTGGGTCGACTCGTCCGGCAACACGCTCACGACGTCGGCCACCGGGTTGACCGGCAACGACATCAACCGCTCGATCGGGCAGTTCGCGCGGCAGATCGTGCACCTGAGCACGCCGCCGGCAGGCGTGTCCGCGACGGTCAAGGTCGTCGCGTCCGGCCTCCCGGCGGGTGGCTCGGTGAGCCTCGACGGCGTCACCATCGAGCGCGGGTCGAGCGACGGCTCGTACTTCGACGGCGCGACCTACGGCGCGACGTGGCTCGGCGTCACGGACCTGTCGGCGTCGGCGCTGGCGCCGCTGTGCGTCATCGACGACGGCGAGTGCCCCGTCGACGAGCTCGTGCGGTACGTGCTGGTGAACCCGTCCCGCAAGGGCGGATCGATGACGTCGGACGCCGCGACGCTGCCGTCGCTGGACCGAGTGTGGCTCACCCACCCCAAACGTCCGGACCAGCCCATGCAGATCTTCTGCGCGAAGCGTCCCCTGAGAGGGAAGAAGGCCGGCCAGGGCGTGTTTCAGGCGATCGACGATCCGCTCGCGATCACCGTGTCGCAGCGGCGCCGGTCCGGATGGGTGTCCACCGAGGAAATTCAGCTGTGGACGTTCGACGAGCAGTCGACCGCGGACCTGTGGGAGATGCTCGACGACAACCAGCCGCTGTTCCTCCGTGCGCCCGCGGATCACAACTACGGGCCCGGGATCTGGCTCTCGCTTTCGGATGCGAACGAGGATCCCGACGGCGCGGCGGACTGGCAGAAGTGGCTGAAGATCAGCTCCCCGTGGGTGCAGGTCGCTGCGCCCGCGGTGTGAAAGGCGGTCGCGGTGTGGGATCTGAGTGATCGGGCCAGGGACGTCCTCGGTGCGAGCCACACCATGGACGTGAAGGCCGTCGTGCAGAGCCCGTTCTTCGGCACCCGTACGGTTCCGGTCCTCGACGGGCAGGTCGACGTCGACTCCGGAAGCCAGGTTCGGCGCACGGCGACACTCGTCACCGACCCGACTCTGTGGCCCACGGACCCGAGGGACCTGCTCACCCCGTTCGGATCGACGTGCGCACTGTGGCGCGGCATCGTGATCCCCGAACTTCCCGAGCCGGAGTGGGTGCCGCTCGGTGTGTTCGCACTCGACAAGACCAAGCGCAGCCGCTCGGCCGACAGCAAGAGCTCGGTGAACCTCAGCCTCGTCGACCCGTCACAGCGGGTCGCTGAGGACCGGTTCGACGCCCCGACGCAGACCCTCGCTGGCGCCACGAACGTCGCCGAGATCACGCGCCTAATCCGCGAATCCCTCGGCCTCGACTACCCGGTGATCGACCTGACCGGCGACACGACGGTGGCCCCGGTGATGGACATCGAGAAGGAGCGGTGGTCCGACGGCGTCGAGAAACTCGCCGACGCCATCGGCGCCGAGTGCTTCTTCGACCAGATCGGGCAGGCGATCATCCGGCCGCAGCCGACGCTCGCCGACGCACCAGTGTGGTACGCCCGGACCGGACGCGCCGGGAACGTCCTCACGACCGACGAGGAATGGAACCGCGACGACGTCTGGAACCGCTGGGTCATCACCGGCCAGCGCTCCGACGGCACCGACCCCGTGCGCGCGGTCGTCGAGGACGACGACCCGAATAGCCCGACCTACATCAACGGCCCGTTCGGGAAGAAGACCCGCTACTACAGCTCGCCGCTAATCGACTCCTCCGGGCAGGCAACCGCCACAGGGCGGACGTTCCTGTCCAGGAGCCAGGGCCGATCATGCAAAGTGGACTTCAGCCTGATCGTCAATCCCGCGCTCGACGCCGGCGACGTCACCGAGTTCGACGACGACGACTTGGGTCGCGCGAACCACATCCTCGACAAGGTCACGATCCCACTCACCGCCAGCGGGTCACTGACCTGCTCGACGCGGTCCGACATCGTGCTGCCCGCCGAATCGTGAGGGGGACGCCTGATGGGCATGGTCGACGTCCTGTGGCAGCGGCTCGAGGAGTTGTTCGCCGCACAGAAGAAGCAAGGCAAGGTGACCGCGATCGTCGGCACGAAGGTCGACGTGGACGTGGACGGCAGCGTGATGACCCTTCCGCGGTACGCGCACTACACGCCGACGGTCGGCGACGTCGTCGACATCGACGCCAGCCGGCGCGGTGCCTGGATCGTGCTCGGCACACCTGCGTGAACCAGCCGGCGGGCTCCGGCCCGGGCGCTGTGTCTCCGGTTCGCCCGCGCGGTGGCGACAGATCGAGGTGATGCCGAGTACGAGGGGGTCACGTGCTGCTCGCTGCCAACGAGGTCGATCCGACTGCGGGACCGCCCTGGCTGGCGATCCTCCTCGGGGTCCTCACCCTGATCGGTGTCCTGATCACCGCGTACTCGCCGATCCTGCTGGAGCGAATCAAGCTCCGGCGCGGAAAAGCACCCGCGAAGCCCGACGAGCCCGCCGCGCTGCCGGCGGCGCCGGTGGTGCAGCGCACGGATCAAGCGCTCGATCTGGTCAGTGATGCGATGGCGGATGCCCGGCGCGAGCGAGACGAAGCGCAGGACGACAACCGCCGTCTGCTCAAGGCCAACACGAAACTCGTGCAGGAAAACGCGGCCCTGAAAGGGCTGGTGTACCGGCTGGATCCGACGTGGGACGGGGAAATCCGTGGACGATCACCGAACTGAGGACGCTCTCGGACAGGTTCGGGACGGCGTGCACGAGCTCGCCGACGCGGCTCCCAGGGAGGCGCGTCGTGCTGCGCGCGCCGAGGTGAAGACCGAGCTGCGGAAGTTCTGGCCCCGCATCATCGTGGCCGTCTCCGTGATCGTTGTGCTGATCGTCCTCCTCGGTGGCTGGTCGGTCGCGAATCTGTACGTGCGGCAGGCCGTAAGCGAATCCGCGATCACCTCGTTGCGGCAGCAGGCCGATACCGCGAAGGCCGCCGGAGAGAAGGCGAACACCGAGCTGCAGGCACGCGGCCAGCCGACCGTGCCGATCCCGAACCCGGGCAGCGCACCCGATTCCGACGTGATCGTGCAGTCCGCGGCCGCGCGGGTCCTCGCGTCACTGTCGGGCCGGTACGTCACCTTCTCCGACCTCGGCGGCGGCATCGCGCAGTACTTCGCGGCGAACCCGATCACCCCGGCCGGGCCGACGCCGATGCAGATCTTCGGCTCGCTCGCCGCCTACTTCGCGACGAACCCTCCGCCGGCCGGACCGCAGGGCCTGCAGGGCGAGGCCGGCCAGCCGGGCGCGCAGGGGGAGAAGGGCGACAAGGGAGACAAGGGCGACCCACCGACCGTCGAGGAGATCCAAGCCGCGTTCGTCGCCTACCTGCACGACCACCCCGACGCCCTCTGCCCCAACGGCGGCAGCTTCGCGCAGATCCGCGTCCAGCTCGCAGACGGAGGCGCGGCCGACACCTGGCAGTGCGTCGTCGCCACCTATCCGGCCACCAACAGCCCACCGCCCGACACACCCACCCCGACCCCGACCGGAGGTTGAGCATGGCGCTCGGCATCGACATCTACCGCAAGTTCCAGACCGTCACGAACTGGCCCGCCGTCAAGCAAGACGGCGTCACCTTCGTGTACGTGAAGCTGTCCGACGGCGGCGGCATGCCTGCCGGCGGCCGTGGCGACGCCGAGGTGCGCGGCGCGAAGTCCGTCGGCATCCCCGTCGGGGGCTACCACTTCGTCCAGGCCAGTCCCGCTCCTGAGGCGCAGGCCGACATCCTGCTCGGCGAGGTGCGGCGGCTCGGCGCAGACGGCTGCGCCCCGATGCTCGACCTCGAGGACAACCCGGCGGGCTCGAAGCTGCCGAACATCCCCGACAGCCAGAAGCGTGCGTTCGCGGTGCGGTTCCTCAACCGCGTCGCCGCGGCAGGCTTCCGGCCGGGCGTGTACCTGAACAACGCGCTCGCGAAAAAGCTTCGCCCGGACACCTGGGGTGTTCCCGGCCTGGTGATCTGGATCGCCCGCTACGGCGCCAAGCCCGACGCGGCGGCCGGCCGTTACGACATCCACCAGTACAGCTCCAGCGGTTCCATCCCGGGCATCAGCGCGGGCGGGGTCGACCTGGACGAGAGCTACACCAGCAACCACCTCACTGCGACCGTGGAGGACGACATGCCCAGCTTGGACGAGATCTACACGAAGGTCTGGTACAACGCGCTCTGGACGATCAAGGACGCCAGCGGAAAGGTGACCGGCACCCCCAACGCCAGCAACGTCCTGGCTATGCTCCACGATCAGCTCACCGCGCTCACCGCCCAGGTGTCCGGCCTGACTGCCGCCGTCGCGGCGCTGTCCAAGGACAACACGCTCACCCCGGACGCTGTCGCGAAGATTGTCACCGATGCCGTGGCCGAGCACATCAACATCACCGGCACCGTCGAGATCACCGGCGCGAACGCCGAGGCTGCGCAGTGACCACCCCTGCGCCGGCCAAGACCGGTACCACCGAACCCGTCGCCATCGCCGAGGGCGTGCGCGCCGTGCTCGTCGCGATCGTCGCCACCGGGTGGGTCGTCATCCCCGACGCCACGGTCAACATCGCCGTCTCGACCGTTGGGTTCGCGATCTCGGTCGCGTCCACGATCCTCGCGCGCCGCAAGGTGATCCCGCTCGCGAAGCTCGGCCCCGACGGCGTCCCCGTCATCACCGTCGTGCCGCCCGCGCCCGACGCGCCGAAGGAGAGCTGACCCGTGGCTACCCCGTACCGGCAGTTCCTGAAGAAGGTGCTCAACAAGGAGATCGACCTCGACAGCGACACGCTGCGAGCGACCCTCCACACCTCGAGCTACACGCCTGACCTCACCGCGCACGACTACGTCGACGACCTGACCAACGAGCTCGCCACCGGCGGCGGCTACACGGCCGGCGGTGTCGCGCTCACCGGTGTCGCCGTGACCGTCACCGCGGCGAACTCCTGGGCCACTGTCGCCGCCGTGTCGACGTCCTACACCGTCGGCAAGGTGGTGCGTCCCTCCGTCGGGAACGGGTTCGTGTACCGCGCGGTCACCGCCGGCACCTCCGGGGCGAGCGCACCGACCTGGCCCACCGTCGTCGGGCAGACCGTCACCGACGGCACCGTCACGTGGGAGTGCTTCGGCGCCGCCGTGCTCGCGATCGACTGGGACGACCCCACCTGGCCGGCCCCGTTCACCGCGGGCCCGTTCCGGTACCTCGTCGTGCACGACCACACGCCGGCCACGGACGCGACCCGCCCGCTGGTGTCGCTCACCGACTTCGGGTCCAACCAGACAGGCGGGTCCGGCCCGTTCTCCTCGGCGCTCGACTCGCAGGGCGCCTTCCTCATCGGCCTGCCATAGCTGGGAAGGCGGGGTAGATGTCGTTCCGATTCGGCGCCGACGGCACCGGCGACTCACGGGTCAGCCGGTCCGGCGGCGCGCCCGACCCGCAAGCCGCGGGCGGCTGGACGCTCTGCGGCTGGTGGTATCTCTCGGCCGACCGGAACGACTTCTCCACGATGTTCCGCAGCCACGCGGCATCGGGCAGCACGACGCGGCTGACGTTGGCCACGAAGACCGACGGCACCACGCCCGCGGTGTTCACCCCCGGGAACACGGCCGGCGTGGCCGGCGTCGACCCGTTCACCGTCGGCAGCTGGCTCTTCATCGCGGTCGTCCAGTCCGGCACCACCGCGACGATCTACACGTGCACGCCTGGCGGCACGATGCACAGCGCGAGCGGCACCTCGTCCGGCGGGTCCGCCCCGGACGGCTACAGCATCGGCGGCCGCTCGTCGTCGGACGCATCCGAGTGGTTCAACGGCCGAGGCCGCTGCGTCCGGCAGTGGGCCACCACGCTCACGCCGACCGAGCTCGCCGCCGAGCGCGACTCTCTCGCGGCAGCGGTGAAGGCTGGCAGCTACGTCGACCACCCGCTCGCCACCGGCGCCGACCTGTCCGACATCTCCGGCAACAGCCGCACTCTCACCGCGGGCACGGCCGCCGGCACCACCGAAGCCGACCCGCCGATCGGCACCTCGGTCGCCGACACAAGCGCCAGCCTGCGGACCTATGGCCAGCCGGAGACGCCGCGCGTGGGCATCGCACGGCAGGACGCCGCCGGTGTCTCGCGCGCCACCGCACTGCCGGAAACGGCCGCGATCGGCATAGCCCAGCCCGATCCGGTCGGCTACGCGCGCGTCGCCGCGCTGCCGGAATCGGTGTCCACTGGGCAAGCGACAACGGACGTCGCGGCGGCCCTGCGCGTCGCTGCACTGCCTGAGCGGCCAACCGGAAACCTCGTCCTCCTCGACGTTATCGGCCACCTGCGGGTGTCCGCGCTGCCTGAGATCTTGAGCGTGGGTATCTCGCCACCGGATCGGGCGGGCGCGCTCCAGGTCGCGCCGCTCCCGGAAGTCCTCGCGCAGGCCGGCCTCGTGGCCGACGTTGTCGGCGTGCTCCGAGTGGCGTGCCTGCCGGACACCGCCACCGGCACAGCGCCCGCCGTGCCGCGCGACATCACGGTCACCGCGACCGTGTTGCCCAGCCGCTACCGCGCGGCGCTGCTCCCGTCCCGCTGGACCGCCCAGGAGGCGCGATGAAAGAGCAGTCCGCCCTCTCGACCGAATACGTCGAGGTCCTGATCAACGCCACCACCCCCGACGGCACCTCGGTCGACGTCGACAGCCTGCTCGTCGAGCTCGCGATCGTCCCCGTTGCGCAGGGCGATCCCCTCGAGGGCGACTGGGCGGCGGCCGCGCACCTGCGGTCCGGCGTCGTCGGGCTGCTCGTCGGCCCATTCGGCGGCAACGCCCGCGTGCTCGAGCGCGGCGACTACGAGGTGTGGCACCGCACCCCCGACAACCCGGAGCGCCCCGTCGCGGCCACCGGGAAACTCCGCATCACCTGACCAGGAGGACCACCTCGTGACAGCACTCGGCGACTTCGCGATCGCGGAACTCGCGTACCAGGGCATCACCGGCACCGACGCCACCAACATCACCACGATCGTAGGCACCTTCGCCGACTACACCGACCCCGACGAGCGCGCAGAAATCCTGCTCAAGGTGCAGACGCTGCTGCAGTTCAAGCCGCTGAGCCCGCTCACCAGCGAGCCGGACCAGTGGATCGACCGCTCGTCCATCTCCGGCGAGCGCGAGCTCTGGCAGTCCAAGCGCGACCCCGACGCCTGGTCCCACGACGGAGGGGCCACGTACTACATGCAGTCCCAGACCGGATCGACTTACGAGTCGACCACCGCGCCGTAGCCCACAAGGATTTAGCGTGCTCGGCGCTTGTGCCGAGCCGCGAAAAAGCCCCCGCGCTCCCGCCTTCGTGGCGGTCGAGCGCGGGGGCTTTTTCGTGTCGTCAGGCTGAGGCGATTGCAGCAGGCTGATTCCGGGCTTCCCGAACTGCGCGCACCAGAAGGTAGATCGTCATTCCGAGCACGATGATGTACACGAGGGAAGCGAGCACGGCGCCGATGAGGCCGAAGTTCGGCAGGACGAACGCTCCGAGCAAGACACCCGCGAAGAGAATGAGCAGCATCAGCACGCCGGCCTCAGCGGTCGTGAGGAAGGGACGATGCTGCGCCTCCACCGCCGAGACCGAATCGATCACCTGGGCCACGACGGTCTCTTCGTCATCGGGCGTGCCGTTCGAGCGCAGGAGCGTTATCGCGTGCTCAGGCTGTGGCGTCTGCAGCTGCTGCGTCGGGGTGGCCGAAGTCGGAATGCGGCGCACGACCACCGAACCGATCAGCGCGATCACGCCGACGCCCAACAGGGGGAAACCGACCCCGCGGTGCGTAGAGAGCGCGCTGTCACAGGCGGCCACGTAACCGTCGGAGTCGGACACGTGGACGAGACCGTACTGGCCGTGGTCGAGCGCTATTGCGTTTGCGAGCGCGTCGACCTGGGTATCGTGCGCGGCCTGCGACGTGTCTGTCTTGAAGCCGGTACCGCACGCGACCGTCCCGCCCGCCTCGGTAGTGGCATTCACGTTAATGCTGAGCAGGATCAGCCCGACGACAGCGACGACCGCAGCAACGATGCCGGTAAACATTCTCGGTGACAAAGCGTTCTCCCCGGTGTGTCGCTGAATGTGCTCTCTGTACTCGCGTTGATCAAGAAGCCCGTTACAGCACACAGCGTGCGGCGCGGGCCCGGCGCTGTTGCCTGGGGAGGCCGCCGGGCCCGCTGGATCACCACGGTGCCAGATGGCGCGCGCCGTCGGCGCGAAACGCCGAGGGGTCACGCTTGCGTGTTTCGAACACGTGTTCTAGCGTGGCTTGGGTCCGGCGGGTGGAAGGGGAAGTTCCAACCCGTCGGACACCACGTCCCCCCGCGGAGGAGCTGCCGTGTCCGATCGCCCCTACGCCGGCCCCATCCGCGCCGTCCACAAGGAAACCGGCGAGGTGCGAGGTTGGTTGATGCGAGACCGCGGGGAGGCGTGGCTCGCGGCGCACGACGACCTCGACGCGTGGGACATCATGGCCGACAGCGGAAACGGGGCGTGGAAGCTCGGCCCCAAGCTGCTCCCGGGTCCGGACGGCCGCGTGGCCGGTCACATCGAGCACGAGACCGACGACCAGCGCAAGTTGCGGCTGACCCGTCGGGAGGGCTGGCTAACCGAGCTTGACTGATGGCACGAAAAGGCCCCCGCGACCTGCAGAACGCAGGCAGCGGGGGCTGCAGCTGTGCTACTTGATGAAGCCCTTCGCGCGCAGCACGCCGCTGATGAAATCGGCGCCGATCTCCTGGCACTCGTCGGCGTGGCCGCGGACGCGCGTCAGGCGCGGGTCAGGTGTTTCCACGACGCGGTCGTTCTCGGCGGCCGGGTGGTGCCATTCGCCGCCGCACCCGTTGGGGCACGGCATTTCGATCGTGCGCAGCTCGGTGAGGTCAGCGCACGGTTGCTGCCATGTGAGCAAGCCAGTCCCGGAGCACAGACCGCACGTATCCATAGACCTCTCCGATCCCTCCGCACGTCGGACACGCCTTCCGGTCCTTGCCGAGACCGGAGCCGTGGCAGTCGGGGCATGTGCTGGGCATGTTAGCTCACTCTCCGTGTTCCGTTGCTTCTTCGAGGTTGGGGCTTGGCCGGGTGCCTCACGGGGATGCGGCGTCCCGGCCAAGCCCGTTCCCTGACCGCTGCCGAGGGGATGCAGAGATGACAGTGGCCAGAGTTGGGACCCGGCCGCCGCGCCGGGTCGGGATGCAGAACGCGGCAGCCGGGAGATCAGGAGGTGTATTTGGGCGGATCGGCGATTACTCGTCGTCGATCACGGCGCCCGTGTCCGGATCGGTGTCGACCTCGTCGCCGTCATCGCGGATCCACCAGCCCATCAGGGACGCCCCCGGTACCAGCAGCCCACGCACCAGTCGGCGTTGGCGAAGCCGGACAGTTCGATGTCGATGCGCGCGTGCCGCTCGGGGTAGATCGGGTCGTACTGGCACCACGGGACCAGCAGGTCCACCGTGTTATCGGCGAGCTCGCGCTTCGCGTACAGGTGCGAGGTGCGCCGGTTCGCGTCCATTGGGTCGGCGTGCACCCGCAACGCGAAGTCCGCCGCTCGGAGGGCCGGTGTCGGCGCTGGTCTTTCGATGATCCGCACTGCCATGACCGGTCACTCCTGTCGTGTTCTGGCTGCTCAGAGCCATCCCGAAACCCCGTGGAGTGACGCTACGATCACAGGTGAGTAGGTAGAACGGACCGTGAGTACGGGTACGGTTCGGCCGGAATCGTCCAGACCTGGAGCGACCGTGAGCGGAGCACCGACAACGCTGACTGGCAGTCAGGGTTCCCGTTCAACGGGCATCGTGACCGGCTACGTCCTCAAGCTCGCACGCCAGTCCGCGGGGCTGACGCAAGAGCGGCTCGCCGAACGTCTCGCGGTGGACGGGAGCACCGTCCAAGGGTGGGAGTCCGGGCGGCGGCCACTGTCCGCGATGCCAGCGGGGGACTTCGTCCGGTTGTCCGCGCGGCTACCCCGACTGGGCGCGCACCCGTCCACTGGCCGGCACCTGCGCGCCGCCGTCGAGGCCGATCTCGTTCTGTCGACCGGCATCGCCGCCGGCGACGCGTGGGTTGACCCCGACGTGCATCCGCTGGCCGCGAGCGTGCACCGCAAGACGCTCACGAACCTGATCACGTGGCCCTTCACCGGGCACCTGCCGCAGGAGCTGGCTGTGTTCACGGCGAAGGTGCCACGCCGCGGACCGGTCGCGCCCGGGCCCACGATGGGCGCCGCCGAGCGGACCCGGTTCTTCGACCACCTGATGACCGTCGCCGAACGCGGCGTGCACACCGACGCGGCGCTACTGCGTCGACAAGCGGTGTATCTGCTCGGCTTCGACCAGCGCGGCCAGGTGGCCGAGTGGCTGCGCGGTGAATGGGCAAGCGCCGGCCGTCGCCCGATCGCCGAGGGCGACGTGACCAGCCTGCTCGAGGCCCGCTCGGCGTCCGTCGCGCTCGCCTCAACCGGCGACAGCTCCCACCTGCACGACTTCGTCACGCGCACCACCGGTTCGCGCGCCGAGCTCGCGAACCTCAACTACTGGGCGCACTGGATCGGCGAGCTCCACGACGACCAGACCGACGACGCCTTCATGGCCGCGGACGACACCAGGGCCTGGGCCGGCGTGCGGCTGTTCCACCACCTGGTGAGTCGCCTTGACCCGACCTCGCCTCACCTGCCGCTCAACCTGCACACCGTGCACACGCTCGTGGCCAGCCGCCCCGCTCTACTGACCGAACGCTCCGCCGCCCGCGACGCACTGTCGGAGGCGCTAGAGGTGCTCACGTCCGCCGACGTGCTCACGCGCGACGGACGCGACCAGGTCGCCGGCCTTCACTACGCTCTGCGTCTCGCCGACCGATAGGGAGAACACCTCATGCCAGACGAGCCCACCGCACTCGCCGCGTTCGGCTACGAGCTCGGGTTGCTCAAGCGCATCCGCCGCACGGGGTGGTGGCACGTCGGCGTCCGCGACCCCGAGTCGGTCGCGGAACACAGCATGCGCGCGGCACAGATCGCGGCGCTGCTCGCGGCGGAAGAGGGCGCGAACCCGGAGCGGGCCGCGTTCCTCGCGCTCTGGCACGACACGCAGGAGACCCGCACCGGAGACATCCCGCACACCGCGGCCAAATACCTGAGCAAGCCCGACCCTCGCGAGATCACCGCCGACCAGACAGCCTCCCTGCCGGACGCCTCCCGCACCATGGTCCGGACCGCGGTGGACGAGTACGAGACCCGGCAGACCCTCGAGGCGAAGTGCGCCAAGGACGCCGACAAGCTCGAAATGCTTCTCCAAGCCGTCGAGTACCGCGACATCGGCGTCGAGCGCGTCGCCGGCTGGATCGACTCCGCCCGCAAGGGCCTCGCGACCGAGACCGCCCGCCGTATCGCCGAGGCCGCAGCCACACTGTCCCCGCTGGCGTGGCGCGACCGCTGACCGCGCTGACACGGTGAAGCCCCGGTCACCACAACGGTGACCGGGGCTTCACCGTG
>NZ_JBFBAF010000069.1:0-15020 GCF_040682095.1 Amycolatopsis sp. NPDC051372
CGACCGCGACCGGCAACGCCCCGATCGTGGCCGGCTGGTCCACCACGACCAGCAGCGGACCGTGCCGGGCGAGCTTGTCGAACAAGGCCCGCAGCTTGGGCTCGCTGTTGGGCAGCGGCCCGTCGTGCAGCCGCTTACCGTCTGGGTCGAGACCGACCGCGTGATGGGCGTCCTTGCCGACGTCCAGGCCGAGGAACACCCCGAAATCGCTGCTCATCCACCGTGCCATTCGGTCGTCGGACGTGGTCACTGGTCGAGCATCGATGGCCGGCACCCACGTTACGACGAGACCTACCAGTTGGCGGCCGTGTCCCTATTCAGCGGTCCCTCGATGCCACCAGACCCGGTGACACCACCCCCCGGATCATGCCTTCGACTGGGGGCGTAAGTCATGCCAGGCCTGGTGACCACAACTCCCTGGTGGGAGCACACGAAAAAGGTAACGGGGGCGGTGTTGCAGCGGCGATCATCGCGGCGATGCTCGCAGCAGTGTTCGCGGGTCGGACACCACGGACCCCACCTCGGACCGCGCGCCCGTGATTGCGTCTCCTCCGACTCCGTCGCCGTCGACGCCTGCCATGCCAACCGTGGCGACCGCTACGGCGGGGACACCGCAGCACGCCGCTGAGCCCGTGCCGGCCGGGCCGCCGCCCGCGCGCCGAGCAGGAGGGGGCGTCAGCCACGCTCACGGCGGACCGCACGCCGAGGATGCGATGGACAACGAGAAGCAGGGCAACGGCAAGGGCGAGGCAAAAGGTGGGGCCAGGGGCCCCGGCAGCCGCTAGCGACCGCCCATGCCCGGGGCGGGAGAGGAGTGACCAAGGGGCGTCGTCTGCATCGCCCTGAAATTGCCGGGCGTTTGGTCACCTCCGGGCCGGGTAGGCGCCGGGAACGGGCCGCCGCCCATTCCGGCCGAAAGGAGCGCATCATGGCCGGCCAGGAAGACCAGCACGGCTGGTCCGAGGACATCGACACCGAGGGCGGCGCCGCCGCCGAGGGTGCCAGGAAAGCCCGCGAAAAGCCGGACCCCGAGCCCGACCCCCACCGCGACTACTCACCCACCGGCACCCTCTCGGACACAGACATGGAGCCTGGCTCGCCGTTCGGCGCGGGCAGCAGTACCACCTGCCGGGGCGAGGAAATCGGCCCGGATCCTGGTGAGGCCGCGGAGGGCTACAAGGGCGCTTCGCAGCGGCCGTACGGTAGTTCGCACGAGTAGCGCCCGGCGCTGTAAAGGCTGGCCTCGCTCAGGAGCGGCGGCATTTGATCGGTGCCGGACATTCGGTCGGCGATTACCGGCCGGCCGCAGTTACTGTGCTCGCCCTCGAGGGCGGATGGTGTGGTGCTGACCTTCACGTTCGACGCGGCCGGGCGGCGCCGCGCTGATGGCCACGGCTAGCCAGAGCTCGGGTAACGCTCCCCGCTCTTCGGCAGTCAGGCGGACGGGCACCACTTCGGCTCCGAGGTGCGTGAGAGCAAACGGAGCGTGGCCGTGCCGAGGTCGTATCGTCGAGGCCAGCCCGCCCGGTTCACGATGTGCCCTGTGGGCCAGCGGCGGTCACCTCGGTCTGCAGCCGGGGCTCACCGTGCCCGCCAATGCGGCCCGGACCCCGGGCCGCATCTTTCTTCGCCTCCGCGTCGTTGGAACGCAGCAGCGACCACGGGCTGGTTCACGTCGTGGGTGTCACGCCGGTGGCGTGGCTGACGAACCGAGCGGCGAAGTCGCGCAGTTTGACGTTCTCCCGCTGGGACTGTTCGACGAGCAGGGTGAACGCCTCGTCCGCAGAGATCCGGCGTAGGGCCATGAGGATGCCTTTGGCCTGATCGATCACCGCACGGCTGGTCAGCGCCGTGCGGAGCTGCTCGGTGGTCTCGTGCGCGTGCTTGTAGCGGTTGTGGGCGCGCAGGGCGGCGGTGGCGGCGGTGGTGTAGAGGTCGAGCAGTTTCTCGTCGAGCTCGGCGAAGCCGTGGTCGCGGACGCTGTAGCAGTTGACCGCGCCGGCGTGTTTCTCGCTGATCACCAGCGGCGCGGACAGAAAACTGCCGAATGCGGCCTTGGCCGAGTCTTTCGCGAACACCGGCCAGTGCTCGGCGGCGTCGGCGATCGACACTCGCACCATGGTGCCGGTGCGCGCGGCCCGCAGGCAGGGTCCGTCGCCGACGACGTATTGGTCGCGGTCCAGCGCGGCCGCGATCTGGCTGGTCGTCGCGGCGGTCGTGGGCACACCGCCGGTGATCAGGGTGATGGTGGCCTCGTCAACGCCGGGCACCGCCCGGGTCACCTGCTCACACACCTGGTGCAGCAAAACCGCGGAGTCGTCGACGCTGTCGAGCGCCGCGATCAACGTTTCCAGCGCCCCGGTGACCTCATCAAGCACTGTCGGCCACGACTCGTTCCGAATGTTATCCATGACCAGCTCTCCCATCTGCCAGGCAGAACGACGAGGAACCGGACACGCGCGCGGAGCAGGCGACAGCGAACCAGGCACCACCACATCCTCCGGCAATTCCGGTGTCGACGTGGACGTGTGCTTCCAGGCCCGCTCTTGGACGAAGAGGTAACGCGCCGCATTCTCCCCGCGGCGAGGCCCTTCATCGCTCGCGCAAGGTCGGTATGCCGCGAAGGCGGCGCACCGCCCGACCGGAACGCACGAAGAACCTCGGCTCTCGCACTGTAACGCCCGCAGCCATCCCGCGCGGCCCGAACCCCACACACAAACGAGCGTTTCCGAGACCAAGATCAACCTTCGCGGCGAGCTGGCACCCGTGGACGGCTGAGGTCCAGGACGGCCATCTGGCGCGCAAGCGCCAGCGCCGATTCAGTGCAAGGCGAGCTTGATCGCCGACATCGGCAGTGCGCGCCGAGGTCGGCGGCTGAGACCGTCGCCAGACTGCTCACCTTGCCGAACACGCATGACTACTACAGGGCATGTCAGGCTCGACCGACTTACGTCCGGCGATGACCCTCCGTGTCGGCGCCGGGAACCTGCGCGCAGGCGTGTGACGAAGCAGCCGGTTGTCGGGCTTGGTGGGCCCGACCTGCTCAGGTCATGCGTGCGGCATCGATGGGATCGGGTGCCACGTCATGGTCACGATGGTGCCGAGCTGGGTGGCGTCGATGGCCGCGTGATCGGGCAGGGCGCGGATCAGCGGCAGGCCGCGTCCGTGCAGGCCACCGGGGTCTGGAGCGGGTGGCTGTCAGGGGCCGTGGTCGGTGACGGTGATGCGGACCAGGTCGGATTGGTGGTGGGCATGCAGGTCCACTATGCCGGCGGAATCGTCGGGGTAGGCGCGTTTCGCGGTGTTGATCAGCGCCTCGTAGGTCGACAGCTCGACGTCGTCGGCGAGATCACCGGCCAACTGGTGAGCGCGGACCCAGGCGGTCACCTCGTGCCGCAAAACAGTGACGTCGTCGACGTCGGCGGGCCGGCGGGCCCGCAGGTCATCGTTCGCGGCCGGGCCGGGCTCGCCGGCTGGGAGCATGAGCCATACACCTCGCGCCGTCGTGTCCTCGGATGTCGACGTGGTACCCCTGCCGGGCGCGGATACGCGCGAAGACCGGTGCCGGTCAGTGGCCGTGACCGATCAGCGCGGCGCTCGCCGACGACCGCTAACCGCACTCGGTGCCTGAGGATTCCGCGGTGCAGGTCGTCGACCGCGCGACCAGATCGGTGAGCGCAACACCTACGGCCACGACCCCCGCAACATCCCCGGCTGGCCAGCGGATGCCGGCCGCATTCCCCTTTTGCCGGCTGGTGGCCGTGCGGCACAGTGACCGCTGCGTCAGGATCGAAAGCATGCAGCCCTTCGAACCGGACCCAGCAGGGCACGCCGCCGCACTCGGAGGTACCACGGGCGTCTCTCACCGCGCGCGGCGAATTCGACGTGCTCACTACGCCCCATCTGCAGATCGCGATCCGCGAAGCGCTTCTCGAGGCCCCGCCGGTACTGGTTGCCGGCCGGGCTCGACGAGGTGCGGGTACTTGTGCGACCACGGCCCGATCAGGCCGCGCCGGGGCACGTCGAGGTGGGCCATCAGCCGCGTCACGGCGTTGGAGTAGCCGTCGGCCCAGCCGCTGGAGGCGAGCACCGGTACTTGCACATCGTTGTAGTTCTCCGACACGGACGCGTGGCGCCAGTAGCCGTCGCGGCGCTGGTGGCGCAGCCACTGCTCGGCCCACAGGCTGCAGCCCTCAAGTCGTTCCCGCCATAGCTCCAGCCACCGATCTCCCACGACCGCTGGGTCCGGCGGCAGCGTCGCGTCGGAGAACATGGTTCCGGATGCGGCGACGTTGTCGGAGAGCAGGCAACCCGCCCATGTAGTGCATATAGTCGGCGAAGCGGTCGTCGGATCGGGTACCTACAGGAAGTCGTGCGGTGGTGGGACCACTGGCTCAAGGACGTCGAGAACGGTGTCCTGGACGGGCCAATGGTCCAGACCTGGCTGCAGGAGAGTGTGCCGCCTTCGACGTCGTACGAGGATCGCCCCGGCCGGTGGGTCGGCGAGGCGCGGTGGCCCTCGCCGCATGTCAAGCCTTCGGAGCACGCGCTGGCGCCGCACCGCATCGCGCGGCCGGGGGAGGACGTGCCGGAAGTGATGCTGGAGGTTTCCTCACCTCTGTCGGTCGGGCAGTTCGCCGGGAAGTGGGCGTCCTACAGGGCCCGCCGGACCTGCCCTACGACCAGCGCAAAGGGGCTCGCGGTCTCGGCCGACCGGCCCGTGGCGATGGTGGCCGCGCGGCTGTCCGATGTGGCCCCCGATGGCCGTGCCACGCGGGTGACGTACGGGCTGCTCAACCTGACCCGCCGCGACGGTCACGAAGAACCGAAGCCGATGGAGCCGGGTCAGGTGTGCGAGGTCGAGTTCGAGCTGAACGGGGTGGCGCAGGCATTCCCGGCCGGCCACCGGTTCCGGCTGTCACTGTCCACTTCGTACTGGCCGCTTGCCTGGCCCCCTCCGGAGCCGGTCACCTTATCCGTCCACGCAGGACTCAGTTCCCTCACGCTTCCGGTGCGACCGATGGCGGAGTCCGATGAGGTGCCCGCGAACCCATTCGGTCAATCGGAAGGCCCACCGCCGCTGACGACGACGCAACTGACCCCGCCGGAGCAGCGCTGGGAGGTCTCGCGCGACCTGGTCGCGTATCACTCGGCGCTGGACATCGTGAAGAACTCCGGCGCCGTCCGCTACGACGACATCGACCTCTCCGTCACCCGCGACGTGCACGAGCGTTACACGTGGGTGGCCGATCGCTTCTGTTCACCCGTCGCGGAGACGGAGTGGGTCGTGACGTTCGAGCGCGGCGACTGGTCCGCGCGAAGCGAAACCAGCACACGGGTGTCCTCCACGCCCGAGGAGTTCATGATCGACGCGTGCCTCGACGCCTACCACGGCGACCGACGGATCGTATCCCGCAACTGGCACCACACCGTGCCGCGGGACCTGATCTGACGAGTTTACCGTTATGGTGAAGGGGAAATCCGGCAGGTATGAACCAACCGGAACGAACGAGGAGTGCCAGACCGATGACGACGAACATCTTCGTGGTCGGGCTGGACGACAACAACGCACAAGTGCTCGAGCGGTTGCCCGAATCCGACCAGTACGCGTTCCACGGACTGCTGACGCCTGACGAACTCCAGCACGGCGAAATCGACATCGGCGAACTGCTCGACAAGGCGACAACGGCGCTCGACGCGTTCGAGGGTTCGATCGACGCGATCGTCACGTTCTGGGATTTCCCGGCGGCGTCGCTCGTACCACTGTTGTGCGAGAGCCGCGGCTTGCCGCATGTGCCGCTCGAGGCGATCCTCAAGTGCGAGCACAAGTACTGGAGCCGGTTGGAGCAGCGCGAAGTGATCGACGAGTTGCCGCACTTCGGCATCGTCGACCTCGACGACGCCGAACCGAAGCTTCCCGAGGGTGTGTCGTACCCCGTGTGGCTCAAGCCGGTGAAGTCCTTCTCCTCGGAGCTCGCCTTCCGCGTGACCGACGATGCCGAGTTCGCCGCGGCGGTCGCGGACATCCGCGAGGGTGTGGGCCGGGTCGGCGAGCCCTTCGACGAAGTACTCGGGAAGGTCGAGCTACCGCGCGAAATCGCCGCAGTCGGCGGGGCGGCGTGCCTGGCCGAGGAGGCGCTGCACGGAGTGCAGGCCGCCGTCGAGGGGTACGTGTACCAGGGCGAAGTGACCGTGTACGCGGCGCTCGACTCGGTCGACTACCCGGACAGCTCGTCGTTCCTGCGCCACCAGTACCCCTCCCAGCTGCCGGAGGAGGTGCGGCGGCGCATGGCGGACGTCGCGAAGAGAGTGATGCGGCGAGTCGGCTTCGACAACGGGACGTTCAGCATCGAGTTCTTCTGCGACGTGCAGTCCGGACAGGTGTACCTGCTGGAGATCAACCCGAGGCACTCGCAGTCGCACGCCGGACTGTTCGAGCTTGTCGACGGCCTGGCCAACCACGACCTCATGGTCCGCCTCGGACTCGGGCAGGCGCCGCGCCACCGCGCCGGCGCGGGTCCGTACGGCATCGCCGGCCGCTGGTACCTGCGCCGCTTCTCCGGCGACGCCGTGGTGACGCGCGTGCCGACGGCCGCGGAGATCACGGCTTTGCAGGACCAGCTCGGCGGGGTGGAGATCAGCATGTCGCCGAAGGAAGGGCAGCGGCTTTCGGAGCTGCCCGAGCAGGACAGCTACTCCTACGAGCTCGCACAATTCCTCATCGCCGCGAACAGCGAGCAGGAGATGGAGCAGAAGTACCAGCGCTGCGTCGACGAACTCCGGTTCGAGTTCGACGACGTGGCCTGAGGCGGTGCGGCGCTGTGCGGGGATTCAGCACAGCGCCGGCACCGTTCAACCGTGGGAGTCCTGGGGGTTGCCGACGTGGCGGCGTGTCGGCGGGTACTGGCCGCGAGCGCGCTCGAGGGCGGTGAGCAGGACGCCGAGCACGATCATGCCGGCGCCGAGGCCAAAGTGCAGCCAGTCGTCAGCGTGATCGAGCGGCACGAAGTCGGCCTGGCTGTGGTCGTCGGTCGCGGCGCCGTAGACCCAGAGCAGGAGGTAGACGAGGCCGCCGATCATGAGGAAGGCGCGCGCCGAGCCGGATCTCCGGGTGGCCGCCAGCCCGACGATGCCGAAGAGCAGGTGCACGATGTTGTGCAGCGCCGAAACGCCGAACACGCCGAACAACCGGGCGCCGGAGTGCGGCCCGGCGAAGGTGAGTTCGCCGTAGTGCGTGGTGATCCCGGGGATGAAGCCGAGCACGCCGACCAGCAGGAACGCGGCCGCCACGACGGCGGTCACGCCCTGGATCGGCCGTCGGGAAGCCGGTGCTTGCTTGTCTGTCATCGAAGCTCCTTCTGCCGGCGTGCGGCTACCCGGCGATTTCCGGGGCAAACGACGTGGCCTTGATGTTTGCCGGCGCTTGCCCCGGGTAGCCGCTGCGTTCGCCGGTGGCTTTCCCGGCGCGACAGGAAAGGAGGAGCGATGACGGACGCCAACCCGATCCAGGTGCAGAAATACCTGTCCGGAGTGGACTACCCCGCCGGCCGCGACGACCTGGTGGCGGCGGCGCAGGGAAACGGTGCTGACGAGGAGACGCTCGAGCAGCTGAGGGGGATCCCCGATCGGCAGTACGAGGGGCCCAGCGGGGTGAGCAAGGAACTCGGCGGTAGCTGAGAGGGAGGGGCCGGACTGGAGGGAGGTCCGGCCCCACACCACCCGCCTCAGACATAACCGAGGCCCAGCACGATGAAAAACGCCGCCGCCAAAAGGACCAAGACCGCGAGGACGATCAGCCACGCGGCGGGCAGCTTGCGCGACGGCATGGGTTGCGGGTGCGACAGCCCCGAAGTCTGCCCGCGTCCGGCGGCGTGTCGCCCGGGGCCACCGAGCCCCCAGGTTCCAGGCCGGGGACTTCGTTCGGCTCGGGTCCAGGTGCGGTCATGGGAATCACCTTCCGTCGTCGGGTCCGGCTCCCTGGCCACCGCGTGCCGCGGCGGATAAACGCCCGGGTGCGCCGCCCGTCGACCGCGTACCGGCCGGCCTACGAGACTCGAACGCGCTCGACAGACATCACCATGACGGTCATCGGCCCGGGCGCGCAGGTTTGCTCCGGGCACCTGTCGGCCGCGGAGGTCCGGGTGAAAGTTCGCAGCTGCGAGGCTGCTCGGCGACGTCGACATCAAGGTCGAGGTGCCCGGGTGCAGCTCCGCGCGGTCCTCACTGTCGCGGCCCCTGGCCCGGCGAAGGACTTCTTGGCCGTGCCCGATCTCGTCGCAGCGAGCGGGTGCGACGTCCTGGTCGCCGCAGACATCGACTTGGGCCAGATCTTCCGACCCTCCAGCGACCCCGACGTGGGTCAATGGCTGATGCAGGGCGCGCCGAGCTGCGGGACTGCCTGACGCGCAGCGCTCGTCGTGCACCTTAGGGCCAACGCCGTTGACCGGCGCCACCTGTGACATCGACAGCCTGTTCTGATGCGCGGCTGCGGGTGGCGGACCGCTGGCGCCCGGTCGAGGTCGGCCGCGTGGTGGAGAGGCGGATCGACAACCGCAGGTTGCCCTCGCATTGCGCGATGTCGGCCTCCGCGAGCCGTCGGGAGGGCGGTGGCGCCGATGGCGTGGTCGGTGAGCACGACGAGCGTGGAGCGCTCGGCTCCGCTCGCGATACTGACGAGCCGGTTCCGGTCACGGTCGAACCCGGCGAGCAGCCGGTCGACGAGCGGAACAGCCCGCCCAGCGAACGTTTCCCCCGACGACGCCGGGCACTCGGTGGTCCGGCAAGCAGACCTGGTAACCACGCAGAGACGCGAAGGAGGTGCGGATGACCGCAGGAACGATCGAAATCCGGAACCCGGCCGACGGGAGCGTGGTGGGCACGGTGCCCACTGCCGTCGAAGACGAGGTCGACGCCGCGCTGGCGCTGGCCAACCGCATGTGGCCCGGCTGGGCGCGCACTCCGGCGGCCGAGCGCGGTGGATTGCTGCACTCCGCGGCGGCGCGGCTGCGGGAACACGTCGACGAACTCGCCGCGCGCAACAAAGCCGAGACCGGGCGGCCGCGGGCCGAGGCGGCCGAAGGCGTGCTGGCCGGCGCGGGCACGCTCGACCAGTACGCGGAGCTGGGCCCGGTCCACGGCGGGCGCAGCCTGCTCGGCGACTTCGGGGCGACCGACCTGATGGTCCCGGAAGCTCGCGGGGTCGTCGTCGCGCTGACGCCGTGGAACGACCCGGTCGCCGTGGCGTGCGGGCTGATCGGCGCGGCCCTGGTGACCGGGAACACCGTGGTGCACAAGCCGAGCGAGCGCGCGCCGCACACCGGTGCGCTCCTCGGCGACGTGCTTTCCGGCGTGCTGCCGGCCGGCGTTTTCCAGACCCTGCAAGGCGAAGGCGGGGTCGGCGCCCTGCTGGCGATGCGCGGCGACGTCGACGTGATCGCCCACGTCGGCAGCACCGCGGCCGGGCGGTCGATCGCCGCCAGCGCGGCCGCGACCGGCGCGAAGACGTTGCCGGAGAACGGCGGCAACGACCCCGTGGTGATCGACGAGAACGTCGATCCCGCGTGGGCCGCCGCGCAGGTAGCGCTCGGCGCGTTCGCCAACTCCGGGCAGATCTGCGTGGCCGTGGAGCGGGTCTACGTGCACGAAGCCGTTGCCGAGCCGTTCCTCGCCGCGCTGGTGAAGGAAGCCCAGGCGCGCGCCCTCGCGCCGCTGGTCGATCTCCGGCACCGCGACCACGTGCACTCGCACGTGGAGGACGCCCTGGCGCGGGGCGCGCGGGCACTGACCGGGGGAGTGGTGCCCGAGGGGCCCGGCGCGCACTACCCGGCGACCGTTCTCACGGGATGCACGCCGGACCTGCGCGTGATGGCCGAGGAGACGTTCGGCCCGGTCGCGCCGGTGCAGGTCGTCTCGAGTTTCGAGGACGGGCTCGCCGCGGCCGCCCGCAGTGACTACGGGCTCGCGGCGACTGTGCTGACCGCGTCGATGTCACGCGCGCAGCACGCGTGGCGTGAACTGCCCGCGGGGACGGTGAAGGTCAACGCCGTGTTCGGCGGCGCCCCCGGCGGGGCCTCGCACCCGCGGCGGCGCAGCGGGAATGGCTATGGCTACGGCCCCGAGCTGCTCGACGAGATGACGCAGACGAAGGTGGTACACGTGGAGCCGCCGGGACCCTGACCGGCGCTGAACCGGTCGGCACTGACTTGACCGGCGCTGACGGGCAGCGGCACCGGGCGGCAAGGAGAAGCGCGGCGACCACCCTCGGGAACGGTCGCCGCGCTTCTCGTCTCGCGCGCCGGTGTCAAGCCGACGGCCCGGTGCTGTCCGGCCGGCCGCGGCGGCATTCGGTGCAGACCATCGTCTGCCCGAGCAGGGCGCCGTCGCCGGTGACGAGCCGGGCGACATGCAAGGTCGGCTGACCGCACTTCTCACACGGGATCGGCTGGCTCTCCTGGCTGATCAGGATCCGGTTCGGCACGGAATCTCCCTCGGGGTGGGTGGTCCGGACCGCGTACCCCACGGCCCGGACCGCACTCGGGAAAACGTCGACGTCACCCGAACGGAGTAGTCTCCGGGTGCTGCCGCCCAACGCCGAAGTGGGTGAACCCGGCATCGGCGAGCATCTCGGGGCGGAGAAGGTTGCGCGTGTCCACGACCACCGGCCGGGCCGCCACCGCCGCGAGCCGGGCCCAGTCGAGGTCGCGGAACTCCGGCCACTCGGTGAGCACGACCAGCGCGGCGGCGTCCTTCGCCACCAGGTACGGGTCGTCCACGACCTGCACCGCGTCGAGCCCCGGCACGGCTTCGACCGCCGGGTCGTGCGCGGTCAGCTCGGCGCCGTGGCGGGCCAGTTCGGTGGCGATCGCCAGGGCGGGTGAGTCGCGCAGGTCGCCGGTCCCGGCCTTGAACGCCAGGCCCAGCAAGCCGATGCGTGCGCCCACGAGGGAACCGGCCGGCGAGCCCGTGACCGCTTCCCGCACGGTCCGCACCACGCGGGCGCGCTGGCGGGCGTTCACACGCACGGCATCGCGCAGGATGCCGAAGTCGACGCCCGCCGCGTCGGCCGCGTGCAGCAGCGCCGAGGTGTCCTTCGGCAGGCACGAACCGCCCCAGCCCGGTCCCGGGGCGAGGAATTCCGGGCCGATGCGCGCGTCGAGGCCCATCGTGCGGGCGACCTCGCTGACGTCGGCGCCGAACCGTTCGCACAGCTCGGCCAGCACGTTCACATACGACAGCTTCACCGCGAGGAACGCGTTGCTGGCGTACTTCGCCAGCTCGGCGCTCGCGGTGTCGGTCCGGACCACCGGAGCGCCCGTCGGCTCGTACAGCTTCTCAACGCGGTGCGCGGCCGGCGCTCCCGGCGGATCGGTCCCGATCACGATGCGGTCGGGGTGCAGGAAGTCCTCGACCGAATGCCCTTCGCGGAGGAACTCGGGGTTGCTCGCCACCGGCAGGTCGGCGCGGCCCAGCAGGCGCGGCAGCCGAGCCGCTGTGCCGACCGGCACGGTCGACTTGGTGACGACCGCGCACCCCGGCCGCAGCAGCCGGCCGAGCTGCGGCAGGACCCGTTCCAGCACACCGAGATCGGGCCGGCCCTCGTCGTCGGGCGGGGTGGGCAGGCACAGGAAAACGGCGTCCGCGCCGTAGAGCTCCGCCTGCGCGGTCGTGAAGACGAGGGTGCCGTCGGAGAGCCCCTCGGTGACGAGCTCCGGCAGCCCGGGCTCGGCGATGGCCACGTCGCCGCGTCGCAGTGCGTCTACTTTGGACTCGTCAGTGTCCACGCACGTGACCTGGTGGCCCAGGCGGGCGAAACACGCGGAGCTGGTGAGGCCGACGTAACCCGCGCCGACGACACCGAGGTGCTCAGCCATGCGGCACCTGCGCTTCCAGCGTGCCTCGAGCTGCTGCGAGGACGCGTTCTTCACCGAGCAGCAGCAGTCCGTTGTCCGGTTTGTCGCCGTGTGGATCGCCGACATCGCCTGTCCACAGCACGACGTGCCGGCGTGCTTCCGGAGGTGGACCCCACAGGCGCGGTGGCGTGGGGCCGAACAACAACACCGAAGGCGTACCGAACGCCGTCGCGAGGTGCCCGACACCCGTGTCCCCGCAGACGACCAGCGCCGCCTCGGCCACGAGAGACGCCAGTTCCGCCAGACCTGTGCGTCCGGCGAGCACCGCGTCCTCGGGCAACCCAGCCCGCGCGGCCACACTGCGGGCCAGGTCGCGTTCCGCCGCGCTGCCGGTCACCACGACGCAGTGTCCCGCGGCGGCGAGCTCCCGCGCCACGCGCGCGAATCGTTCGGGCGGCCAGCGTCGCGCCGCGAACGCCGCACCGGGGTGCACGACCACGGCCCCGGGCGCGGGGCTCGGCCCCGGCGGCGCGGGCAGCCGCAGCGCGGAGCGGTCGGCCTCGACGTGCGCGAACTCCACCAGCCGGCACCAGCGGTCGACCTCGTTCACGTCGGGCCGCCAGTCGAGGCCCGGCACGTCCGGGAAGTCGGGGTGGTGGTGGGTGAGCAGCTCGCCGGGGTCGGTGGCGAGCAGGTCGTGGATGCTCTCCGGGCCGCTGCCGTGCAGATTCACCGCGAGCTTCGGCGGCGGGCCCGGCCACGCGAGTTCCCCGAGGCCGGGTGTCGGCAGCAGCTCGTCGACGGCGTCGATGAGCTCGGCGAGGTCCCGCAGCTCGCGCGGCGCAGCCAGCACCAGGCGTTCGTCGGGGTGCGCCTCGTGCAGCGCGCGCAGGGCTGGCACCGCCGTGAGCAGGTCACCGATCCCGAGCGCGCGCAGCACCAGGATCGCGGCGCTCACGGCCACGACCCCTCCTCCGACGCGCACACGACCAGCTCGCGGATCTCCGAGCCCGGCGGCTGCTGCAGCGCGAAGACGACGGTGCTCGCCGTGTGCTCGGGCGCGTTGAGCTTCGCGTCCGGCGGGGGCTTGTATTGGTCGGTGCGGTTGTCGAAGAAGTGCGTCCACATCCCGCCGGGGATCAGTAGCGTCACACCGACGCGTCCGGCCAGCTCCGCGGCCAGCGCGCGGGTGAAGCCGACGACGCCGAACTTCGAAGCGCAGTAGGCCGTGGCGTCGCTCACCGCCTTGATGCCGAGCGTCGACGCGCACGTGACGACCGTGCCGCCCGAGCGCTCCAGATACGGCAGCGCGGCGCGGACGACGGCGGCCGTGCCGAGCAGGTTCACCTTCACCACCCGCTCCCAGTCCTCAGTGGACACTTCGGACAGCGGGCCGCACGCGTCGGTGCCGGCGGCGGTGAACACGCCGTCGAGCCCGCCGGCGCGCTCGGCCAGCTCGCGCACCGCCCGCTCGGTCGCGGCGGTGTCGGTGAGGTCGGCCTCGACGTACTCGGCCGGGTCTTCTGGGCGGACACGGTCGAGGACGTACGGCGTGCCGCCCGCCTTGCGCACGGCGTCGACGGTGGCCGCGCCGAGGCCGGAGGCACCACCGGTGATCAGGATGTTGCCGAGGGGTCGCATCGGTCTCCTTCGCGAGTCGGAGTCGTTTTTCGGGAGTCGCTGTCGCGGATCAGGCACCGGCCGCCGCGGCGACCAGCCGCGACGTCGAGTACCCCGGGACGGTCGGGACGAGCACGACCTCACCGCCGTGGCGTTCCACGACCTCGCGTTCGGGCAGGTCGGCGTGCGTGTAGTCGCCGCCCTTGACCCACACGTGCGGGCGCAGCCGCTCCAGTACCGCCGTGGGCGACGGTTCGTCGAACACGGCGACCGCGTCCACAAAGGACAACGCGGCCAGCAGCCGCGCCCGGTCACGGTCGCGCACGAGCGGCCGGGCGGGCCCCTTGAGCCCGCGCACGGACGCGTCGGAGTTGAGGCACACCACGAGGGCGTCACCGAGGGCACGGGCCTGGCGCAGCAGGCTGACGTGCCCGGGGTGCAGCAGGTCGAAGCACCCGCCGGTCGCGACCAGCCGGCCGCCTCCAGCGTGGATCCGCTGCGCCAGACCGAACGCGTCGGTCGCCGGTTGCGGGTCGGGCACCGGAGCGTCGTGAGTGGACAGTGCCGTGGCTCCGCCGTCGGCGACGAACCGGGCCGCCGCTTCCACGGCCGTCGCGACGGCTTCCGTCGTGTCCGTGCCGGTCAGCAGCGCAGCTGTGGCGGCCGCGGCGAAGCGATCACCCGCCCCGCAGGTGTCCGGGGCGGCGTGCCCCGGCGTCCGCGCGGCCGCGGGAACCGGCACCGCAGTCTGCCCGAAGCCGTCGGCGAGGACCGCGCCGCGCGCACCCGTGGTGACGGCGACGGCCTCGGCGTGCCAATGGTCCCGCAGCAGTTTCGCAAGCTCGGCCGGTTCGTCGTGGCCAGGCAGCGTGCTGCGGGCTTCCGCCAGATTCGGGGTGACGAGCACGGCGTGGCGCACCGGGTCCGTGCCGCGCGGGTGCGGGTCCCAGACCACCGGAATGCGCCCGGCGAGCTCCCGCAGGAGCCGGCGCACGTGCGGATTGCATGTGAGGCCGCGGCCGTAGTCCGCGACCAGCACCGCACCCGCACCGGTGAGGGCGTCGCGGACTCGGTCGGAGAGCGGCTCCGCGGTCGCCGTTCCGTTGCCGGAGTCCAGGCGCAGCAACGACTGCCCGCCCGCACGGACGCGCGTTTTGCACACCGTGGTGCCTCGCAAGGGCAGGGGCAGCACGGTGACGTCGGGTTCCAGCAGCCCGGTGAGCGCGTGCCCTGCCTCGTCGTGCCCTAGCGGCGTGACCAGCACGACCTCGGCCGCCGACCGCGCCGCCAGCAGCGCGGCGAGCCCCGCTCCACCCGGGCGGCGGCGGCGCGCCGTCAGGTCGACGACCGGAACCGGCGCCTCCGGGCAGAGCCGGTCGGCAGTTCCTTCGGCGTCGACGTCGAGCAGCGTGTCGCCGAGGACGACCAGCGGCTTCACGCGGGCACCCCGAGCGCGTTGTCCAGTTCCTCGCACAGGGCGTGCACCAGTGCGAGGTGCATCTCCTGCACGGTGGCCACCGACGGCGCCTCGACCGTGACGGCGTCGTCGCA
>NZ_JBFBAF010000070.1:0-14197 GCF_040682095.1 Amycolatopsis sp. NPDC051372
TGAAGCACTGCAGATGCTGAGCGGGCCACGCCCACGCACACACGACCGTTCCCGTCGAAACACCGATTCAAAGGCGACCTCGCACGCCCCGGCGGAGCCGGGGCCAACAATCCTGTCGGTGCCCAGCGTTACGCTCTGGCCATGCCCGACACCGCTACGGTCACCACCCCACCGGGAACCGGTGACGCGCCCGTCCGCAGGCGGCCGGCGCTGTCGCCGTCGCGTGCCAGCGATTTCAAACAGTGTCCGCTCCTCTACCGATTCCGGGCCGTCGACCGGCTGCCCGAGGTGCCCACGAAGGCTCAGGTGCGCGGGACGCTCGTGCATGCCGTGCTGGAACGGCTGTTCGGTCTGCCCGCGGGTGAGCGTGTGGCGCCGCGGGCGAAGGATCTGCTGGCGCCCACGTGGGCGGAGCTGTCGGCCGCGAGTCCGGAGTGGACCGAGCTGTTCACGGACGACGAGGCGGGCGAATCCGACAAGTGGCTGGCGTCGGCGGAGAAGCTGCTCGACGCGTACTTCGAGCTGGAGGACCCGCGCCGGCTGGAGCCGGAGGCGTGTGAGCTGCACGTGGAGATCGAGCTGGGCTCGGGGGTGCTGCTGCGCGGGTACATCGACCGCGTGGACGTGGCGCCCACCGGCGAGATCCGCGTGGTGGACTACAAGACCGGGGCCGCGCCGCGTGAGATCGGCGAGGCCAAGGCGATGTTCCAGATGAAGTTCTACGCCGTGGTGCTGTGGCGGCTGCGCGGCGTCGTGCCGCGGCAGCTGAAGCTGATGTACCTCACCGACGGCCAGTCGCTCGCCTACACGCCTGACGAAGCGGAGCTGGTCCGTTTCGAGCGGACGCTGGAAGCCATCTGGCAGGCGATCCTCAAGGCGGGCAAGACCGGCGACTTCCGGCCCAACCCCGGCAAGTTGTGCTCGTGGTGCGACCACCAGGCGCACTGCCCGGAGTTCGGCGGCACTCCGCCGGAATACCCCGGCTGGCCGGAACCCGACGCGGGCGAAGAGACCGCACTGGACCGGGCCGACTGATGGCCGACGCGTTCTACGTCCCGCTCGGCGACGAGCGGTACGCCGCGACCGAGCACACCAGCGGCCCGTGGGCACCCGGCGCGCAGCACTTCGGGCCACCGTCGGCGCTGCTCGCGCGGGGGCTGGAACGGCTCGAAGCGCCGCATCCGGCGCTGATCGCGCGCGTGACCATCGAGATCCTCGGGCCTGCGCCCGTCGCGGAGCTGGACCAGCGGTCGTGGATCGAGCGGCCGGGCCGGTCGGTGGAGTTGCTGCAGTCGGAGCTGTCCGCGGCCGGCAGGCTGATCGCCCGGGCGAGCGCGTGGCGGATCGCGACCACCGACACCACGAGCGTCGCGACCGACGCCGGTCCCCTGCTGCCCTCGGCCGAGGCGGGCACGGAGTCGACGTTCCCCGCCGACTGGCGCGGTGGTTACCTCAACGCCGTCGAGTGGCGGGCCGTGCGCGGCAGTATCTCGGCACCGGGCCCGGCCGCGGTGTGGGGCCGGCAGCGGATCCCGCTCGTCGACGGCGAGGAGCCCACCGGGTTGCAGCGGCTGTTCGCGGTCGCGGACTCGGCCAACGGCGTGTCCCACTTCTTGCCCACCGACGACTGGTGGTTCATCAACTCGGAGCTCACGGTCCACCTGCGCCGGGCGCCGGAGGGCGAGTGGATGGGGCTCGACGCCGTGACCCTGGTCGGGCCGCACGGCGTCGGCACCGCCACGAGTACCCTGCACGACGGCTCCGGTCCGGTCGGCACCGGTGCGCAGGCTCTGCTCGTCCGGCCGCGACAGGCCGGGGGCGGATAACCGCGCGCCCGCGCCCCTGATCCAATAACCTTCGCGGAACGACCGACAAGGGAGCGCTCCGGCATGCAGATCACCTCGGTGGTCAACCAGAAAGGCGGGGTCGGCAAGACCTCACTCAGCGTGGGCGCGGCCGCGGCGCTGGCCGAACGCGGCCGGCGCGTGCTGCTGATCGACCTCGACCCGCAGGGGCACGCCACCACCGAGATGCTCGGCCTGGCCGAGGTGTCCGGTGACGCACCCACGCTCGCGAAGGCGCTCACGAAGCTTTGGAAGGGCCCGATCGAGGAGCTCGCGGTGCCGCACCCGCGCAGCAACCTCGGCCGCGGCGGCGCGTTCGACGTGATCCCGACGTCGCCGGGCATGTTCGACCTGATCCGCCGGCTGGACTCGTTCCGGGTGCCGGGCTGGCAGCTCGCGCGCGTGATCCAGTTCGCGAACTACGACCACGTGGTCATCGACTGCCCGCCCGCGCTCGACGTGCTGACCAACAACGCACTCGCGGCGTCACACGGGATCCTGGTGCCGGTGCAGCCGGACAAAACGAGCATCCGCGCCCTGCGGCTGCTCGGCGACCAGGTGCGCTACGTGGAACAGACCACCGGCCGCACGCCGATCGCGTGGTACGGGATCGTGCCCGGGCTCTACCGCCGCCCGATCTCCCACTACGCGGCCGCGGCGCTGCAGGAGATGTACAACTTCGGCGTCCCGGTGCTCTCGCACGTCCCGCTCGGCGTCGTGATGAACGAGGCCGCGGCCAACGGCGTGCCCGTCACCACGTACGCGCCGGAAACCCTGCAGGCACTGTCGTTCCGCGAGATCGCCGAAACCCTCGACGGCTACCTGGCCCAGAACCCCGGCCCCACCGAGGTCCCGGCCGACGACGAGTTCGTCTTCGAGGACTTCATCTCCGAGGTCGCGATGACCCGCAACGCCAACGACAACGGCGCCCGCAAAAAGCTTTACGACCTCATGCCTAAACGCCCCACGCGACCGCGCTGACGTCTCGGCTCCGCCTCGACGCGCGCTGTGTTTTCTGTCTCGGCTCCGCCGAGACGGCGAGATCGCCTCAAGCCGGTGTCTCGAATGGACGGTCGGATCGGCCGGGGGCCGATCGCACCGTCCATTCGAGACACCGGCGCGATCTCGCACCGGTCGGCCAGAAGGCCAAGAGAAGTAGACCTGGACATTCGAAGTGTTGCCTGCGCTCGGTAGAGCCGGGTGCAGGCAACACTGTCACGCAGTTACAACCGGCAGGAGCGGATGTCGGAGGCCAGGATGGCTTTGGCGCCCACTTCGGCGAGTTCGTCCATGATCTGGTTGACCTTCTTGCGCGGCACCATCGCGCGCACGGCGACCCAGTCCTCGTCGGCCAGCGGGGCCACCGTCGGCGACTCCAGGCCCGGCGTGATGGCGATGGCCTGCTCCAGCAGCGTGCGCGGGCAGTCGTAGTCGAGCATCATGTACTGCTGCGCGAACACAACACCCCGCAGCCGGGCTGCCAGCTGACTCTTCGCCTTCGCCGAGTCGCTGCCCGCGCGCTGCAGCAGCACGGCCTCCGACACGCAGATCGGGTCGCCGAAGGCCACCAGGTTGTGCTGGCGCAGCGAGCGGCCGGACTCGACCACGTCGGCGATCGCGTCGGCGACGCCGAGCTGGATCGAGATCTCCACGGCGCCGTCGAGGCGGATGACCTCGGCCTCCACGCCGTGGCGTGCCAGGTCCTCGCGCACGAGCCGCGGGTACGAGGTCGCGAGACGCTTGCCCTGCAGGTCGGCCGGCTTCCAGTCCTGGCCCGCCGGGGCGGCGTAGCGGAACGTGGACCCGCCGAAGCCGAGCGCGAGCATCTCCTCGACCGGCGCGCCCGAGTCGAGCGCGAGGTCGCGGCCGGTGATGCCGAGGTCCAGCTCGCCGGAGCCGACGTAGATCGCGATGTCCTTGGGGCGCAGGAAGAAGAACTCGACCTCGTTGACCTGGTCGAGCACGGTCAGGTCCTTCGAGTCATGTCGCTTGCGGTAGCCCGCCTCGGAAAGCATCTCGGCCGCCGCCGCGGCGAGGGCTCCCTTGTTAGGCACGGCAACACGCAGCATTTCGCTCTCTCCTCTTTCACCGGTGCGCGAACGCGTCACAGGTAGCGGTACACGTCCTCGGTCGAGATCCCCCGGCCGAGCATGAGCACCTGGACCCGGTACAGCAGTTGCGAGATCTCTTCCGCGAGGCGGTCGTCGGACTCGTGCTCGGCTGCGATCCACACCTCGCCGGCTTCCTCGAGCACCTTCTTGCCCTGTGCGTGCACCCCGTCGTCGAGGGCGACGACGGTGCCGGACCCGTCGGGACGGGTGCGGGCGCGCTCGGCAAGCTCCGCGAACAGCTCATCGAAGGTCTTCACGGTCTGCAGATCCTTCCATCCCGCACGGGCGGGCGCTGCCCCGGGTGACCCCGATGCCGCAAGGGTCACACTCGCGGCAGCAACGCGGCCAGCGCGGTCACGTCGACGCCCGCGAGCGACTCGCGGAACACCCGCCCCGGCCCCGCCGGGACCTCCACGTCGTTCGGGATCACGAGCACCGAGCAGCCGGCGCTCTCGGCCGACTCCGCGCCCGGCGGCGAGTCCTCCACCGCGACGCACCGCTCCGGCGGCACGCCGAGCAGCTCGGCGGCCTTGAGGTACGGCCTCGGGTGCGGCTTGTTGAGCCCGTCGACCTCGTCACCGCACACCGTGACGTCGAAGAACTCGCGGCCGATCGTCCGCAGCGCCAGCTCGGTCAGCGCGCGCTCGGTCGACGTGACCAGCGCGGACGGGATGCCGGCGGCCTTCACCGCGGCCAGCGCCTCGCGCGCGCCCGGGCGCCAGGGCAGCGCGTCGTCGAACAGGCCCGCCGTGCGCCGGCGGATCCACGCGCCGGTCTCGGCGACCGACTCCGGCGTGACCTCCCGCGCGGTCACCTCCAGCAGATAGGTGGCTGTGGCGTCCATGTTGGACCCCACGAGCGTCATCCGCTGCTCCTCCGACAGCCTGCCGCCGAGCGCTTCCGCGCACTCGTACAGCGCGACGTCCCAGAGCTTCTCGGAATCGACGAGCGTGCCGTCCATGTCCCACAGGACGGCGCCCAGTCCGTCCGAAGAGGACGGTGCAGTCACGGTTTTCTCCTTGTCGGTGCGTCGGCGGGTGGCCGGACGGACGGCCGCGGCGCACCCGCACGAATCCGCCTCGAAAGAGTGGGCTTGCGTCACACCGGCGGCGGCCCCGGACCGTCCACCGGGGGACCGGGCACGACGGCGGGCCGGATCGTCTCCAGTATCCCATTCGCATCGCGCCACTGGGCGCGGGCGCCGCGCACCGCCCACACGGCACTGAGCTGCGGCTCCCCGGAGTGTCTCGCACACCGGGACCCGCCCGCCGCGCGCGGGCGGTGGTGGTGACGGCGCGCGGTCGGACATGCTGCACAGGTTACGGGCGAAGGGTCGTAGGCTGGGAAGGTGAGTGAGCCAGTCGACGAGACCCAGCGACCCGGAGACCCGGATCGCGCCCGCCCGGAATCGAAGCGCCCCCTGATGGTGGTGGCCTTCGAAGGCTGGAACGACGCTGGTGACGCGGCCAGCCGCGCGATCGAGCATCTGCAGCTCAACTGGGACGCCACCCCGCTGGCGGAGCTGGAGCCGGACGACTACTACGACTTCCAGGTCAGCAGGCCGACCATCAGCATGGTCGACGGCGTGACCCGGCAGGTGGAGTGGCCGACCACGCGCCTGTCCATCTGCCGGCCCGAGGGGCTCGACCGCGACGTGGTGCTGGTGCAAGGCCCCGAGCCGAACATGCGCTGGCGCGCGTTCTGCGCGGAGCTGCTGGAGCACATCATGCAGCTCGACGTGGACACCGTCGTCGCGCTCGGCGCGCTGCTGGCCGACACCGCGCACACGCGGCCCGTCCCGGTCACCGGGACCGCCTACGACAAGGACACCGCCAGCCGGTTCCGCCTCGAGCTGAACAACTACCAGGGGCCGACCGGGATAGTGGGCGTGCTGCAGGACTACTGCGTGCAGGCCGGCATCCCCGCCGTGTCGATCTGGGCGGCCGTGCCGCACTACGTGTCGCACCCGCCGTCCCCGAAGGCGACCCTGGCGCTGCTGCACAAGCTCGAGGACGTCCTCGACGTCGAGATCCCGCTGGGCGCGCTGCCCGAGCAGTCCGAGGAGTGGCAGCGGACCGTCAGCGAGATGGCCGACGAGGACGAGGAGATCAGCGAGTACGTCCGCAGCCTAGAAGAGCGTGGCGACGCGGAAACCGACTTCACCATGGAGGAGGTCTCCGGCGACAAGATCGCGGCCGAGTTCGAGCGCTACCTGCGCCGGCGCCGCCCGGGCCAGGAGGGCGGGGGCTTCGGCCTCCGCTGAGCCGCTACCCAGCCGGAGTGGCCCCTGCCGCACTGGCGGCGGGGGCCTTTCCCGTCTCCGGGCTCGGGCTCAGCGACGCCAGCGGGCCGCGAACGCACGGGCCGGGTTCGAGACCAGCATCGCCTGCACGACGTCGTCGCCCAAGGCTCGGACGAGCCGGGGCCGCAGCGTCGTGAGCAGGTACGGGATGCCGGGGCCGCCGCCCGAGGACAGCCGGGCCGCGGCGGTGGTCGTGTCGCCGCCGAGGAGCAGCTGGCCGGTGTGACCGGAGGTCGCGAGCTCGAACAGCAGGTCGGCCAGACGCCAGTCGGTGGCGTGGTTGGCGCGCGACGGGCCGTCGAAGCCCAGGAAGACGCCGGTGTCGGCGACCTCCCGCAGCACGCGCAGGTCGGGGTTGCGGTTGAGGTGGCCCAGGATCACGCGCGACGGCGGCACGGCCAGCTCGCCGCACAGCAGGTCGGCGACCTCCCGGGCCGCGGTGCCCAGCTCCAGGTGCACGGCGATCGGCGCGCCTGTCTCCTGATGGGCCTGCGCGGCGGCGACCATCGTCCAGCGGGCGTGCCGGTCGACGACGTGGAACGCGCCCGCGACCTTGATCAGGCCCGCGCGAGGTCCGGTGCGGTCGGCGTCCGGGTCGTCGCCGGCGGGGATGCCGTCGAGGAGGTCGGCCACGAAGATCTCGGCCAGCCGGTCGGCGACGCGGTCGAGGACTTCGGCCCGGTAGTGCTCGGCGCGGTGGAACCCCGTCGCGGCGACGACGTGCACGCCGGTCGCCTGCGAAAGCGCGGCGAGGTCGGCCGCGCGGCGGTTCAGGCCGAACGGCGTCCACTGGACCACCGTGCGCCCGCCCGCAGCCGCGAACGCCCGCAGTTCGGCCTCGGCGGCCGCCACGTCGTCGAGCTCCTGCCCGGCGAGCTGCCGGGAGGCGAAGAACAGGTGGTCGTGGGCGTCGCACACCTCGAGTGACGAGGGGGCGACGTCGCCGAGGACTGTGCGGATCCGGGGCTCGCCGGTCACGCGGTCAGCAGCTTCCGTAGCGGCACGGCCCCGCGGGCGCGACGGCTCCACTCGCGCGGGTAGCCGAGCGAGACCTCCTCGAACCGCACGCCGTCGGCCGACGTCGTGCGCGGGATGTGCAGGTGGCCGTACACGGCGAGCTCGGCGCGGTAGCGCAGGTGCCAGTCCTCGGTCTGCGTGGTGCCGCACCACAGCGCGAAGTCCGGGTAGTGCAGTGGCGCGGTCGGGTGGCGGTGCAGCGGCCAATGCGACACGAGGATGGAGCCGTGCTCGGCCGGGATGGCGTCGAGGCGGTCGGTGCTGACCTTCAGGCGCTCGGCGCACCAAGCCTGGCGGCTCGGGAACGGGTCGGGGTGCAGGAAGTACTCGTCCGTGCAGACCACGCCGGCCTCGCGCGCCTGCGCGAGCGCCTCCTCGATCGTCTTGCCCTCGGCGGCCGGGGTACGCCAGCTGTAGTCGTAGAGCACGAACAGCGGCGCGATCGTCAGCGGCCTGGCGCCGTGCTCCCACACGGGGAACTCGTCCTCGGGCGTCAGCACGTCGATCTCCCGGCACTGCTCCACGAGGAACTCGTAGCGGGCCTGGCCGCGCAGCTGCGACTCGTCCTTCGGCGTGGTCCACAGCTCGTGGTTGCCCGGCACCCACACGACCTTGGCGAACCGCTCGCGCAGGGTGGCGAGCGTGTCGCGGATGACGGACGAGCGTTCGGCGACGTCACCGACCACCAGCAGCCAGTCTTCCGGCGCATCCGGCACGACACGGTCGAGGATCGGCCCGTTGCCCTCGTGGGTCACGTGGAGGTCGCTGGTGGCGAAGAGAGACGGCACTCCTCCACCGTAGCCATTTCCCGCCCGGCAGATCGCCAGAACTGCCCCTTACGCCACCCCAGCAGCACCAGCCCGGCCACCACGTAGACACCGGTCTGCACGTCGAACAGCACCGCCGGGCCGGTGACGGCCACCAGCGCCCCGGCGAGCAGCGACCCGGCGGCCTGGGCCGCCGCGACCACGGCGAACACCGTGCTCAGCACCCGGCCGGCCCGCTCGGGCGCCGCCACGCTCTGGACGTGCGCCAGCAGGCCGGCGCCCGTGAGCACGGCGGGTCCGCCGGCCACCGCGAACAGGCCCACGTAGATCCCCAGCGCCGTCGTGAGGGCTGCCGCGTTCCAGATCAACGCCGACACCAGCCCGGTCGCCAGCGAGCCCCACGCGAGCAGCGAAGCGCCCGCCACGCGCCGGGCGAGCGTCGCCACGGCGAAGCCCGCCGCCAGCCCGCCGATCGCCTGCACGCCGCGCAGCAGCCCCGCGTCCGCCTCGTTGCCGCCGAGCACGTCAAGCACGAAGACCACGAACAGCACCAGGAACATCCCCTGGGCCACGGAAACGAGCACCGTCGCGATCCCGGTGGCCCGCAGCCGCGGGTCCCGAGTGAGCTCTCGCAGCCCGGCCAGCCACGCGGCGACGACGGGTTCCCGGCGTGGCAGACGGACGCGTGGCGCCGCCGGACCCGCGAACGGGCGCGCGAGCAGCAGCGCCGCGACGGCGAGCGCGCCGAGGTACCCGAGCACCACGCGGTCCAGCCCGCCCCAGCCGAGCAGCGCGCCACCGGCCCAGCCACCCGCGAGCCGGGCGACGCTGCCGTTCACGCTCATCAGGCCGTTGGCGCCGGTCACCTCCGCGACGCCGACCAGCTCCGGCACCAGCGCATTGCGCGCCGGTTCGAACACCGACGCCAGCCCGGCCTGCGCGGCCATCACCAGGTACACGAGCCCGACGGGGATGCCGTCGCCGGCGAACAACGGCATCACGACCACTGCCTGGCCGACGCACACCACGGCGAGCACGGCCCGGCGGTCCCAGCGGTCCGCGACGACCCCGGCGACCGGGCTCAGCAGCACCGCCGGCAGCAGGCCGAGCACCACACTCAGCGCCGTCGTCGCGGCCGAGCCGGTGGTCGCGAAGAGGAACACCGGCAGTGCGACCTGCAGCATCCACTCTGCGGACTCGCCGAAGAACGCGGCCAGCCAGAGCCGCACGAACGCGGGCACGCCCAGCAGCTGTCTCACGACACCGGCTCCCCGTCCGGCCCGAGCCGCAGGAACGCGCGCAGGCCGACGTGCACCGGCAGCGCGTCTTCCGGCGCGTCTTCGCGGATGGCGCCGACGTACGGGCGGACCAACGCGTCGACCGCCTGCAGCAGCCGGTCGAGCTCCGCCGGCGTGACCTGCAGGGTGTACGAGCTGAAGCCGCCCACCGCGCGCCAGGCCGGGTCGAGCGTTTCGAGGGCGTCCAGGTAGCGCCGCGTGAGGTCCTGTTCCTCCGCGAGCTGCGTGCCGACCACGGCCAGCTGCGCCCGGTTCAGCGCCGGGTCGTCCCCCGGGTCGCCGAGGTCGAGGCCGACCTGCAGGGCGCGCCACGGCCGCTCGCGTCCGTCGGTGGCGTCGGCGCGCTCCACGAGGCCGTGCTGCGCGAGCCGGCGCAGGTGCCAGCTGCAGTTGGACGCGGTGGAGCCGACCGCTTCGGCGCATTCGCTGGCCGTGCGGGCCCCGACTGCCATCAGGTGGTGCAGCAGCGCCGAACGCAGCGGGTGCGCCAGCGCGCGCAGCAGCTCGGCGTCGTCGACGCGTTTGCGCGGTGGCAGCTCGGCCATCGGTCCTCCGGCTCTGCGAGTCCAAACCCTGAAGGGATTCTTTCGAAATTATCCTTTTAGAGTTGCAGCCGCCCGACCTGCTGTCAACGGGCTTCGCTACCATCACGGACAGTTACTGCTCCGTGCAGTCGTTGTGTCCGCCAGCCACACCCGCGCCGAGGACGGTCTGTTGCCCCACCAGCGAGAACTCGCCACCGCCGCCGCACTGGCACTCCCCCGGTTCGTGAGCGCCACGGTCCGCTTCCACGCCGCGGTTGCCGCTCGGCTCGGCGTGACACCGGCCGAGCTGCACTGCCTGCAGCTCGTGCACAGCGGCACCACCGACTCCCCCACGGAGCTGGCGCGGCTGCTCGGGATGACCACCGGCGCGTTCACGCGGATGCTCGACCGGATGGAGCGCGCCCGGCTCGTGGAGCGCGCGCCCGACCCCGCGGACCGCCGGCGGCTGCGCGTGCGGGCGCTGCCCGACCGCATGGCGGAGCTGACCGAGCTCTACGCCCCGCTCGCCCAGCGTTTCGGCGAGCGCCTGGCCGGGTTCGACCGCCGTCAGCTCACCGCCCTGGTGTCATTTCTGACCGAGGGCGAGACGGCCGCGGACCTGGCCACGCAGCAGGTCGACGAGGCCGCGCGGAGCCCCCACGAAATTCGGGGTTGACTAACCCTACTGGCGTTGCGTTAACCTCGTCCCATCATGGACAACTGAGCCCAGCCCTTTCCCGCACCGAGGCAGCTCCCGGTCGAGCACCGCTCCCGCGAGCCACGAGTCCCGTCGGGGAACCCGTTTCACCCACCAGGGCCGGTGATCCTCATGTCTTTGTCCCTCAAAGCCACCGACGTCGTATTCGACTACGGCGCCAGGACCGTCCTCGACGGGGTCTCGCTCACCGCGTCCGCCGGGCGCCGCCTCGGGCTCGTCGGCGAGAACGGCACCGGCAAGTCCACGCTGCTGCGCCTGCTCGCGGGCCTCGAACAGCCGCGCTCGGGCGAGATCGCCCGCGGCGACGACGTCGGCTTCCTGTTGCAGGAGCTGCCGTTCCCGGCATCGGCGACTTTCGGCGACGTCCTCGACCACGCGCTGGCGGACATCCGCTCGGCCGCCGCTCGGCTCGACGTGCTCACCGCGGCGATGACCGACCGGCCCGACGACGCGCGCGCGCTCGACGAGTACGGGAAGCTCCTGGAGTGGGCACAGGCCCACGATCTGTGGGACGCCGACCGCCGCGCCGAGCTGGTGTGCGACGGGCTGGGCCTCGGCGCGCTCGGGCGCGACCGGCTCCTCGGCGAGATATCGGGCGGGCAGCGGTCCCGGCTCGGGCTGGCGGCACTGCTGATCCGCCGTCCCGCCACGCTGCTGCTCGACGAGCCGACCAACCACCTCGACGACACCGCGATGGAGTTCCTGGAGCGCCACCTCGCGGAGCTGTCCGGCATCGTCGTGCTGTCCTCGCACGACCGCGTATTCCTCGACGCGGTGTGCACCGACATCGTCGACCTCGACCCGGCGCCGGCCGACCGGCTCGTGGGCGGGGCGACGCGCTACGGCGGCACCTACAGCGACTACCTCGACCAGAAGCGGGCCGAACGCGCGCGCTGGGAGCAGCGCTACGCCGAGGAACAGGACGAGCTGAAGGAGCTGCGGGAGTCCGTCGCGGTCACGGCGCGGCGGGTCGCGCACAACCGCGCACAGCCCGACGGCGACAAGAACCTCTACAACTTCAAGGGAGGGCGGGTGCAGAAGCAGGTGTCCCGCCGCGTCCGCAACGCCCAGCTGCGGCTCGACGAGCTCGAACACGACCAGGTGCGCAAACCCCCTGCGCCACTGCGATTCCGCGCGCGACTCACGGCCGCCGCGTCCGGCGAAGGACCGGCGATCTCGGTGCGGGACCTGGACGTGCCGGGCCGGTTGACCCTCGATCGGCTCGACGTGACCGGCACGGCACGGCTGCTCGTGACCGGCGGCAACGGTGCGGGCAAGTCCACGCTCCTGTCGGTGCTGGCGGGCCGGCTGACACCCGCGCGCGGGTCCGTCCACTTCGGACCCGGACTGCGCGTGGGGTTGCTGGAGCAGGACGTGGTGTTCCCCGATCCGGAGCGCGTGGCCCACAAGGTCTACCGCGCCGCGCTCGGGGACGACGCGCCGCCGTTGTCCCGCTTGGGTTTACTGTCCTCGCGGGACCTCGGCCGGCCCGTCGGCGAGCTGTCCGTGGGCCAGCGCCGGCGGCTCGCGCTCGCGGTCCTGCTCGCGGACCCGCCGGACGTGCTGCTCCTCGACGAGCCGACCAACCACATCTCGCTCACCCTCGCCGAGGAGCTCTTCGCAGCACTGGACCACGCTCCGGGCGCCGTCGTCATCGCCTCTCATGATCGATGGCTGCGCCGCCGCTGGCACGGCAACCACCTGGAGCTGGGCGCTGCCCAGCCCGCCGCCGTATAGGTCGTTATACAGAATGCTTCGGCCCAGGAGCGTCCCGGGCCGAAGCGGGACTCATGGCGCCGACACTGCGTCGCCCACGCGCCTTGCTCGACGATCGGACTCCCGTCAACCCCCTCCGAGGACGTTCGCTGCCCGCTCCGGCCAAGACCGGTCATGGCCGTCGCGGGCGACTCCTGCCCCACCGCCGCGGACCGCGCCTCGCTTGACAAGCCCGCTCCGCGGCCGTTCGCCACCCACTTCCCCAGGCGACCTCTGGGCCGAAGTGGGCAGCTCGCGGACCGCCGCCGGACCCCTGCCCGATGTGCCGCCTTCGCGCCGCCCGAACGTGCACACCGACCAATGCCCGGCCGTATAGGTCGTTATACAAACACCGCCGGCCCAGGACTTCCTGGGCCGGCGGTGTTTCGCAGCGGGTCGTCAGAGAGTGATTCCCAGCAACGCGTCGACCGCGATGCGGATGAGACCCGGCGCGGTGGTGTCCGCGCCGTCGCGGCGCAGAGCTGCGGTCGCCCAGGCGTCGACGGCCTCCAGTGCCTTCGGGGTGTCCAGGTCATCCGAGAGGTGGTCGCGCAGCCGCGCGAGGGTCTCCGTCGCGTCGGGACCCGCGGGCAGCGCCACGGCCTCGCGCCAGCGGGCCAGGCGTTCCTGCGCCTCGGTCAGCAGGGCGTCGGTCCAAGGCCGGTCCTCGCGGTAGTGGCCGGCGAACAGCGCGAGCCGGATCGCCGAAGGGTCCACGCCGTCGGCGCGCAGCCGCGAGACGAAGATCAGGTTCCCGCGCGACTTCGACATCTTCTCGCCGTCGAGGCCGATCATCCCGGCGTGCGCGTAGTGGCGGGCGAACGGGTGGTCCCCCGCGGCCGCTTCCGCGTGCGCGGCGCTGTACTCGTGGTGGGGGAACCGCAGGTCCGAGCCACCGCCCTGCACGTCGAACCCGAACCCCAGCCGGTTGACCGAGATCGCGCTGCACTCGATGTGCCAACCCGGGCGGCCGGGGCCCAGCTCCGAATCCCACGACGGCTCGCCCTCACGTGCGGCGCGCCACAGCAGCGCGTCGAGCGGGTGGCGCTTGCCGGCTCGGTCCGGGTCGCCGCCCCGCTCGGCGAAGAATTTCGCCATCGTCGCCTCGTCGTAGCGCGACTCGTAGCCGAACCGCCCGGTCGCGGAGTGGTCGAAGTACACATCGGGGTGCTCGGCGTCGTCCACGCGGTACGCCGTGCCGTTGGCCAGCAGCTTCGCGACGACCTCCACGATCTCGGGGATCGCCTCCACGACGCTCACGAACTGCCGCGGCGGCAGCACGCGCAGCGCCTCCATGTCCTCGCGGAACAGCGCCGTCTCCCGCATGGCGAGCACGACCCAGTCGTCGGAGTCACGTTCGGCGCGCTCCAGCAGCGGGTCGTCGATGTCGGTCACGTTCTGGACGTAGTGGACCTCGTGCCCGTTGTCCCGCCAGATGCGGTTGACCAGGTCGAACGCCAGATAGGTGGCCGCGTGGCCGAGGTGCGTGGCGTCGTAGGGCGTGATGCCGCAGACGTACATCCGGGCGGTGGCTCCCGGAGCCGTCGGGCGGATCTGCCCGGTCGACGTGTCGTGGAGCCGAAGCGGGCGGGGCGTGCCCGGCAACCGGGGCACGTCGACGGAGGACCAAGTCTGCATACCTCGACTGTAAACGGGACGGCCGTCCTCTTTCCCATCCGGTGGGAACTGTGTTGTCTGCCTCGGCTTCGCCGAGGCGGGCGAGATCGCCGAGAAGCCGGCGGTGTTGTCTGCCTCGGCTTCGCCGAGGCGTGCGAGATCGCCGGGAAGCCGGCGTCTCGACTGGGCGGTCCGGCACGCGGCCGGCCCCGCCGAACAAGTGCCGCGCCGTGGCGACCTGGGT
>NZ_JBFBAF010000071.1:0-13314 GCF_040682095.1 Amycolatopsis sp. NPDC051372
GAAACGGCTGGGCCATCGCCCTCTACCAAGTCTCCAAACTCGACCCGGACACCACCGGCGAAGACCCCGAGGGCCAGTAAGGGCCGAGGCCGGACATCGAGTGACGGGCTGGCCGGGCCCGGTGAATGGGCCCATGGTGGCGTTCGCGGTGCGGAGGGGCAGCGACCGGTCAAGCACGCGTCTCACAACCAGTACCTCGTCGGCCCGGACAGAGTGGTGGCCGACTGCAGACTCCCACTCGCGGAGGTCGAACAGATGGCCGCGTCACCCTCGACCGACGTGCGGCTTTTCGGCTCCGGGCGGCACACCGCAGAACTCGCGTAACTGACCGTTTGTGAGAGCAGCCGTGCGTGCGACTCTGGCCTTTGCCGTCCGGACGGGAAGGGTCGCCAGGGTGCATGCGCCGATAAGCTCTGCGCTGGCCGAAATGTTGTCAGCGTATGTTGACGTGCGTCGTTTGTCAGCTCATGCTGACTGTATGGAGAAACGGGCGGAGATCGCCGAGAGCGCGGCGAGCGCAGACCCAGATGTGGGCTTGCGGGCGGTGGCGGCGTTGCGGGTGCTGACCGAGGAGCTGGAGGCGCTGCAGGTGGATCGGGCGCGCAGGTCGGGCTGGTCCTGGCAGGACATCGCGGCCCGGCTCGGGGTGAGCAAGCAGACCGTGCACCGCAAGCACGGACGCCGAGTTCGGGGGTTGACATGAGGAGTCAGCGGTTCGACGACGATGTGCGCGCGCTGGTGCGCACGGCGCAGGAACGCGCTCGCACTCTGAGCCATCCCGGGGTCGGGTCCGAGCATCTGCTCTACGCGGTCGCGTACTCGCCCACTCCGGTGGGTGTGGTGGCACGGGAACACGGGCTCACTCCCGGTGGTGTCGCGGCGCAGACCGACCGGTTGCTCGCCCGGCCGCACAGTGTGTTCGATGGAGTGGACGCCGAAGCGCTGGCCACGATCGGCATCGATCTGCAGGCGGTGCGGGAGGCGGTCGAGGCCAGCTTCGGCCTTGGACCGGCGCCCTCATCGCGGAGTCGGCGCACGCGGGTGCGGCGGTTGCCCGGGCACCTGGCGGTCACCGGGCGGGCACGGTCGTGCCTGGACGCCGCTGTGCACGAGGCCGACCGGAGCGGCGCGGTTCAGGTCGCCGCGCACCATTTCGGCGCCGCGGTGGTCGCGGCCGACACTGGGCTGGTGCCGCCAATCCTGGCGGCACTCGGGGTGTCGGCACCTACGTTGCGCACGGCGATCCTCGATTGCGCCTGCGGATGAGCATGGCCGGGTCTCCTTCGCCCCGTTCTCCGTGGTGGCTGTGGTGGACGGTGGGAACCGCGTTGGCGCTCTGGGCGGGCAGTTGGCGAGTGATCTACCTGGAGGTGACCCGATGGCATCACATGGACTCGCGGCTGCGTTTTACGCCGCCACCCGCGCCGGCCGGTGGCCCACCCTCGTCAGCCGGGCTACCAGTGATCGCGGCTTTGATCGTCGCCGTTGCGGCACCACTTGTCGCAGTGGCCGCGACACTATTGCTGGCAAGGTCAAGGAAACCGGCCCATCGCCGCAGCCGATGACAGAACATCCTTTCGGCTCGATGACAACGCGGTTGGCTGGGAGTCACGGGCAAGTCCGGACGACGATCGTGACCGCGCACGGGGTCGTGCTGCGGCGCGCATTTCTGCGCTGACAACACCGGCCAGCCCGGCGAGAACTTCGACGATGTTCGCTGCCTCCAGCGGCTTCTCAGACAACCGGATAGCCCACAGTAGGGTCCCATCGCGCGTGAACATGTCGATCTTGAATAACCTGCGGATTCTCGGTGGTCTCACGACGATGTCACCAGGATCAGTCTCAACCCCAGTGGCATTTCCTGGTAGTCGAGGACGGCCATCGGAAGAGAAAGCCGGCGTCAGCGGCGATCGTGCCGTTCGGCTGGACCGCGCAGTCGACTGATGCCACGGGCGCTCGCCGAAACGGGGAGCGGGCGTGCTCGCGATCAGCAATATCCGCCGGCCGGAGCTTCGGCTTTGACTACGGTACCGGTGTGATCGACGACCAAGAAGTCAACGGCCACGGCGAGTCCACCATCGCCGTCGTTCTTCCCCCGTTCCACCCCCACTCGCGCAGCTCTCCCGCCAACTTCGCTCCGCACGACCCGGCACGTGCCCGAGCCTTCGCCGAGTCCTTCCCCACCATCGAGGCCGTGCTCGAAGAGCTTCCCCACACCGACGCAATCTCCGCGTCTCCGCATACACGAGCCGACCTGGACCTCGTCGCTGTTGGTTGCTGGGGCAGCATCATCGCCGCCTCCGACTTCGCCCTCGCGGACGACGGCTTCGAATGCACACTGCTCAGCGTGACCAGCGCCCTGGCCGAACGCTACTCCGACGCCCGGATCATCGGGGCGGCAAACATCGACCGCGGGGAAAACCACGACGAGACCGCCATCCACCTGCCCTGTGGACTGAAGCTGCACACCGAAGGCTGGTCCGCCGCCGACCAGTTCCACATCGACGGTGACCCGCACGCCATCGCGCGCGCACTCGGCATCAAGGCTGAAGTCCTCGCTTCGGCCTACATCGACCTCGACGCGGAGCCTGCGACCGTTCCCTGGGAGCACTTCGGCCATCGGGTGCTGGATCCGTACAACCCGTGGGGCTTCGCAGAACTCCAGATGTCCTACTTCCGCGTGCGCCACACCGAAGAAGCCACGCTGCACATGGAGGACATCTGGCTGGCCAGCGCCGACTAGTCGCGACATCACCTTGTGTCGAACCAAATCTCACAGCACTGTCGCACATGACATCCGTGCGACACGGCGCGTGAGATTTCGACATCAGCCGTGAGACCCGACACGGCGCGCGATCACGCGGACCGCTACCGGAAGTCGCGAGACGCCGACGCCAAGGACTTGAGGTCGAGCGGGATCGACACGATTACGTTGGCCATGCCGGTCTCGTGTTCGAGGTCGAGGAACGTGATGCCGCCGGCGGTGGCCGGGCGTTGTTTGTGGGTGACGGCGCCGCCCACCTTGATCCGGGTGCCATCGACGACCGCGAGCAGTTCGCCGGCGGGGATGGCACCGCGCTGGTCCAGGTGGGCGCGCAGGAACTCGATGGGGCGGCGGTCGGCAGTGATGCCGGTGGCCCCACAGGCCCGCTGACGCGAGCTCGAAGGCGCTCATCCCCGGTAGTGCGGGGGCGTCGTGGCCGAGGGGGAGGCCGGGCAGGTGCTCGGCACGAGTCGCGGCGGCGGCCCACAGCGCGGAACGGCGGTCGGCGCTGAGGCCGGTGAACACGCCCGCGGTGGCAAGGGTTTCGACGACGGGCCGGTCGAGCTGCACCTGTTCGGTGAGGTTCCCGATCGAGGTGCAGGGGCCGCCGGTGTCGCGTTCGGCGGCGATCGTCTCGGCGACATCCTGGCCGACCTTGCGGATCTCGGCCAGCCCGAGCCGGATCGCCACACTGCCCTCGGAGGCGGGGTCTTGTTCGAGCGTGGCGTGTGGCAGCGAGGCGTTGAGGTCGGGGTTGTGGGTGGTGACGCCGTGCCGGCGCGTGTCGGCGACCAGCGACTGCGGGGAGTAGAACCCCATCGGCTGCGCGCGCAGCCGCCCGGCGCAGAACGCGGCGGGGTAGTAGCGCTTGAATCAGGCCAAGGCGTACACGAGCAGCGTGAACGACATCGAGTGGGCCTCGGGAACCGTAACCGGACAAGGCGTGGATCTGGTCAAAGATCCGCGCGCGAGCTCGGGGGCACGCAGTTTGCCGCGGCGCCCTCGAAGAACCGGGCCGGCGAGGCGCTCCATCTTTGCGCTGGATCGTTTGGTGCCCACCGCGCGGCGCAACTGCTCGGCCTCGGCGGCGGTGAATGAGGCGACGTCGCAGGCATCTGCATCACGTGTTCCTGGAACAGGTCCGCCCCGAGGGTGCGCTCGATCGCCGGTGCGAGCAGGGGATGGGCGTGCTGCCACTGTTCTTCGCCGCCGCGGCGCCGGATGTAGGGGTGCACCGAGCCGCCCTGGGCCGGGCCGGGCCGGATCAGCGCGACCTCCGCGACCAGGTCGTAGAGGCGCCGTGGCCGCAGCCGGGGTAGCGTGCCGAGCTGGGCGCGGGACTCGACCTGGAACATGCCGACAGCGTCGGCTTCGAACAGCATGTCGTACACGGCAGGGTCGGCCAGGTCGAGGTCGTGCAGTCCGATGTGGACGTCGTGATGCTCGGCGACGAGGTCGATCACGTAATGCAGAGTGGACAGCATCCCGAGGTCGAGCAGGTCGAACTTCGCGAGCCCGATCGCGGCGCAGTCGTCCTTGTCCCACTGCAAGATCGACGTGTCTTTCGCGGTGGCTCACTCGACCGGGACGATCTCGGAAACGGGCGCTTTCGTGATGACCATGCCGCCGGAGTGCACGCCGAGGTGCCGCGGCGCCGCCGCGCGGAACGAAGCGCCACGAGATCCTTGGGCGGCCCGAAGGCGCGCCGATCCGACGTCGGGCACTCAGCGCCTGGTCTCGTACTTGGTCAGGACCACGCCGTCGGGAAACGTCCGGGTCTCCACCAGGGTCAGGTTCACCCAGTCGTCCAGGGCCGTGAAGAACGGCGTGCCGCTGCCCACCAAGACCGGTGCGGTGGCCAGCACGTACTCGTCGATCAGCCCGGCCCGCATCGCCGCTGCGGTGAGTGTGGCGCCGCCGATGTCAAGGGGGCCGCCATCCTCGGCCTTGAGCCGGGTGATCTCGGTGACCGCGTCGCCGGTGACCAGGCGGGTGTTCCAGTCGACCGTGCTGATCGTGGAGGAGAACGCCACCTTCGGCATGTTCTGCCAGCGGCGGGCGAACTCGATCTCCGCCGGCGTGGCGCCGGGCTGCTGGTCGGCGGTCGGCCAGTGGGAACTCATCGTCTCCCACAGTTTGCGTCCGTACAGCGCCAGGCCCGTCGCCCCACCCGGTCGGACCACCACTGGAACAGCTCGTCGCTCGGCGCGCTCCAGCCGAGGTCGTCGCCGGGCGCGGCGATGTAGCCGTCCAGGGTCAGGTTCATGCCAAAGGTCAGTTTCCGCATGGCGTCAGCCTCCCGTGAGTCGGTATCGGCGTACAGACCAGCACGGCGCGGTAAAAATCATCGGTCAGGCCACACCGAGGGCCGGTTGACCACCACGCCAAGCGGATGCTGCGTACGGAAGGGCCCCACATACACCCGACACCACGGCGCCCGGACCGCCATCACCTTGACCAGCGGTGTTGCAGATAACTGTACGGTGAAAATCTTACTAGCCGGAGCCGAAACGTACATGTACTAAGCCCCAGCTAGATCAAGATCAAACCCTGCCAACTCCTTGACGAATAGCAAAGGCCGTGTTGAGGCACGCGAAGGTCGACCCCGTTGGCGGCTGTGAACGCGGCGCGCCCATGCGCCAATCTCATGCTGCTTCGCCCGGCGCCGGCAGGAAGAGTTGATGCTTGGCAAGGGTGTTGTTGAGGTCAAGTTGGTCAAGGCATCTATGGAGGCCTGCTGATCGAGTCGCCTCGGGGGGAGGGCCGTGCCGCGGGGATCCTGGCGGCACACCCTGGCCCGGCATGTTATTCGGTGGAGCGGAGTTCGGTGTTCTGTCGCTGGGCTTCGTGCAGCTGATCTTCGAGGGAGATGATGCGGCAGGCGGCGTCGACAGCGGTGCCCTGGTCGACCAGTTCCCGTACGCGTGCGGCGATGCGCAGCTGGTGGCGGGAGTAGCGACGATGTCCGCCGGCCGAGCGCTGGGGCTCGATCAGGCCGGCTTCATCCAGGCTGCGCAGGAAGTTCTGGGTAGCGCCGAGCATGTCCGCGGCCCGGCCCATGGTGTAGGCGGGGTACTGGTCGTCGTCGAACTTGTCGGCCCCGCCCGAACCGGGGGCGGGGGTCTCGCGTTGGTCAGGAATCATTCCACCTCCACATCACAAGGGACCCCGGATGCCGCGCACGGCACCCGGGGTCCCAGGGGTTTGGGTTTCACCATTGTCAACCGACTGTGAGGCCGGCTTCCTGTATCCGCGGTGTCCGTCCGAGAGCCGGACGGTGCGGAGATCGCTTATTCGTAACCGAGAACCACCTTCCAATCCGATGGGACTGCGGTACCCGCGCGGCACTACTGCCCAGCCGCTGCGGGCGATCCAATGATGTGCCCTTTCCCTTCTCTCCTGTATTTTCCTCTTACTGTGCACCACTTCATGTACTGCGACTTCGTGTACTGCGACTGCTGCGAACGTCACCGGCTGGAACCCTTCCACTGATCGGCCCCAGCACGCGTCACGCCGCTGGTCACTGCCCGGAGCCCCGTCGGGAATCGGCTCCGGCCACCTGACCGTTCCTGCACTAGCTGACTTGTCACTGCTGCTTTCCTGCTACTGCATTACCTCGCCGGGATCGGTCTTGCTGCTTGCGTGTTCCCTGCCCGATCCCGGGGTACTTCACGGGTCACCAGCCGAAACCTGTCCAACGATTGGCTTCGTCCTGCCTGACCGTTCTGTCTCACCTCGCGGGTAGTTCGTCATCTCCCGCGCCTGCTCGACCTTGTCTCTCTCGGTATGAGCAGAAGACTACACACGCCTGAGGTTGAATGTCTACCCCCGTCGCCATAGATTTGTTGAGGCTCTGGCGGGCCGACCGCCGGGCCACGAAGATCCGCAGGTCAGCGCGCAGCGCCTGCGGACAACGACACTCGGAAGGATGACGCGGGATGACTGACTCGGTCGCGCGGCACGACCCGTACGGCCTCACTGGGGTGCGCGATCTCCAGGACTACGCCCGCGTCCTCAGGCGGATGGTCGAGCAGGGACGCCGGGAGCGGTGTGTCGCACTGTTGTCGGAGACGGAGGCGCACGCCGTGGCGGAGTTGCTGGGCCAGTACGCCCAGCTCGACCCCACCGCGCACCTCAACCAGCTCGCCGCCGCCCTCGCCGGACGCCTCTACAGCCGGCTCGGCGTGTGAACGCGCCCACAAGGTCGGCACCGCCTGCAGTGGCGACGGCGCGGTCTTCGCCGATCACAGGGCAGTTGTGCGCCAAAGGGGGTTCACCGACGGCGGCGAGCCGGCCGAACCGGAGGTTGCTGCGGGACACCTGGTCCATCATGCGGGCAAGCGCGCCACGGCAGTCACCGTGGAGCGGCCAGGCCTGTTCGCGCTCGAGATGCGCCGGCACCGGCTGCGGCGCCCGTCGCCGACTGGTGCCAGCCCTCCGAGCCGCGGATGCCGGACAAGAACTCCCGCAGCTGAGCCAAACGGTCATGATGGCATCGGCCCCGGTGGTACCAGGCTCCCCCCTCCGGGGAGGTCAGCGGCCCGGCGTCCGCACGATGGTCCGTAGCTGCCCGATAGGTCGGAGAGGTCCTGCACAACCTCGCGCAGGACCCCTCGTCCGAACGCAGCGGCACCGCGGTGTAGCGCGTGGAGATGTCCACGAAGGCCAGCCACGCCGCCTGCTTGCCGGGGCGTCGGGCGTTTACCTGGCGGCGTGACTCCGAACGCAACGACATGCCCCACAGCATGACTTTTTCGGAGATTTTTGCTGCGTCGAGATGCCGACTATGGCCATGGTCGTGTTAGTGGCGATCGGCACTGCGCTGGCGGGCGCCTGCCTTGGCCAAGCCCCGGCTGATCATGTAACCGATTGCGAGGAAGGTGATGTAGCGAAGTGCTTGTTCGGCGTTGAACGGGTCGCCGCCCGTGTTGGCGTCGCCGTCGACCGTCAGCGCCGTGATGACGATGGCGACTACACCAGCGAGAAAGACGAAGAATTCGGTGGTCTTGAAGGCCGGTTTGGTCTCCCTCGCGGTTGCCGCAGGAGCCGGGCCGGCGTGGACGGCTTGCCCTCCGTAGGCGGAGCTGGCGGGGCGTGCTGCACTGGTCATGGCTGACTCTCCTTTCGAACGGGCGGCTCTCGTCCGTTTGTACGGCAGTCCGTACCCTGGCGCCGCGGCCATAAACCCGATTACTGCGCAAAGTCCCGCTCGAGCTGGACCGCGTGATCTCTGCACACCTCACCAAATTCGCTGGGGCGGGTGCCGTCGGGGAATCGCACGAACGTGGCCTGGCCGCCGGCTGATGTGCGGCAGCAGGAACGGCGCGACGTGCGTGTAGTACGGCACGACCTCGGCTTTGCAGAACCCCTTGCTGTACAACGGTTTGTCCAGGTTGGAAAGTACGAGCCGGCGCTCGCCGCGCCGCGGCCGGGCTGCACGTCGTCGGCGTCGAGATCGGGCCGCGCGCGGTGCACGCGCGGCCGCTGCCGGGCTGCTGAAGGACTCGACCGCGGGGACGGTCTCGGCTTCGACGAAGACCTCGGGCCGCACCGGAAGGTACTGCGTCCGCCCGCGGCCGAGCCCGCCGGCGGAGGTGTCGGCCGCGGGCTCGCCGGTGAGCGTGATCCGAACTCCGATCTGCCGGCCCAGCCGTGGGGCCAGCGGTAGGGACAGACCGATCTGGCGCCACGCGCCGACGGCGTCGCGGCGGGCGAGCACGACCTCGCTCAGCTCGTCGGGGTCGCCGGCCACGCCGACGACGACGGCGTTGACGACCGTCACCTGCCGCACCTTCACCCACGCGTCGGTCCGGCAGGGCCGGTAGCGGGCGTCGACCAGCTTGGCCACGACGCCCTTGATGCGGACGTCGCCGGCCTCCGGCCGCGTCCGCGCCAGGGCGGCGTTGCGGTCGGTCGTGCTCGACACCAGCTGCAGCGGCGGTGCGACGCCGGAGAGCAGCCGCTGGACCATCTGCGCCGCTCCTTGTACGGGTGGCGCAGGTGGTCCTCAGGTCTGTCGGCGAGCACGTCGACCACCGCGATGGGCTCCTCGGTCGCGCAGCTCTGCGAGGTCCTAAGCACACAGCGGTCTCGCCGGTGTCGCGGCGCCAAGCGGTTACGTCTCTGTCGAGATGGTTCCAGTGTTTGCGGGCGTGAGCGTATCTGCGTTCGGTCGGACGCCGAGTAGCGCGTGAACCGGCAGCTTTGATCACGAGGTCAGCACTCGGCGGTATCAGGAGGTAGCCGACGTGGACCCACGACTGCGTGAAGACACCGAGCGCAAGCTGGACCAGCTCACCGACCATCCCGACATGGATTTGCACCTGCGGATCCAGGAACATCGCCTCGACGGCTATGCGTGGTGTAACGGGAGGCGGTAGAGGATTACGGGTGTCCAGGACGAGGAGGACGCTGCGTTGAAGGCGGGCGATGGTGGACTCGAGAGGTGAACGGCCCGTTCGGCGAACGAGGTGAGTGAATTCCTGGCGTGGACGGGCGAAATCAGCCGACGCCGCGGCCCGGCTGTGCGCCCGGCCGCCGTACGCAGGCACTTGGCTTGCGCTTGGCGGACTTCGCCTTGCCCTTCGCCGCGACTTGCCCGTCCCGGGCCGGGGCGTAGGTGCCGTCGAGGGCGGGGCCGGGCTTGGGTGCGGTGCCGGGGGCCCGAGAGGCTGGGGTTTCATGAGGTACCCGATTTGGGCCTCGCCGGCCCAGCTGGTGCCTCCGGCGCCGTCCGGGCCGTGCCAGATGCGTGGTTGTGTTCTTGGTTCTCTTCTTCGAACGATGCGCTGGGTTCCACGCGCCCCTCCAGCCCGTCGGCTTCGAGGTCTTCGATAGCGGCGAGCCCTTGTTTGCGGTGGACGGTGTCGCAGGCGAGGTTGAACTGGAGCACGGCCTTGACGAAAGTGTCGGTCCGATCGAAAGTTGCCCGGAACGAGGGGAAACAGCGGCCAGGCACGGCAGCCGCTGGGGCCGGCGGATCGAGGCCCGGGCGGCCGAGCGGCACTCAAGTAGGTCGTCCGCACAGGTGGACGACGGCCGTGCTCCGCGGGGTCACAGCCGTGGGCCCCGGGAAATACCTTGGCCGACTCGGCGGCGTTTCTTGCGGAGGCGACCGTCCACGATGGCCGGTTCGGCGCCGGTGCTGCCGCTTCGCCGATCGCGAGCGGGACTTCGGTCGTGGGCCGGGGTTGGAGGCGGCGGGTGGTCGGCTCAGGGTTGCGTTGTGAACGCGCGGGTGCCGGCCTCTCGCCGGAACGGTTCGAGCGTCTGCCGTTGCCGCGCGGCCCGCACGAGGAGCTCGTCGAAGTCGGTACCCGGGAGTCGTTCGCGCAGACCGGCCACCTCGCCCAGGGTGTGCCAGAGGATCTTCTTGCCCTCGATGCCCATTGCGAGGACTTCCAGCTCCAGGAAGCGGCTCAGTGGCGAGTACGAGAGCCACCGGCCGTTGCGCTTGAGGCGGCCGAACCGTTCCGCGACGGACGCCAGCGCGACCTTGGCCGGGTTGGGCCGCACCCCGAGAGCGTGCATGATCGCCTCGAAAGTCCGCACGTCCTCGGCGATCGCTTCGGCCGCTTCGGCCAGTGCCGTGCCGAGGCGGGTGTCCTTGTTGTGGTCCCGGGCGCGACGCGCGACTGCCCGCCAGACCATGCCGAGCGCGAGTTGATCGCGCAGGTAGATCGCCAGGAAGTCGGTCATCGCGGTGTCTCCGTGCTCCCGGGCTGCCAGCGGAAGACGCCGGCGCCCTGGGCGTAGGACAGGTGCCCGCCGAGCGCGCCTCCGGAACTGAGCACCAGCAGGCCGAGCAGGCTCAGCACCTTGCCGGCCATGGACGCACTACGCGACCGAGCGACGTAGGAGGCCAGGAAGATCCCGGCGGCGAGGGCATTGGCTCCGGCGTGGGCGAGCCCGACGCGACGCTGGGCCGGCTCCTCCAGCTCGCTGTAGTCCGCCGCACCCAGCACCACCGTCGGAGGTGTGGTCAGCAGGCCGATGGCCACGAGCCGCCGAGCGGCGGTTTCGTTGCCCGGCAAGGCATCGAGCAGCGCCGAGCAGACCCAAGCCCCGATTGGCAGGGTGACGGCCAGCGGGTGCAGCGGATGCCCGAGCTCGCGGCCGCGCAACGTCCGGCCCGCCTTTTTCCCGAAGAGCCGCCGTAACGCCTTTGCGACTCGCTCGGCGGGCGGGTCCAGAGCGTGTGCCCGCTCTACCGCGGTGAGCAGGCGGCGTGGTGTGGCCGTGTCGCCACCGCTGTCGTGTGTGTTCGTCATGGCTTTCGGCTACCCGCGATGAATCCCGTCAATCGCGCGCGGCCGATCCGGGTGACGCCGCCGCGGGTGGTTCGCCGATGCTGTCGGGCGGCTCCCCGTGAACCTCGTGGCCGGACGCATCGGCTGAGGGAACACGGCGGTCGCGCAAGCGGGCCGGCGGGTGAGCCGCCACGCGGAGCCGTCCGCCGCGGTACGCGCGTCCCCGCGCAGCAGGCGGGCGCCGCGGCCAACCAGCTGCGCACGCCCGCTCGGCCGGCCACAGCGGCGTCCACTGTGTACTGCCCCGGGCGGGAGCACCGCGGTGCCCCCGGCTCGCCGATGGCCCGCTCGTCGACGAGCACGGCCACCCGAACGCTTGTCCGCGGCAGCGAACTGCCAGCACCGCGACCGGGATGAGCGTGAGTTCGGCGGCCAGCCGCCACGGCTGAGCGAAGCTGTCGTAAGCCTGGCGGACGCGCTGGGACAGAAGGTCGCCACATCCGATGACAGCCGGCGGACCGGAGGAGACAGCGGGTGCCGCACGGTACCGCCGCCCGCGCGTACGGTCCTGACCAGTTCGAGACTCTCTAAGAGCACCCCGCCGTCGTAGCAGCCGAACCGGTGAAAAGGCTCGCGGCCCACGGCCAGAGTGCCGGGGTAGTCGTGCCCGAGGGCGCGGTTCACGGGGCTGCGCGCGGTGTCCCACCGGCAGCGCCACGGCAGCGGCCGGAAGTAGTTCTGCGGCACGACCGGATCTGCCTCGTCGAGCGGACACCGACCACCGCGGGGAGGCTGCGGGCGTCGTAGCGGCCGTTGTCGTCGGCGATGATCACCCGTTCTGCCCACACCCGGCGCAGGTCGGTGATCACGCCGGCGACCTTCCTGTTGGCGCAACGGAGATCCGGGTCGGACGACACATCGTGACGGTGCCCCACGCCCGGCGGTGCCGCTCGAAGCACGGGCCGGCGGAGCCGTCGACGACCACCACTTCCGCGGGGTGGTCAACCGGCGCAGGTAACCGGTGAGCTCGGTCAGGTCCGGCTCGCACTCGTGCCTGAGCGGGAGCACGTAACCGCAGGCGGCTGTCGTCACGGTGCCGGATAAACCCGCCGAGTTGCGGCTACACCTCAATGCGGTCACTTCGTCCGGGTGCGAGGGAGCCGCGCAGCGGATGTGCCCGCGGGAACCGCGTCCGGACCACCCGGCGTCCTGCAGGCGTGTTTCGCACGCTCACCGGGGGATATCCCGCCAGCCCAGGACCTGTCGGCTGCTTGGCGGCGTCCGGCACCGACAGCGCCACACCACGGAAAGGCGCCGGCCATGGCCGAATCGACCCCTCCTCTTTACCCGGACCAACCGGTCTCACCCGGCACCCCGGAGGTTCCCGATCTCGATGTCGACCCCCGGCAGTTCCTCGACGAAGACGCTCGCCGCGCCGGCGCGGCGCCCGCCGAGGAACCGCCCGACTGACCTGGCCGGCGGCCGACGACGCTGCGCCCATCGGGCGAACGGCGGCGTGAAGGCGCTGCCGGCGCGCACCTCCCCGCTCCGGATGTCGGTAAACCCGTGCTTGAAAAAATCGACGGTTGACGACGTCCGGTGGGGGGTACGCGTCGCGCCGAGCGCGGCCGGCAGCACCGTTTTCCGGATCGAGGTGGCGGCGCAGGACTCAACGGTTCGGGCGTGGAGAGAACCGTCTCGGCACGGAACGCGGCTCGACGTCTCGGCGCGACAGAACGTCACTTCAAAGCCACGGACGCCGCGTGGGTGCGCCAAGCCTTCGGTGAGGCCGCGTGGCCCTGGGTCGCTGCTGATTGGCGGTGGACATCGCCTTGGACGTCATCGCGGCGAGTCCACCGTGGAGCGCGTGGAAGTTTGCGGGGCCGGAGGCCGGGTAGCCGCAAGCACAATTGATGAGGAGGCCGACGTGACGACGATGCCTGCCGAAGAGGCCGTGCCGGGCAGAGTGGCGACGCGGGTGTTCCCCGCTTTCCCCCGGGCCCGTGAACTGCCCGCTCGTGCGTTGCTCCGCCTGCCCGGTGTTTACCGTCCGCAGGCCGACACCTGCCTCCTGGCCGAAGCAGTCCGCGAAAACACCCTGCGTGCCGGAGCGCGGGGGCTCGATCTTTGCACCGGCAGCGGCGCGTTGGCGGTCACGCTGGCTCGGGCCGGCGCGGAGTCGGTGCTGGCGGTGGACTTGTCGCGTCGGGCGCTGGTGTCGGCGCGCGTGAACGCGGCGGCGCGCGGTCTGCCGGTGCGGACCCGCCGGGGCGGCCTTCTCGCCGCGGCCGCGGGTGGACC
>NZ_JBFBAF010000072.1:0-12819 GCF_040682095.1 Amycolatopsis sp. NPDC051372
CCATCACGAAGAGACAGCGCGGCAGCCGGTCGATTCGCCATACCGCATTCTGACACCCACCCAACCGTCAAACAACTAACGACACGCGACACTAGTGGGCCAATCCCGCGATCCTCTTCGGCGCCGACGCGTGCTCTACGCGGCCTGCGAAATCTTCGGCACGGGCGCGCTCCGCTGGGCCTGTGAAGCCGAATCCGGCTTCACAGGCAACGGCTCCAACAGCACCGACGCCATCGCCGCGGCAACCGGCTAACGGTCCTCCGGCGCCAGCCGCCAGAACGCCGACACCGGCCCCACCTTCGCCCCCATCGGGTACGAGTGTTCGACCGCGCGCGACACGAACCACTTGCCGTACCTGGCGGCCTCCACGACCGACATCCCCTTCGCCAGCCCGGCCGTCAGCGCCGACGCCATGGTGTCGCCGGCGCCGTGGGTGTGCGGGGTGTTGAAGCGCGGGCCGGGCAGCTCCACGAACGTCGAGCCGTCGAAGAGCAGGTCGACGCACTCCGGGTCGGACACGAGGTGGCCGCTCTTCACGAGCACGTACTTCGGCCCCAGCCGGTGCAGCGCCACGGCCGCGGTGTGCATGCCCTCGCGGTCGGTCACGGTCAGGCCGGTCAGCAGGCGCACCTCGTCGAGGTTCGGCGTCAGCACGGTCGCGCGCGGCAGCAGCTCCTCGCGCAGCGCGGACAGCCCGTCGGCGTCGAAGAGCGGGTGGCCGGTCATCGACGCCGCCACCGGGTCGACCACGAACGGCACCTCGTGATCGCGTCCGATGCCCGCGTTGTCGCAAGCCGTCGCCACGGCGTGGATGATCTGCGCGGACGCGAGCATGCCCGTTTTCGCCGCCCCCACACCCATGTCCGACGCGACGGCCTCGATCTGGCCGGCGACGACGTGCGGCGGGATGTCCGCGCGATCGTGGACTCCCAACGTGTTCTGCACCGTCACGGCCGTCACGGCGACGAGCCCGTGCACCCCACAAGTGAGGAATGTCCGCAAATCAGCCTGGAGTCCGGCTGCGCCACCGGAGTCGGAACCGGCGATGGTCAACGCCGACGGCGGGCTCGGGATTTCAGTCATGGGCACTTTCCGACTTCTGGTCTAGTCCATTTGGTCAGCTGTCCTTCATCCACAGTCCATCACGGTGGCACAGTGTGAGTGCCATCGCACTATCGGTGGGTGAAGGGGTCAGGATGAAACTCGCTTCAGTGGTCGTGACGGTCGGTGCGCTCGTCGCCGCGTCGTTGTCCGGGGCAGCCGTCGCGAACGCGGACAGCCCGAAACTTTCGCACGTGACCACGGTCGGCGTGCACAACACCTACGACCCGGCGGCGTACCCGTTCCTTGCGCAGGCGCTGGACAACGGCTCGTCGCTGATCGAGCTCGACGTGTGGCCGGACTTCATCACGCACGAGTGGAAGGTCAGCCACTCGAACCCGTTGGGCAACAGCAACAACTGCGTCGCGGCGTCGACGACGGCCGATCTCTACAAGGGCGGCACGAACAAGAATCTGGAGTACTGCCTCGACGACATCCGCATCTGGCTCGCGGCCCACTCGGACCACACGCCGCTCACGCTGAAGCTCGAAATGAAGACCGGGTTCTCGGACAACACCGGCATGGGCCCGGACGAGCTCGACGCGGCCTTCCGCGCCCACCTCGGCAGCGCCGTCTTCAAACCGACCGACCTCCTCGGCAGCTACGCGACGCTCGACGACGCGGCCAAGGCGGACAACTGGCCGACCGTGGACGCCTTGCACGGCAAGGTGATGACCGAGATCATCCCGGGCACGGTCGAGGAGCAGAACCCCACCGACACGCTCCACGCGGACGTCGAGTACGCGAACTACCTGCTGGCGCAGAAGAACGCGGGCAAGCTCGGTGACGTCCAGATCTTCCCGACCGTGCACGGCGCCGTCGGCGGCGACCCGCGCGACAAGTACGCGGCCAACCTCAAGCCGTGGTTCGTGGTCTTCGACGGCGACGCCAACGCGTGGGTCACGCAGACCGGCCCGTGGTGGTACGACGCCAACCACTACTACGTGGTGATGACCGACGGCCAGAACGTCGCCCCGGCCATCGACGACCACAACCCGACCGTCGACCAGGCCAACCAGCGCGTGGCCGAGCTGGCGGCGCAGCACGCGTCCGTGGTCACGTCCGACTGGACGGGCCTGACCACGGTGCTGCCGCAGGTCGACGCCCGCGGCTGAGTTCCACCCGGACAGTCCACAATGGCCCCTGGCTCGCGCGAGGGGCCATTGTGTGTCCGCATCAGACGGTGAGCACCAGCTTCCCGGTGACCCGGCCGCCTTCGCCCACCTCGTGGGCCTTCGCCGCGTCTTCGAGCGGGAACGTCTGGTCCACGTGCACCTTCAGCTGCCCGGCCTCGACGAGCTCCACCAGTCCGAGCAGTCCGATGCGGTCGGGCTCCACGAGGATCGGCGCCGTCCGCACGCCTCGCTTGGCCGCCTCCTCCTGAGCCCGCGCGCCGACGCCACCGGGCACGCTGACGAGCAGGCCGCCCGGCTTGAGCGACGGCAGCCAACGCAGGTCGCTGTCCTCGCCGACGAGCCCGAGCACGACGTCAAGATCCGCCGGGACCGCGTTCTCGTCCCGGTAGTCGATCGGTTCGTCCACGCCGAGCGACCGCAGGAAATCGTGCTTCGCCGCGCTGGCCGTGCCGAGCACGTAAGCGCCGCGCGCCTTCGCGATCTGCACGGCGAGGTGTCCAACCCCGCCCGCCGCCGCGTCCACGAGCACCCGCTGTCCACTCCGGACTTCCGCCACGTCCACCAGCGCCTGCCATGCCGTGAGCCCCGCCAGGGGCAACCCGGCCGCCTCCACGTGCGACAGCCCGGCCGGCTTCCGCACGAACTGGCGCGACGGCGCAGTTACGAACTCCGCGTAGGCCGCGGCCTCGCGCGGGAACCACGGCATGCCGAGCACCTCGTCGCCCTGCTTCACCCCGGTGGCCCCGAAACCCACCTCTTCGACGACGCCGGACACGTCCCAGCCCAGCGTGTACGGAGGCTCGCCCAGGAACACCGGGTGCGCCCGCGTCTTCCAGTCGACGGGGTTGATGCCGGCGGCGTGCACGCGCACCAGCACCTCGGTCGGGCCGGGCGCCGGGCGGTCGGTCTCGGTCACCCGCAGCACTTCCGGGCCGCCGAACTCCCGCTGGGTCACCACGCGCATCTCGGATCTCTCCTTCTGGTCGGTTCGCTCGGTCTTCCCTATGCTCGTGCCGGTAGTCACTTTTCGCCAGAAGGCACTTCCCGGTAAAGTAGGTACCTGATGGAAACCACCTGTGACCAGCACGGATCCTGGGACGTCTACCTGAAGAGCTGTCCCTGCCGCGATGTGCTCGACCTGCTCGCGAACAAGTGGACGGCGCTCGTGCTCGGCGTGCTGGAGCAGCGGCCGCACCGCTTCGGCGAGCTGCGCCGCGCCGTCGGCGGCATCAGCCAGAAGATGCTCACGCAGAACCTGCGCAACCTCGAACGCGACGGTTTCGTCAGCCGCAAGTTCTTCCCGACCACTCCGCCGACGGTTGAGTACGCGCTCACGCCGATGGGTGCGGAGGTCAGCGCCCACCTGGTCGCGCTGAGCACGTGGTCGCAGTCGAACTTCGACCGGATCCGCGACGCGCGCAGCACCTACGACACGCGCTCGCTCGAACCCGTCAACTGATCCCGTGCGGTACGGGGGGTTTCCTCCCGTAACGCACGGAACGTCCAGTTCGGACTCAGGTGAAGCGCGGCGGTGGCTTCAGCACGTTCTTGCGGTAGTCGGTCACCGCACGTGATTCGGCGATGCCCGGTTTGGGGTCCAGGCCCCATTTCCGGATCACCTTGAGGGCCGCGGCCGGTTTGTTGGCCGAGACCAGCTGGTCGACCTCGAACTGCAGGTCCAAAGGCATCTGGGCCCACAGTGCGCGGGCGGCGGCGTCGTCGGTCACGGGTCCAGTGTGGCCGGTCAGTCGGCCAGCCGCCAGAACGGGGACACCGGCCCCACCCCGGCGCCGAGCGGATAAGCCTCGGCGACGCAGCGTTCGATGAACTGCTTCGCCTCGGTCACGGCCGTCGGCACGTCGGCGCCCTTGGCGAGCGACGACGTGATGGCCGAGGCCATCGTGTCACCGCCGCCGTGGGTGTTGTCGGTGTCGATGCGCACGCCGCTGAGCTCCAGCACGTCCGTTCCGTCAGTCAGCAGGTCCACGCAGTCCTCGGCCTCGTAAAGGTGCCCGCCCTTCACGAGCACCCACCGCGAGCCGAACTCCAGCAACGCCTCGGCCGCCGCGCGCTGGGTTTCCGCGCCGGTGACCGTGATGCCGGTGAGCAGCCGCACCTCGTCGAGATTCGGCGTGATCAGCGTGGCGCGGGGGAAGAGCTCCGTGCGGATGGCTTCCAGCGCTTCCTCGCGCAACAGCGCGTGGCCGGTCATCGATGCGGCCACCGGGTCGACGACGAACGGGGTATCCGTGTCGCGTCCGATGTGGACCTCGTCGAGCGTCCTCGCCACGGCCTGGATGATGTCGGCCGTGGCGAGCATGCCGGTCTTGGCCGCGTTCACGCCCATGTCGCCGGCCACGGCCTTGATCTGCGCCGTGACCACCTCGACCGGGATCTCGGTGAAGCCCTGCACACCGAGCGAGTTCTGCACCGTGACGGCTGTGAGCGCGACCAGCCCGTGGACGCCGTGGGCGAAGAACGTGCGCAGGTCGGCCTGCACACCCGCACCACCGCCGGAGTCGGATCCGGCGATGGTGAGGGCGGTGCGGGGTGTTTCGGTCATGACTGCTGCCTTTAATAGCGGGTGGAGCTACTGCCCGACGACCGGGAGGTAGACCTTGTTGCCCTGCTCGCCGAACTCGGCCGACTTCTCCGCCATGCCGGCCTCGATGGCCTCCACAGTGGACAGACCGTGCTCCTCGGCGTACTTGCGCACGTCGTGGGTGATCCGCATCGAGCAGAACTTCGGGCCGCACATCGAGCAGAAGTGCGCGGTCTTCGCCGGCTCCGCGGGCAGCGTCTCGTCGTGGTACGAGCGCGCGGTGTCGGGGTCGAGCGCCAGGTTGAACTGATCGTTCCAGCGGAACTCGAAGCGGGCCTTGGACAGTTCGTCGTCCCACTCGTGCGCGTGGGGGTGGCCCTTGGCGAGGTCGGCGGAGTGCGCGGCGATCTTGTAGGTGATCACGCCGGTCTTCACGTCGTCGCGGTTGGGCAGGCCGAGGTGCTCCTTCGGCGTGACGTAGCACAGCATCGCCGTGCCGTACCAGCCGATCTGCGCCGCGCCGATGGCCGAGGTGATGTGGTCGTACGCCGGCGCGATGTCCGTCGCGAGTGGACCGAGGGTGTAGAACGGCGCCTCGCCGGTGAGCTGTTCCTCGAGCTCGACGTTCTCCTTGATCTTGTGCATCGGCACGTGGCCGGGACCCTCGATCATCACCTGCACGTCGTGCTCGCGCGCGATGTGCGTGAGCTCACCGAGGGTCTCGAGCTCGGCGAATTGCGCACGGTCGTTGGCGTCGGCGATCGAACCGGGGCGCAGGCCGTCGCCGAGGGAGAACGTGACGTCGTACTTGCGCAGGATCTCGCAGAGTTCCTCGAAGTTCGTGTACAGGAAGGACTCCTGGTGATGCGCGAGGCACCACGCGGCCATGATCGAGCCGCCGCGGCTCACGATGCCGGTCACGCGCCGGGCGGTGAGCGGGATGTAGCGCAGCAGCACTCCCGCGTGGACGGTGACGTAGTCCACACCCTGCTCGCACTGCTCGATGATCGTGTCGCGGTAGACCTCCCACGACAGCTTCTCCGGCTCCCCGTTGACCTTCTCCAGCGCCTGGTAGATCGGCACGGTGCCCACGGGCACGGGGGAGTTGCGGACGATCCACTCGCGCGTCTCGTGGATGCGCTTGCCGGTGGACAGGTCCATGATCGTGTCGGCACCCCAGCGGGTGGCCCACACCATCTTGTCGACCTCGTCCTCCACTGAGGACCAGACGGCCGAGTTGCCCATGTTCGCGTTGATCTTCACCAGGAACTTCTTGCCGATGATCATCGGCTCGGTCTCCGGGTGCTTGCGGTTGGCGGGGATCACCGCCCGCCCGCGCGCGACCTCGTCGCGCACGAACTCGGGCGAGCACCGCTCGCGCGCGGCGATGAACTCCATCTCGCGCGTGATCACACCGGCTTTGGCCCAGCCGAGCTGGGTGTTGTGCGCGCGGCCGTCTGCCCAGCCCGCGCGCAGCGGGTTAAGTCCATTGTGGACGTCGATCTTCGCGTCCGGGTCGGTGTACGGCCCGGACGTGTCGTACACGTCGAAGTGCTCACCGTTCGACAGGTCGATGCGCCGCGCCGGAACCCGCAGGCCCGACTCGGTGCGGTGGTAGACCTTGTGCGAACCGGTGATCGGCCCCGTGGTCACGGAAGGCGTGATGGCAGGCTCGTTCTCCAGCGTCGTCAACGACGTTCACTCCCTACGCCGGCATTACCCGGTCAGGTTCATGCGGTCGGCGGCACCGGGTGTCCACAGACAGACACCAGCCACCCTCTCAGCCCGCCAAGGCGCGAGCTCCCGCGTTGGTTATGAGGTTGTCCTTCGACCATGCCACGGCGGATCACGCGAGCACAAGGCGACCCCGTGTCCGGTGTGTTCTTCACCGGATCGGAGCATCCGGTCGACAGACGGTCACGTGACGGTCAGCTGCGCCGACTTCGGGGGCGTCTCGTGAGGAAAGCTCTGCTCGCCGGACTGGTGGCGGTGTCGGCGATGAGCGCGGCCCGATTCTTCCGGTTCCGAAGCGGTCAAGAGGCCCAGGCCACTGCTCTCCGTGGTTTCCGCGCGATTTCCGCCGACTACTCCCGCGGCCGGCGCGATTATCCGTTTATCGTGCGCACGGCTCCGTCTTCATTGCCGAGCCCAGGCTCCCGATCGTGCTCACCGTTTCGCCGGCCCACAACTGCCGAAAATCGCGGCCGAGCTGCTTGTGCCCCCAGTAACTCACCTTGGGAAAGCCCCCACCCATCCTCGGGGGAGCGGCCCTTGGCCAGTCTACCGCTCCCCACCGACAAAACGATCCCCGAAGCCGAGTTGTCCACAGCGAACCCCGAGTTGTGGACAACAACAGAAAACCCGACCCCGCAACAAAAAACACGCCGGCGCAACACCGATCAGGGTTGCGCAGGAAAGCCCCGGGCGAAAAGGCGAACCGCCGGAGTTCGGTGCCTTCGCCGGACACCATGCCGGAGCAGGTCTGGGATGAAAACCCGCCCTCGTGCGCGAGCATTTCCTCGACCGCTGACCCGCTGAAACGACGAGTCTCCCGGCCCCAACCCGGGACCGGGAGACTCGTCGACAAAGAAAATCAGGCCTCGGCCGGCTCGTCCTTCGGCGGCAGCCAGCTCAACCCCGGCACGCCCCACTTGTTCTTCTTCAGCATCTTCTTCGCCGCCCGGGCGTGGCGGCCCACCAGGCGATCGAGGTACAGGTACCCGTCGAGGTGGTCCGTCTCGTGCTGCAGGCAGCGGGCGAAGTAGCCGGTGCCCTCGACGGTGATCGGCTCACCCGCCACGTCGAAACCGCTCACGCGCGCCCACGACGCGCGGCCGGTGGGGTAGGACTCGCCGGGGACCGAGAGGCAGCCCTCCCAGTCGTCGTCAGGGTCCGGCATGGTCTCGGGGACCTCGGACGTCTCCAGCTTGGGGTTCACCACCAGGCCGCGGTGTTCGACGCCCTCGTCGTCAGGGCAGTCGTAGACGAACAGGCGCAGGTCGAGGCCGATCTGGTTGGCCGCGAGGCCGACGCCTTCGGCGGCGTACATCGTCTCGAACATGTCTTCGGTCAGCGTGCGCAGCTGCTCGTCGAACTCCGTGACCTCACGGGTCGGCTGGTGCAGCACGGGATCGCCGGCGATGCGGATGGGGTGGACGGTCACGAGCAGCGAGTTTAGTCGGACCCGTCTGATACACCTGGATCGGACCGTGACGCGCCGCGCCGGATGCCCATGTCGAGAGTGGGTTCCGTGGTTGAATGGCGCCCGCGGAAGGACAGCCGAAACCGATTGCGAGGACCGCATGGACGCCGCGGAGTCGATGGCTGGGGAGCAGCCGTCGCCGCCGGAGAATGTGGGCGGCCTGACCGAGCGTGAGGTGGAGATCCTCGCGTTCGAACGTCAGTGGTGGCGGCACGCCGGTGCCAAGGAGAACGCCATCCGGGAACGGTTCTCGCTGTCCTCGACCCGTTACTACCAGCTGCTGAACACACTGCTGGAAAAGCCTGAGGCCATGGCGGCCGACCCGATGCTGGTGAAGCGGCTGCGCAAGACGCGCGCCGCCCGGCAGCGCAAGCGCGGCGCCAGGCGGCTGGGGATCGAACTGTCATGAGCTTCTTCTCGGGACTGTCCCGGCCCATGCGGGCCGCGGGCGTCGCGCTCATCGGCGTCGCCGTGATCGCCGCGATCGTCGGCGGCGTCACCGCACTGTCGGGTAATGGATCGAGCGACAACAACGCCGGGCCCACCAGCTCGAGCGGGTCGCCTTCGTCGTCGCAGTCGGCGCCGGGCTCGTCGTCCCCGGCGACGCCGCCTTCGTCTTCGGCCCCGTCTTCACCGGCTTCGTCGGCACCTTCGCCGCCGCCGGCCAGCCAGTCGGGCCAGCCTGGCCAGCCCAGCGGACAGCCCGGTCAGCCGGGTCAGCCCGGCCAGCCCGGTGGTCAGCCGGGGCAGCCGGGCAACGGCCAGCAGGCGTCCAACAAGTGGGTGACCGTGCGGGTCTACAACAACTCGACGATCCCGCACCTCGCCGAGCAGGCCGCCGACGACTTCCGCGCGTCGGGTTGGAACGTGCCTGAGGTCGGCAACTACCCGCAGGGCGTGATCCCGCACACCACGGCCTACTTCCGGCCGGGCACCGACGAGGAGGCCGCGGCGAAGCAGCTGGCCGCCGAGTTCGGGTTCCAGGCCCAGCCGCGGTTCGACGGCATCCAGAACTCGAGCCCGGGCGTGATAGTGATCATCACGAAGGACTACCAGAGCGGCCACAAGGGCAGCTGACCAGCGAAAATAACGGGCCCCACCGCGAAGGTGGGGCCCGTTTTCGTCAGCGTTCCTGCTGCGCCTGGGCGTACGCCTCCAGCGTCGCCAGCTGCGCCGGGTCCAGCGACGGCCGCACGACCTCGCGCGCTTTCGCCAGGTGGGCGGCGGTGACCACGTGCGCCTCGAGCGACTCGCGCATCGCCGTGAGCGCGGCCTCGCGGATGAGCGCGGCGCAGTCGGCGGCGGAGTAACCGTCCAGGGTGGACGCGATGGCCGCCAGATCCACATCGGACGCCAGCGGCGTGTTCTTCGACGTCGCCTTGAGGATCGCGGTGCGCGACTCCGCGTCGGGCGGCGGCACGTAGATGCGCCGCTCCAACCGGCCCGGCCGCAGCAGCGCCGGGTCCACGAGCTCGGGCCGGTTCGTGGCGCCCAGCACCACGACCTCGCGCATCGGCTCCACGCCGTCGAGCTCCGTGAGCAGCGAGGCGACCACGCGGTCGGCCACGCCGGAGTCGGACGACTGCCCGCGCCGCGGCGCCAGCGCGTCGATCTCGTCCAGGAAGATCAGCGACGGCGCGGCGTCGGCGGCTCGCCGGAACAAGTCGCGCACCGCCCGCTCCGACTCGCCGACCCACTTGTCCAGCAGCTCGGCGCCCTTGATCGCGAACACGTTGAGCGCGCCCGTGCCGGCCAGCGCGCGCACGAGGAACGTCTTGCCGCCGCCGGGCGGGCCGTACAGCAGCACTCCGCGCGGCGGGTCGATGCCCAGGCGGGCGAAGGAATCCGGATAGCGCAGCGGCCACAGCACCGTCTCGGTGAGGGCCTGCTTGACGTCGACCATGTTGCCCACGTCTTCGAGCGTCAGCCCGCCCGTGGCCAGGTTGTCCGAAGTGGACAGGGAGATCGGCCGAACGGTGGCGAGCGCGTCGAGCAGGTCGTGCTGCGAGATCCGCGGCTCGGCGACGTCACGCTGGCGCAGCGCGGCCCGCAGCGCGGCGTCGCGGCGCAGGGCGATGAGGTCGGCGGCGACGAACCCGGGCGTCTTCTCGGCGAGCACGCCCAAGTCGGCGCCCGGTTCCACGGGCACGTCACGCAGCAGGATCCGTAGCAGCTCCACGCGGGTTTTCGCGGCGGGTAGCGGCAGGCCGAGCTCGCGGTCGAGCAGGTCGGCGGTGCGCAGCCGCGGGTCCACGGACTCGGCGCGCTGCGTCGTCGCCACCACGGCGAGGCCCTCGCGGCGCATGGCCGCGCGCAGTTCCTCCAGAACGACGGTGGCGACCGGTGGCGGCTGCGTGGCGGGCAGGAGCGCGTCGACGTCGTTGATCAGCAGCACCCCGGGTCCGTCGCCGTCGGCGGCACGGATCACGGCCTCGCGCAGGCGGGCGTGGGCCGTGTTCGGCTCCAGCACGGCGATGTTGGGCGCGACCAGCGACACCACGCGCACGTTCTCGGCCTGCGCGACGGACCGCACCAACGTCGCCTTGCCGACACCCTCCGGCCCGGACAGCAGCACGCCCAGGTGCGCCGACGTGCCCAGCCGCTCGAGCAGCTCCGGCCGCCGGAACGCCAGGTCGAACCACTCGGCGAGCTTGCGCGCGGCCCCTTCCGCCCCGACCAGGTCGGCGACGGGTGGGATCGGTTCCGTGAGCTCCTCCAGCTTCGCCTCCTCGACGACCTCCGCGTCGAGGTAGTCCTCGGCCGCCGTCACGGCCGTGCTTCGGACGAGTGCCGTCGCGCTGCGCGTGGGGACGGTGTCGGTCGGCGTCTCGCCCGTGCGGGCGCCGTCGCGCCAGCTGACCACAGTGGACGGTCCCACCACGACCACGCCCGCGGGCTCCGTGGCGGTGACGGTGAGCAGCTCGTTGGTCCACGTCGCGCCGATCGCGCGCGACAGCTGCCCGCGCACGGCCGCGACGTCCGAACCCGGCGCGGGCGCGAGGTCCTGGGGGAGCAGCGAAACCGCGTCGCCCCGCGTGAGCACCTTGCCGGTGAGCGCGAGCCGCAGCGTCTGCGGCGGCACGGACACGCTGGCCAGCCGCGAACCGGAGACCGTGACCGTCTTGGCCGCCGCGACGTCGGCCGGCGTCACCACGATCTCGGAGCCCTCGGACACGCCGAGGTTCGACATGGTGACGTCGTCGGTCAGCACCACGCCCGGCGTGCCCTCCTCGGCCGGCGCGGCGAGCGCGGCGCTGCGCCGGGCGCCGGTGAGGTGCACGGCGTCCCAGGCGCGCAGGCCCAGCGCGTCGAGCACCTCGGGGTGCATCCGCACGACTCCGCGCCGGGAATCCAGCGCGGACGGCGTGTGCCTGACGGTCAGCGTGATCTGCGGGTCGCTCACGCTGTTCACCCTAGCGACGCGGACGCCGTCCAGGCGTCGAACGAGAGGATCTCGCCCACCGGTGGCCGCGCGGCGGGGGAGAACTCACGCTGTGTCGAGTGCGCCACGGCGATGAGGCCGACCTGCGTGACGTCGGCCGGGATCCCCAGCAGGCGCGCGACGTCCGGCTCGTGGCCGGCGAGGTGGTAGCTGCACAGCGAGCTCGCGAGGCCGCGCGTGCGCAGCGCGAGCTGGAAGCTCCAGATCGCGGGGTAGATCGAGCCGTAGAACGACGACTGCTCCGCGGCCGACGTCGGCGGCCGGCCCGGCATGCACGGCAGCACCAGCGCCGGCACGCGATCGAGGTTGTCCACGAGGTGGCGGGCGGAGGCGAACATGCTCGTGTCGGCCAGGTGCGCGTAGTGCTGCCACACCTCGTGCGCGGCCTTCCTGGTGATCGCCGCGACCTCGGCGCGCAGCTCCGGGTCCAGCACCGCGACCCAGCGCTGCGCCTTCAGCAGCCCACCGGCGGCGGGCGCCTGCTGGGCGATGCGCAGGCAGTCTTCGATCACCGCGGGGTCGACCGGCCGGCCGAGGTCCAGCTTGCGGCGGACGGACCGGGTCGTGGTGAGCAGTGTTTCGGCGTCCATGGCGTCCCTCCAGATCGATACTTACAACGTAAGCGTACACCGTAAGTACTTACGCCGTAAGCTACGATTCGGCCGTGGTGCGCGAAACCCTGACGCGGGAAAAGGTCCTCGACGAGGCACTGGCCCTGGTGGACGCCGACGGCATGGGCGCGCTGTCGATGCGCAAGCTCGCGGCCCGCCTCGGCGTCGAGGCGATGTCGCTCTACAACCACGTGAAGAACAAAGGGGATCTGCTCGACGGGCTCACCGCCCGCGTCTTCGAGTCCGTGCCGCTGCCGGTGCCCTCGTGGAGCTGGGAAACCCGCGTCCGCCGGCTCGCCGAAGGCCTCTACACGGCATTCACGAGGCACCCGGCCGTGGTGCGCGCGCTGGCGGCCGAGGAGGCGAACCCGCGCTCGCCCGGCGCGTTGCGCGTGATCGACGCCCTGCTGGGCGCGCTGCTCGACGCCGGGCTCGACGAGGAAGCCGCTGCCCGCGGCTACCGGTCGTTGATGGGACTCACGTTCGGCGCGGCGCTGGCCGACTCCGCCGCCGGGGGCGTCGCCCAGCGGGACGAGCCCGTCGGCGACTGGTTCAGCCGCATGGTCACGCCGGAGGAACTGCCGAATCTGTACCGTGTGCTGCCGTCACTGGCGGAGGTCGACTGCGTGCAGGACTTCCACGACCAGCTCGATCTGCTGCTCACCGGCCTGCGCGCGGCCGCACGCTAGCGTCGCGTGTCGTTAGTTGTTTGACGGTTGGGTGGGTGTCAGAATGCGGTATGGCGAATCGACCGGCTGCCGCGCTGTCTCTTCGTGATGGTGATC
>NZ_JBFBAF010000073.1:0-11511 GCF_040682095.1 Amycolatopsis sp. NPDC051372
TTCTGCATGCTCATGACATTTCCTCCGGATGTTCGACCGAGCGCGTGCACGGGCTCGGTGACGGGACGGGATTCCTCGACCTCGGCTGCCGCCGCTGTCGCGACTTGATTGGTGTAGGCCAAACGGGGAATCTTTCGAGAGATCGGCGAAAATTTTCTTGAGATCCCCGTTCGGCAGGCGTCCTTGCGGCGTAACTGCTCGCACCGGGTGCCTGGCGGCCCGTGATCCGGTCGGTGATGCCTGGAGACCGCATTCGATGCGGGCCTGGGCCCCTTCGTTCGTGTGCGACCTCGACGTAGCTCATCGAGACGAACGGGTAGCGGGCCAGCTGGTGCAGCGCAAGCCACTGGCTGATCCACGACAACGTCGCCGACTGCGAGATGAGCGCTGCCTTACGTCGGGCCGGTTGCACGGACCCAACAGTCGCGTTCACGCTGCTCAGCAACTATTTTGTCGAGGTTCTCGCGAGATGCGCGGGCCCGCCGAATACGCCCGAAAGAGGAAATGAGCTGGCGCAGGTATCCACGCGGCGGTATCTCGGCTGATCAGGCGCCAGTTGCCCACCGCGAAGACCACACTCGCGCACCGAGAGTGATCGTGGCGCTGAGCAACCGGCATCGCGCTGCGCGCACAGTGCGACGCCGGTTGCTCAGCTGCAACGTCGAGGTAACCGCGGCCGCGGCTCTGAGCGTCACTAACGGGTCGTGCATCCGTAGACGTCGGCGGCAGCTCACCCCCCGATTGGTGCAGACCCCAGCCGGTTGGCACGGATGTGCGGGCGTGGGGCGTGGTGCCCTCGGCCGTGAACGGTCGCCAGTCCCATCACGACTATCGCGCTGATCCGCACGGTGTGGTGCTGTGTGTAGGTCAGGCCGAGCACCGTGCTCAAGGAGTCGCTGAAGTGCGATCACCTCTCGACGCCGAGTCGCGACCGGAGGAGTTCGAAGTCCGCGATCAGGTTGTCGGTGCTGTTGGCCGAGAGGTCGGCGACCGGGCGCCGGCGTACGAAGTGCTGGGGCCGCAGCACCGTTGCTCGACGAGCGCGACCAGCGCGGCCGTCCTGTCCGGGTTGCTCTGGGGCGGGCCACGCGGGGCCGCGTCTGCGTCGCAGATGTTCTGCGGATGGAAACACGCCCCGCGACGCCCAGCCCGTGACGCCAACAGTCACGTCCTGTACGCCTTGGTGCTCTCCGCGAAGCAGACGACCGGCAGCCCTTCACTGACCTGCACGGTACCGATGATCTTCCCGGCCTACAGGGTTTCTGCTCAGCTTGTTGGACGGCGTGTGGTTGTGACACACCGCTGGCGCAGCTGGGTTGATCCAGCGGCTCGGTCGGCCGCAGAGGCGGATCAGGCGGTCGGATTGGGCGGGCCTCCCGTTCGGAGCCTATCCGTCATCGTCCCGTCTGCTTTCCCTGCCGCAAGCTCGCCGAAGACAGGCTTGAGCACGGGCCCGACCAGCTCGGCCCGGCGAACCGAAACGCCGAGGTGCAGGAGGCGCGGAAGCGGTGGTGCTTTCCCAAGGCTTCGGTCAGGGTCAGAGCTGCGCACACGGAGTAAGACGCGTTGGTTCTGCGCCGCCAAGTTGGTATGAGTTCACCGAGTAGGCGGACGGATGGTGCGGCGTGTTCGACGGGTGCCTTTGAGGGCTGCGGACAACGCAGATGAGCAGTACAAGCTCGCCCAGGGACTGCGGCACGAAATCGACAAGGCATCCCGACCCGCGGGTCGTGCCCGATCGGTGAGGTTTCGGTGTCGGAACCACGGGGGCAGCACCAAGCCCGCTGAGCGTCATCGATGTCGAAACCCAGTTTTTCAGCTTAATTCAACGAGGGAGGTGCAGGCGGCGCTGCGACGGCCCCGCCTGTCGTCTATGCCAAACAGTCCACTTCGGCCTTCCAGCTCTCGCGAGGTTGACCACTTCGCGCCCGAGCCGCCTGGCGAGGACGTCGAGTACGGCTTTCCCGCGGCCTTGTGGCGGGCCGTCGGAAAGCGCCGGCCACCTGGTCTCGGCCGGACCCGCGCCTGGCGCAGTCCACTGCGCGGGCCATGGCTGACGTCGATCTTCGGTGCTGTGCTGCTGGCGATGCTACCGCTCGTGATCCTCACCGGACTGCTGGACTACATCGCCTACGGCCCCCAGTTCAGGCAAGCGTTCCCCGTCGACGTCGGCTGGATGCACCTGCCGTTCTTCGACTGGCCGACTCGGCCATCGTGGTTGTTCCGGCTGACTGAGGGCCTGCATGTCGGACTCGGCCTCGTGATGATCCCGGTGGTGCTGGCCAAGCTTTGGTCGGTGGTACCGAAGCTGTTCGCCTGGCCGGCGTCACGCTCGATCGCCCAGCTGCTGGAGCGACTGTCACTGCTGCTGCTCGTAGGTGGCATCCTGTTCGAGATCGCCACGGGCGTGCTGAACATCCAGTACGACTACATCTTCGGGTTCAGCTTCTACCGCGCGCACTATGTCGGGGCTTGGGTGTTCATCGGGGCATTCGTCTCCCACGTCGTGATCAAGTTGCCGAAGATGGTCAGGGCGCTGCGTTCGAGGTCCCTGCGAGTGGAACTGCGGACGACTCGCGCCGACACTCGGCCCGAGCCTGTCGACAGCGACCTGGTTGCCATCGCCCCTGCGCCGGCGACGATCAGCCGCAGGGGAGCGATCGGGCTGGTGGGCGGGGGAGCGCTGTTGGTCGCTGTGCTCACCGCCGGGCAGACCATCGGGGGATTCACCCGTAGCTGGGCGCTGCTGTTGCCTCGCGGGCGGTCCTATGGCGACGGGCCCAACGACTTCCAGGTCAACAAAACCGCTGTCGCCGCGCAGATCACGGCCAGGGACACAGGCCCGGCGTGGCGGCTGTCGCTGTTGGGCGGTCCACGGCCGGTCCAGCTCGACCGTACTCAGCTCCTCGCGATGCCCCAGCACGCCGCCACTCTGCCGATCGCCTGTGTGGAAGGCTGGTCCGCGACGCAGGACTGGTCGGGGGTCCGGCTTCGGGACCTGGCCGCAGCGGCCGGCGTACCGGATCCGGAGCGGGCAATGGTCGAGTCCATCGACACTGGCTCGTTTGGCCGTGCCACGCTGCAGGCCAACCAGGTGCTGGATCCCGACGCATTGCTGGCCTTGCGGGTCAACGGCACCGACTTGTCGCTGGACCACGGCTTCCCGGCACGGGTCATCGTGCCGGCCCTGCCCGGGGTGCACTGCACGAAATGGGTTCGGTCCATCGAGTTCCGGAGCCGCTGACGATGCGTACCGTCCTTTCCCGCGTCCGCGGATTCTACGGCGACAACCCCTTGCATCTGCTGGTGCTGATCGTCTGTTTCGCTCTGGCCGGATTCGCCGCAACGCACGAGGTGACCGACCGCCTGTGGCCGTTGGCTCTGACCTGGTTCCTCGCGGCCGTCGTGGCGCACGACCTCATTTTGTTCCCCGTCTACGCCCTGCTGGACATTTCGTCCACCTCCGTGCTGGGCGCTGTGGGCAGACATCGCCGCAGTTCAGCGCCGCCTCGTGTGCCCGCGCTGAACTACATCCGCATCCCTGTTCTCGGCACCGCGCTCACGTTTGTGCTGTTTCTGCCGGGCATCATCCAGCAGGGCGCCATCGCCTACCAGGCGGCCACCGGTCAAACGCAAGAACCGTACCTCGCTCGTTGGCTCCTGTTGGTCGCGGTCATGTTCGCAGCCAGTGCGGTGGCATACGCGATCCGGTGGTACGTCGGCGGTATTCCGGTTCGCACCGCATTGGCACCTGTACGAGCCATGTTCGAAGAAGGAGAACGCGTCCTTCTCGTCGGGGAGGGGACCGTCGTCCCGGTCGCTGCGGTCGCAACATCGGCGGCGCTTTACCACCCGGCTGGCGACCGACCGGGAGCGTGGCTGCGCACGCCGTGGCGCGACCTGACCGACGTCGAATGGCGAGCCGATGGCGGTCTGCTCGACCTCGTGCCCAGCGCCCGGGCAGAGGGTCGGCCCCGCCAGGTGTCCCTCGCGTGTCCCGAGGCGTTGATCGACCTGGCGAAGAAACTCGTCGCTGAGGGAGCGCGCAGTACTCGCTAGCGCGTCGGCTATCAGCGGTGATAGCTAACCGGGACGGTCCAAAGGCGTGCGCGACCGCGTCGCCGCCGACGCGGCAGGCCCCAACCCGTGGTGCTAGAAGCTCGCTCGCCGGATCGCGCGCAGGTCTTGAACCGGAACATCGATATCGGTGTGTCCTTCGGTGCCGTCCTCGCCGTCGAAGGGGAGTAAGCACTGAAAGCGTTCACGGTGCTGATGAGGTCGACCTACGCGCCGTAGTCGATCACCCATACGTCGAAGCGCTCGCCGGGCTGATCTTGCGCGGAGTAGCCGTGCCTGACGACGTGCAGGATTCGGGCGTCGAACAGCGCGAGCAAGGTGGGTTTCTGGGAGTGGCTTTCGTTGACGAGGAAGCCGCGGGTCTTCTTATTTCGAGTACGACCGGGAGATGATCGTCGAGGGCACGATGGACGGCCTGGCCGCCGCCCGGTCCCGGGGCCGCGTCGGGGGCCGGCCCCCAGTGCTGACGCGGCGGCAGCTGGATCAGGCGCAGCGGATGTATGACTCGGGGGAGCACACCGTCGCCGAGATCGCCGAGACCTTCCGCGTCGGGCGCACCACCCTCTACCGACAGCTGCACGCCCACAAGGACGGCGGCGATTGCGCGCTGGTCGTCTACCGCAACACTCGTACCCGCAAGATCGACGCCGACACCAGTCGCCGTTACGGCGAGATCGGCGCGAGTGAGAAGGTGCAGCTGGAGGCCGACCGCAAATGGTTCCCGATTGCCCCCGCCCGCTGGCCACGGCTCAAGCCGATCGTCTACGTCGTCGACGGCGCCGTAGCCCCATGGGATGGCTATGGCACGCCGTGCACACGAAGCAGCCGCAGTGATGACAGATGCTTGTGGCGCCGTCGTTGTCATCCCCGGTCACCATCCGCCGGGATTCGCAGCTCCCGAACGGCCGGCACCGAGGACCGCGTCCTCACAGCCGGAACGGCACTCCAGTGCGGTCACGTCTTTCCATCTCACGAGCAGCGTCGGCGTACCGGTTGCCGGTCTCGAACATGTAGTCGCGGATAACGCGGGTGCGGGCGCGGTCCGGTTTTGACACAGTGACTCCCTCACGGCACGCCCACGCTCGCGCCGTCGGAAGGGGCCAAGGGTCGGGGCAGGAGTGCGCTGAGTCGTTGACATCTTGTCCGCGCCGCCGGGGCCGCGTGGGGGCTGTCCGGCTGGGAGTCCGGCGGGCACAACCGCCTCGTGATACCGGTGGCACGGTGTGTCGATGGTCAGGGGGACAGCCGCTCACGCTGCTCCGGACAAGTTGAGCAGTGCGGTAGCCCAGCCGAGGTTGTGGACGAAATAGTCCATTCTCACATCGAGCCCTGGTGCGCTCTGCGTTAGCAGCAGCTAGCCTTCTGGCATGTCGGGTAACGAGAAGGGATACACGTCTGGGGCGCTCCGGAGCTGCGCTGGGCTGGCCGTGACGACGGCAATCACCCTGCGTACAGCGTCGACCTCGCATGGCTGGGGCATGGGGCTGCGACTCGAGGATAAACTGGACCATAGGGACCACGCTGGTCAGCTAGGAGAGGCAAGTTTTGAGGAGACGAACCTCTGCGCGCTGGTACTGACCAAGGCCTGACTCAACGCTCAGATGTTGAATCTTGGAGCGATATCAGGGTCGAAAGGCTTCGCTCACCTTGCGCTCGGTGTTCTATCCCTGTGCATGCTGTGTCTCACAACGCAACTTCGTGGGTTATCTGTGAATATTTGGCTGTCTTTGTCTGGGTCGGGAAATGCTGTTTGGTGCGTGCGCTCGCATGGGGGCAGAGACAAGATTCGACCCGCGTTGTGTCACAGCCTCGGCCGATGGGGGACGCGGTGAGCGGCGGTGACGATGCCGTTCCGGTCCTGTTCGGTCGGCGTCGTGAGCTTGACGTGCTGGGCGATGTGCTGGGCGGGACACGGCAGGGACGCAGTGCGGTGCTGGTGGTGCGCGGCGAGGCGGGGATCGGCAAGACCGCGTTGCTGGATCACGCGGTCGCGCGGGCCGGCGATCTGCAGGTCATCTCTGTCTCCGGCGCGGAATCGGAAGCGGAGTTGGCCTTCGCCGGCGTGCATCAGGTGTGTGCGCCGCTCCTGGATGGGCTCGATCGTTTGCCGGCTCCGCAATCTGCGGCGCTGAAAACGGCGCTCGGGCTGGCGGAAGGCAGTCCACCGGACCGGTTTCTCGTCGGGCTGGCCGTGCTGACCTTGCTCACCGATGCTGCTGCCACGCAGCCGCTGGTGTGCGTGATCGACGACGCGCAGTGGCTCGACAGCGCGTCGATGCGGACGCTGTCGATCGTTGCGCGCCGGCTGCGGGCGGACCCTGTGGCGATGGTCTTCGCTGTCCGCGAGGGCGAGCAGAATACGGATGCGGCGGGTCTGGAGCGGCTGCCCGAGCTGAGCCTCACCGGGCTTGATGACGGGGATTCGCGGACGCTGCTGGCAGCGACGATGCCCGGCCCGATGGAGGAGCGGGTGCGGGAACGGATCCTCGCCGAGGCGCGGGGCAACCCGCTGGCATTGCGGGAATTGCCGCGCGCGGCGAACCTGCCCGCGTTCACCGGGGGCTTGGAGCTGCCTGGCCACGGACGGGCGCTGTCGCGACGCATTGAACGCAGCTTCGCCGCCCGGGTGTCGAAACTGCCGGCGGATACTCGGCTTCTACTGCTCATCGTTGCCGCCGACCCGGTGGGGGACGCGGCGGTGCTCTGGCGTGCCGCCGCACTCCTCGGTGTACCGGAATCCGCTGCGGAACCGGCGGAAACGGCCGAGCTGATCACCATCGGGCGTTGGGTGCGGTTCCGCCATCCGCTGATCCGGTCCGCTGTCTACGAGGCGGGCGGCCGCACTGATCGCCGGCGCGTGCACGGGGCGCTTGCCGACGCGATCGAGCCCGTCGACGTGGAGCACCGTGCGTGGCAGCGTGGTCGGGCGGCGACAGGTCCCGATGAGGTGATCGCGGCCGAGCTGGAACGAATGGCCGAGCGCGCACGAGCCCGCGGCGGAGTCGCCGCGGCGTCGGCGTTCCTGGCTGATGCGACCGAGCTGACCCCGGATCCCGTCGAGCGCGCCCGGCGCGCTCTGGCCGCCGCGCGGGCGAAGCTCGCCGCCGGAGCTTCGGACGCAGCGCTGGCGCTGCTGGCGTACACGCAGGCTGCGCCGCCGGACCTCATGCGGCAGGCTCAGACTGAGCTGCTGCGGGCGCAGATCGCGTTCGCGATGCACCGCGGCCGCGACGCCCCCGCTCTTCTGCTCGCGGCCGCCGAGCACCTGCGTGACCTCGACCCGTTGCTCTCGCGCGAAACCTACCTCGAAGCGCTGATGGCGGCGGTGTTCGCCGGCCGCCTTGTGTGGGCCGAGGACAGCGGGCCCGCCGGCATGGCCCGGGCCGCGCGCTCGGCGCCGGCGGCACCTGATCCGCCGCGGGCCGTCGATCTGCTGCTCGATGGGCTGGTGCTGCGGTTCACCGAGGGTTACGCGGCCGCGGCGCCTACGCTCATGCGGGCCGTGCGGCAGTTCCGGCGCGACGCCGACGTCGGGGTGGCGGGGCTGCGCTGGTACGGACTCGTCGGCCGGATCGCGCTGGACCTGTGGGACCAGCAGTCGTGGGACGATCTCGCCGCCGCGCAGGTGCAGATCCTGCGCGAGCAGGGTGTGCTGACGCTGTTGCCGGTCGCGCTCGCTTACCGCGCCGGCGTGAGCGTGCACGCGGGCCGGTTCGAGGAAGCGGCCGCGCTGCTCGAAGAGTCCGACGCGATCAGCCAGGCCACGGGAGCACCGCCGCCGCTGTACATCGAGCCGGTGCTCGCCGCCTACCGCGGCCAGGAGGAGCACACGCTCCACTTGGTGCGGACCAGTCTGCACAGCGCCAGCGTGCGCGGCGAGGGCCGCGTGATCCCGATCGTGCAGTACGCCGCGGCCGTGCTGCACAACAGCCTTGGGCAGTACCGCGAAGCGCTGGCCGCCACGGACCAGGCCATCGAGCACGACGACATCGGCATGTACGGCTACGGGCTGCTCGAACGCGTCGAAGCCGCCGCTCGCTGTTGGGAGACCGCCATCGCCACCGAGGCCATGGAGGAACTGGTGGCGCGCGCCGAGGCAGCGGGGACCGAGATGGCCCTCGGCGTTGCGGCGCGCTCGCGTGCCTTGCTGGCCGAGGGAGCTGAAGCCGACCAGCTCTACCGCATTGCCATCGAGCACCTCGAGCGCAGCAGAGTTGACGTGCTGCACGCAAGGGCTCAGCTGCTCTACGGCGAATGGCTGCGCCGGGAACGCCGCTCTGGCGAAGCAGCCAATCAGCTGAGGCAGGCCCGCGATACCTTCCGGCGCGTGCGCGCTGATGGGTTCGCCGAACGCGCCCGGCGCGAGCTCGTCGCCGCTGGGGTGGTCGTGGAAGCACCCCCTGCACCGTTGGTGGAACAGCTGACCGGACAGGAAACCACCATCGCGCGACTGGGGGCCGAAGGACGCACCAACTCGGACATCGCCGCGCAGCTGTTTCTCAGCTCACGCACAGTCGAATGGCACATGGGCAAGATCTTCGGAAAGCTTGGTATCCCTTCGAGAAGGCACCTGAAGGCCGCGCTCGCGGACCACAACGGATGCCTGGGCCTGTCATGAGGCGCGAGCGAGGCGTCCCCTCTTCCTCACGCGGTGCGAGGCAATCCGCGCGGCCAGTTCAGGGCACGTTCGGTGAGGTCGGCTCTGTGGACCAGAACGCTCACCCCGGTCTCGGCAAGCATCCGTGTCGGCTGGGCGAGCGGAAGCCCTGAATTCGATACCCAGGCCATTGCACGTGTCGAGGGTCAGTGGGGACAGCCGATGGCGCCGGGCGCCCAGGCCCACGCTGTCGCGGTTCTCGTTGGAACCGCAGCGCCGGCACGGTGACGAGTGGCTGGCTGGCAGGTGTAGCGGTGATCCGATTGCCGGTGTTTGAGGGCTGCCTGGTCAATCGAACACACCTGGCTGCGACCTGGTCACCGAGCAAGGCGCGCAGGGTCCGCGTCGAGGACGTCCGCTGCCTCGGCAGGCGTGAAGTCGGTCGGCCTGTCGGCCCTAGAAGCCCGTGAGCCTTGCCCCACGGGACTGCCGTGGATCATCCGCTGCAGAGGCGTGCCACGTCCGAGTCCATGGACGACCGGTGCCGTGGACCCTGACCGTTCCTGAACACTGGTTCGCACTGGTCACGTGTTCACGCGCCCGCGGTGAATGCTTCTTTCTCCATCCGGACCAGTGCGTTCGGCTGGACGCCGGTGAGCGCGGGCCGAGCATCGCGCCTCGCCGACGTGCGGGGATGTGCTGTGATCACATGTCCGTTTCCCGGGAGTCACGACACCTACTGGTCTAAACCGCTAGGGAGTGCTGCGGGTCCGCGTTGGGGCGCTGGTGAGGTCTCCTGGAGTCGTCAGTTCACGGTCACAGCTTGACGGCGAACTGGCGAACCATCTCGCGACCGGCGGGCAGATATCTGCACCAGACGGGCTGCCGGTCGATGATCCAGCGCTCGCCCCAGTTCCGCACCAAGGGCCACTGCTCCGCTGCGGGCACCAGCGCAGGAGGCCACACCAAATATTCCGCTTCGATTGGCGCGCGCACTGGGAAGGGGGTCACTGTGACCAACGAAGAGCCTGACCGACGCAATGATGAGCCGGCGGCGAGTGGCGTCAATCCGCTGGCGCTGCGCATCCACCGCGTCTTGCGCATCTCGATGCGCATCCCGCCGACTCCGGGCCATGCGACTCCGCGCGCGCTCCATATCTACCGGTTGGTGGAACACCCGTTGCGGCTCCCTCTGAACGCGGAGTTCCGGTTCGACACCACCAGTCCCTTCACTGTCGCGGCGACCTTCAAACCGAATGGAGAACCCCAGGTCACGTGGGACATCTCCCGGGAGCTTCTCTGGTCCGGCCTGCACGGCAAGACCGGAGCCGGCGACGTACAGACGTGGCCCACCGTCGTCGCCGGCCGGCACGTGCTGCGCCTGCGACTGGCGGCAAATGGAGTCACCGCGGTCTACGAAGTCGATCTTGATGAATTGACGATGTGGCTCGAGAAAACTTGCGAGCTGGTGCCGCCGGGAGAGGAGACGCTTCACGTGGACTGGGACGCTTTCGCGTCAGAAGTGCACCGTCGGTGACGTCGAACCGGGCGGCCCGTCGTCGCCGCGTGACCCCTGCGCCGCAGTCCCCGTAGGGCGTAGTGGCTACCGGCGGGGATGCGTTATGGGTAGCCCGCTCGACCGGGCAACGGTCGTATCTGTGGCCACCACAGCTTTGAACCAGCAATGTCCGCCAAGGACCCGCCCACCATTCGCGGGCGGGAGAGGAGCTTAGCCGTGTTTGGGAAATGCTATGACGCGTCGATGATCGCCCGGAGCGCCGAGAACGACCTGACCGAGGATTGCCCCGACAACGCCGCCTGGGAAGTCCTGGCCGCCGGCCTCGCCGCCGAGCTGGTTGCCGCGGGCGTCCTGCGCAGCCAGCCCTGGCGCGCCGCGTTCGCCGCCACTGCGCGACACCGGTTCGTCCCCCGCATCCTCGCCGGTACGACACCGCTGCAGGTCGGTGACCCAGACTGGTTCACGACGGTCTACTCCGACGAGGCGCTCGCCACCCGAACCCGACCCGCCGACGACATCCAGGACAAGCGTGCGATCACCAGCTCGTCCTCGAGCTCCTCCGTCCACGACCGCAGCCGCCTGATCTCCACTTCGGAGAAGAACCTCGTGGACATCCCAGACACCGCCCCGTCCCAAACGATCACCGACGGGCACATCCAAAGCAACCGCACCCACCGCATCACGCCAGGCTCACCAGGGACAACACGATGTCCGGAGCGCTAATCGGCCCTCGGACCAGCACGTTGGGGGCTAAGCGTTGCTTTTTCGGTGCCTGCTACCGGAAGGCTCAGTGGTGGGCGTGTTCACCCGTCCTCATCGCGGTGTCCGATGACGACGTTGACCGGCTGAGCGCGGACGAGCTGGTCGCTACTGCGCTGCTGCTGTTGATCGCCGGGCACGACACGTCGGTGCACTTGATTGCCAACGCCGTGCTGTGCCTGCTCGGCGCGCCGGACCAGCTCGCCACGTTACGCGCCGATCTTTCGTTGGTGGACAACGTCGTGGAAGAGGTGCTGCGGTACGAGTCCCCGGTGAACGTCTTGCCGGCCCGTTTTGCCGGTTCGGCGATCGAGCTGGTGGGCGGGACCATTCCGGAGGGGGAGATGGTGCTGCTGTCGGCCAATCGTGACGGGTCGGTGTTCCCGGACCCGGACCGGTTCGACATCACCCGGCCGGTCGCCGGGCACCTGGCCTTCAGGCACGGCATCCACTATTGCCCGGGTGCGCCGCTGGCGCGGCTGGAGGGCCGCCTCGCCGTGGCCGCCTTGATCACAGGCTCTCCGCACCTGCGCCTCGCCGTCGCGCCGGACGAGCTCCG
>NZ_JBFBAF010000074.1:0-11167 GCF_040682095.1 Amycolatopsis sp. NPDC051372
TCGAGCTTGCGGCGCAGGTAGCCGATGTAGACGGCCAGGTTCTTCGAATCCGAGCCGAACTCGTAGCCCCAGATGCGCTGGTAGATCGTGGTGCGGTCGAGCACGATCCCGGCGTTGCGGACCAGCAGCTCCAGCAGGTCGAACTCGGTCTTCGAAAGCTCGACCTCCCCTTCGTGCCACCGCACCCGCCGAGCCGCCGGGTCCACGATCAGCGCGCCGAGCCGCAGGACCCTCGGCGTCGCGGCGTCAGGCGACGTCCGCCGCAGCAGCGCCCGCAGCCGGGCGAGCAACTCGTCGAGATCGAACGGCTTCACGAGGTAGTCGTCCGCCCCCGCGTCGAGACCGGCGACCCGATCCGGCGGCTCGAGGCGGGCGGTGAGCATCAGGATCGGGGTCGGGTCGCCGTCGGCGCGGAGCACGCGGCACACGCCGAGCCCGTCGACGCCGGGCATCATCACGTCGAGGATCAGCACGTCGAAGCGATCGCGCCGCGCCACGGCCAGCGCGGCGACCCCGTCGGTCACCTCCGTGACCCCGTAGCCCTCCAGCTCCAGCGCGCGCAACAGCGACTCGCGGATGGCGCGGTCGTCGTCGGCGAGCAGGACGCGGGGCGGCATGCCGACATCATGCCTGGCGACTTCGTGAAGGGCACGCGTTAGTAGTCCGCGCGCTTCCGCAGGAGACGGCGGACCTGCGGACGCTTGCCGTGACAAGGTGCGTACGAGGCGGAATCCGGGATGCGACGCCGATCGTGTGCTCAGCTGATCGCGCCGAGCGCGGCGCTGACAGTGGTGATGATTGCTCCGCCCATCGCGATCGCGACGAAGGAACGGATGAAACCGGTGCCGAAGAAGCGCCACCTGATCCAGGCCAGGCTCACCAGTTCGAAGGCGATGGTGGCGAGGGCCACTCCCAGCGCCGCGCCGTAGGCAGGGATCAGAAACGGCAGGGTGTGCAGCACGCCGCCGAGGAACGTGCCCGCTCCGGTGATCGCGCCCCGCAGGTAAGGATTCCCACGCCCGGTCTCCTCGCCGGTGTCGGACAGCCCCTCGGAAAACGCCATGCTGACACCGGCGCCGATCGCGGTGGCCAGTCCGGCGAAGAACGCGTAGAGCGGCTGGTGCGTGGCGAACGCGACGGCGAAGACGGGCGCGAGGGTCGACAGGGAGCCGTCGATCAGCCCGGTCATCGCGGGCTGCGCGCGCTGCAACAGGAACGAACGCTTGTCCCCGAGGGGAATGGCAAGGACGGCCATGGCCTCCTCCTTGTGATCAATTACAGAACTGGAAGTTTCGTAATGTGGCAACTGCGTGAAGCCTCGACCTGTTCCGGGAAGTAGCTCCCTGTGTGACAAGGCAGACAGGTGCATGCGGTGGCGAATAACGAAACTAGGCGTCTAGTTTTGATGGGAGACAGGAAGGGGCACATCATGAAGACAAACCTTGCGACAAGCCCGCTCGGTGGCACCGGGATGGACATCACCCGGGTCGGTTTCGGCGCTTGGGCGATCGGCGGCGGTGGCTGGGAGTTCGGCTGGGGACCTCAGCAGGACGACGAGTCGGTCGCCGCGATCCACCGCGCCCTCGAACTCGGGGTCAACTGGATCGACACCGCCGCCGCGTACGGGTTCGGCCACTCGGAGAGGATCGTCGGCCAGGCGCTGCGCGGCGTCGATCACCGGCCGTACGTGTTCACCAAGAGCTCACTGCTCGACGACGGCACCGGCCGCGTCCGGCACAGCCTCGAGCGGGACTCGATCCTGCGCGAGGCCGAAGCGAGCCTGGAACGGCTCGGCGTCGACGCCATCGATCTGTACCAGGTGCACTGGCCGATCCCGGACGAGGACATCGAGCAGGGCTGGGCGGCCATGGCCGAGTTGAAGGACAAGGGCCTGGTGCGGCACATCGGGGTGTCCAACTTCAGCCTCGAGCAGTTGCGTCGCGTGCAGCAAATCGCGCCGGTCGAGACGATCCAGCCGCAGTACTCGCTGATCGAGCGCGAGGTCGAGGTGCAGGTCCTGCCGTTCGCCGAGGGGGCCGGGATGGGCGTGCTCGTCTATTCGCCGATGGGCTCCGGTCTGCTCACCGGGGCGATCACCCGGGAGCGGATCGCGGCGATGCCCGGCGACGACTGGCGCAAGACCGACCCGCGGTTCACCGAGCCCCGGCTTTCCTGGCACCTGGCGCTGGCCGCTCGGCTGCGGGCGGTCGCCGAGCGGCACGGCGTGACACCCGGCGCGGTCGCGGTGGCCTGGACGCTGCGCCACCCGGCCGTCAGCGGCGCGATCACCGGGTTCCGGCGGGCGTCGCAGGTGGACCCGATTCTCGCCGCGGCGGACCTCGAACTGACGGTGCAGGACCTGACCGAAATCCAAGCAGTGAAGTAGGAGAAGTGATCACGATGACCGCGATCGGATTCATCGGACTCGGATCGATGGGCGCGCCGCTGGCCGGCCGCCTGCTTGAGGGAAACCAGGTGTACGGGACCAACCGGACCCGTGCCAGGGGCGCCGCGCTCGTCGAGCGCGGGCTGATCTGGCGGGACACACCGCGCGAGGTCACGGCGGCGGCGCAGGTCGTCTTCAGCATGGTCACCGACGACGCGGCGCTGGCCGCGATCACCTCGGGACCGGACGGGATCGTGGCCGGATTGCGCCCTGGCCTCGTTTACGTCGACATGAGCACGGTGAGCCCGCGGGCCAGCCGCGAGCTGGCCGAACGCGTTCGCGCCACCGGCGCCACCATGATCGACGCGCCGGTCTCCGGCAGCGTCCCGGCGGCCGAGACCGGGATACTGACGATCATGGTCGGCGGTCCGGACGCGGCGTTCCTGGCGGTCGAACCGCTGTTGCGCCGGCTGGGCGCCACCATCGTCCACGCCGGTACGAACGGGCAGGGGCTGGTGCTCAAGCTGGCGATCAACATCAGTCTCGCCACGCAGATGCTCGCCTTCAGCGAGGGCCTGCTGCTGGCCGAGCGCGGTGGGATCGACCCACAGGTGGCCGCTGACGCGATGGCCCGCTCGGCGGTCGGGTCCCCGATGTTGCAAGCTCGCGCCCCGCTCGCGCTGGACCTGCCCGAAGAGGCATGGTTCGATGTGATGCTCATGCACAAGGACATCCGTCTCGCCCTCGAAGCCGCCCGCGAGTCCGGGGTCCCGGCGCCTGCCGCCGCGACCGCCGACCGGGTACTGAGCCAAGCCGAGGACCTGGGCTTCGGGCACCGCGACATCGCCGGCCTGTTCCAGGTGCTGGCCCGGATGGTGCCGGGCGCGAAGGCGGCGTGACATGACCACCGAGAGCCCGCAACGCGGCCGCCCGCGCAGTCAGGAGGCGCGCCAGGCCATCCTCGCCGCCGCCGCGGAACTCCTGCTGGCCCACGGTCTTTCCGCGGTCAGCATGGACGCGGTCGCGGAGCGGGCCGGGGCCAGCAAGGCCACCATCTACCGGTGGTGGCCCACCAAGGAAGCGCTGGCCCTGGACGCGTTGTACACCGACTGGGCCGCCGCGAGCCCGCACGCCCGGGACACGGGCACGCTGCGCGGCGACCTGCTCTCGCTGTTGCGCCCGTGGGCGCGGCTGGCGAGCAGCCGGCCCTACGCGAGGGTGATCGCGGCGCTGCTCGCCGAGGCGCAGAACGACCCGGTGTTCGCCGCCGAGTACCGGCACCGCGTGGTCGAACCGCGTCGCGACCAGGCCGCGGCGATTTTCCGGCGCGCCATCGACCGCGGCGAAATCCCCGGCGACATCAAGGTCGACGTGGCACTCGACCTGCTCTACGGCGCGCTCTACCACCGGCTGCTGCACGGCCACGCACCCGTGAACGACCGGTTCGTCCGGGAGGTCCTCGACATGGCCCTGAGCGGCATTCAGCCGGAGAACGTCGGAAGGCCTACAGCTGACGGACAGCCTCACCAACCCCGCTGACCGGACGACCCACCCTTATCGTGGTATTCGCGGATGAGGGCGACGGCGGTGGGTATCGCGTCGGGCGATGACGTCCACGACGTTCAATTCTTTGTTCAGTGATCGGCGGGATCCGTCCACATCCTTCGCCGCTTTCCCAGGCGCAACCGCAGGAAGGCGACTGCGGCGAAGACCGGCTGTGGCCTGGCGCGGGTCGGTGTCAAGGTGACGAGACGGCTTGCGCTGAGATGGAGGGACAGGACGCGATCGATGGTTCGCCGGTGATTTTCGCCGCCTCTGCCCGGTACTCGGCGATCCGCGTCACGTCGACGTAGGAAATGAAGTAGTCGGGGCCGGTGCTGGTGAACACCAGCACTTGGACCGTGGCGTCTGCCTCGATTTCCTGACGGGACTCCACGCCGTCAATTTGCACTCATCACGATAAGTCTAACCAAGACTTTTCGTTCGACGAAATGAGTTCGCGCGGGGATTGTCGGAAGTACCAGACCTCTTAGAAAGGCAGCCATGCTTGACACCGTTTCGCCCGTCGTGTCCCGTGCGCGCCTCAGCCACGGCTGGGGATTCCGCGTGATCGCCGTGGCGTTCGCGGCGTCCCTGGCGTTCTCCACTGTGCCGACCCCGCTCTATGCGCTCTATCAGCGCCGGGACGGGTTCCCGACCTTCGTGGTCACCCTTGTCTTCGTCGCCTACGCGGTGGGCGTGATGGCGAGCCTCTACCTCGCCGGGCACGTAAGCGACTGGCTCGGCCGGCGCCGTGTGATCGTCGCCGCGATACTCGCCGAGGCGCTGGCGGCCGCCCTCTACCTGGCGTGGCCGGAAGTGCCGGGGCTGATCCTGGCGCGGCTGATCACCGGTGCCGGGATCGGCGCACTGACCGCCACGGCCACCGCGTACCTTGCGGAGTTGCGCGCCATCGCCCGCCCTGGTGAGCGCACCGGCCGCGCCGGACTGATCGCCAGCGTGGTGAACCTGGGTGGCCTGGGCGTGGGACCGCTCGTGGGCGGCTTGTTCGCGCAGTACGCGTCGAGGCCGCTCACCGCGCCGTTCGAGTGGTACCTGGTGGCGCTGCTGGTGCTCGCGCTCGCCGTGGCCCTGGTGCCGGAGACCGTCGAGCAGTGGGACGAGCGGCCTGCCTACCGGCCGCAGCGGCTCGCGCTGCCGGCCGGCGCGAAGCCGGCGTTCGCCGGCGCGGCGATCGGGGCGTTCGCCGCGTTCGCGATCACCGGGCTGTTCACGTCCCTCGCGCCGACGCTGCTCGCCCAAGGCCTGCACGAGCCCGGGCACCTGCTCGCCGGGGCCACGGCGTTTTCGCTGCTGGGTGCCGCCGCGCTCGGGCAGCTACTGTTCGCCGCGCTGCGGTCCGGTGTCCAGTTGCGCCTCGGGTTCGCGTTGATGGCCGCGGGGCTCGTGGTGCTGCCGGTGGCCGCGCTGCTGCCCTCGCTGTGGCTCTTCCTCGTGGGCAGCGTGGTGGCCGGAGTCGGGCTGGGCCTGGGGTTCCGCGCTTCGGTCGCCACCGTCGCCGCGCTCGCCGACCCGCGTGCGCGGGGCGAGGTGCTCGCGGGGCTGTTCCTGTCGGCGTACGCGGGGCTGGTGGTGCCGGTGCTCGCCGTGGGGTTCGCGCTGGTGTGGGTGTCGAGCCCGGTGGCGCTGCTGGGGTTCTCGGTCGCGGAGCTCGTGCTGCTCGGCTGGTCGGCGAACCGCATCCTGCGACGGGGCTGACCCGGCTCGTTACTCGGCGGGCGCGTCCGGGCCACACGGCACACTGTGCTTGTCGGCACCGTTATAACGGAGAGATTCAGTGTGTGAGAGCGGGGCTGCCTGTCGAGGAGGCCTGGGAACAAGGGCGGCTTGGGCGCGGCGCCGGCGGCGTAGCTGGCCGGGCCGGACTCACTTGACTGTGGTCAGGCTGACGTGGTGCCGAGTTAGGTGTGGGCGTGGAAGGGAAGTTCGCCGGTGGCGGCGAATCCCAGTCGGTTGGCGACGGCGACGGCGTGGTCGCCGAAGCGTTCGTAGAACCGGGCGAGCAAAGCGAGGTTGATGGCTGTCTGGACGCCGTGAGGCCACTGGTCGCTGGTGATCAGGGCGAGGACGTGGGCGTGCCTGGTGTCGATGGTCTGGTCGAGGTCGGCGATGTCGGCGAATCCGCATGGGCGCTGGCGGTCGATCAGCTCGGCGAGTCGGTCGGCCATGCCGGCGGCGGCGTCGGCCATCTCGGCGAAGTCGTATTCGAGCTGGGCGGGCACGGCGTGGTGGGGGTGGGCGAAGCGGGCTATGCCGGCGATGTGCGCGGCGAGGTCGCCCATTCGTTCGAGCCGTTCGGCGCAGTCGATCGTGGCCAGGATGGTCCGCAGGTCGTGTGCTTTGGGTGCTTGGAGGGCGAGCAGGGCCTGGGCGTGTGACTCGCAGTCTGCGCGGGCCCAGTCGATTTAGGCGTCGGTGGCGATCACCTGCTCGGCGAGGTCGAGGTCTGCGGTCCGCAGTGATCTGCTTGCCCGGCGGGTCGCTTCGGCCGCGAGCGTGCACATCAGCCTCAGCTGTGCGCTGAGGCGGTTCAGCTCGTCGTGAAAGCTCTCGCGCATGTCCGGACCGTGTCCCTCGCCGGCCAGCCGAACCCCAGCCTCGCGGCGTTGTGGCGGCACTCGCGTAATGCGGCCCGCCGGCAGGTGAGGGGGTGAACGCCTGCCGGCGGGTCCGACGCGCGCCATGCCACCGCGCCGCGTGTCCACGATTGTCGTCTCGGTGCGGGGTACTGGCGCCGTGGGTTACAAGATCTTTTGTGGTGGGCTCGTCTCGACCGAGACGGACGTCTAAGGCGACGAGACCGAGCAGAACGGCCGCATGTTCGCCATCCACGCCGCGATCGCGCTCGTCGGTGCCCGGACCGAAGCTCACCCTGCACACTGCCATGGAAAAGCCGGGGCGTGATCGGCATGGCCAAGAGCATCCTCGTGCAACGCCGCGATGTGGACGCCACACCCGCGTTCGCATTCTCGTCGATCGGCAGAACCTCCTCCCACGGGGTCACGAAGGTGGCGATGGCGTTTTTGCCGGCCGTGGAGGGGTCGGCGGCACGCCTCCCCAAGTGCTGGCGAACGACGACCTCGACAACTGGCGACAGCTCAACCTCGACGAGATCGACGCCATCGTCGCTTCGCCCGGGCAGGGAAGGCCGGAGCGCGCTGCCGATTTCGGCTTGAGCCGATGGGCCATGTTCCAGGAGGAAGTCCCGCCTGCTCGGGGTCTGCCTCGGATTTCCCCGGAAGGTACGGATGAGGGTAGGCCGTGTTCGTGAAAGGTCGCTGGGTGCACAGGCACAGGTACAGATTTGGCAGTGCCGCGTGGCCTGTTCAGCCGGGGATGCTGCGGGGGTCGTGACCGTAGGTGTTGCGTTCCCCGATCCGGCCGTCCTTGGTGCGGATGAAGTGCTCGACCTTGCGTTCCCGGGCCATATCGCGGCCTCTGGTCTGGGCCGCCTTCTTCGTATCGTGGGTGTTCGCTGCCCGGCGGCTGCCCTCGACCTTGTTCTTCCACTGCCCGTTCTCGAAGTAGGTCTCGATGTCACCTTTCACGGCTCGCGCTCCTCTCCCCGGTCGCCGGTGCGCCGGTACCTGAGCAATACCCCCAGGCACCGGAAGTTGAACATCGACAACGCCGTGACCAGCCCTACCCACCGGCAACGCCGCGACACCCCCGGGCCGGCCGATCCGGACCGGCGTCCGTACGGAGCTACAGCTCGCGACGGTGCCCGACAAGCCAGGCGGCGACGTCGTGCAGTTTGAGGTTGCTGGCCTGGGAGGACTCGACGAGCAACCGGAACGCCTGCACGGGGTCGAGGTCGTGGCGCTGCATGAGGATGCCCTTGGCCATGCCGATGACGTCACGGGATTCAATCGCGGCGTGCAGCTGGGCTTCGGTCTGGGCTCCGGCCAGCGCGATCGCGGCGTGGGTGGCGAACTCCTTCCCGTCCTTCTCGGTCCGGTCGCTGAACGCGTCGACCTGGGTGGAGTAGAGATTCAGCGCGCCCAGGGTGTCGTGGAGGATGAACAGCCGGTAGGACAGCATCGAGCGGATACCGGTCTCGGCGGCATCGGGCGCGAAAGCTGGCCAGCGTCGCTCATCGAGCAGGTTGCCGGTGCGGAAGACGTCGTGCCGGGCGATCGCATCCAGACACGGCCCCTGACCTGTCCGGTGCTGGATCTCATCGATCATGGGCACGACCTCGCTGGTGGGAGCCACGGCGCGGATCCGGCCGTCCTCGACCAGGGAAATCCCGGCGTACTCGGCGCCGTCGACATGGTCCACGGCGGCCTTCACGATCGCCCCGAGGGTCGTCTCGACGTCCGGTTCGGCCTGCAGGGTGCGCGCGATCGCGCCGAGCACGCTGCTGAGGCTCTCGGGCGCGTAGTTGTCAGAATGCGTCACGGACGTCTCCTCCTACGCCAATGGCCGACCACTCACCATATCCAGATGCCCAGCAGCTCGCCTCGTCTACCACTGCGCTGGTCAAAGCCCGCACACTCGGACGTCACGGCATCGGCGTCAGAACTCCCGCGCAGGGCGAAGCGGAATGCCTGGTGCGGGGCGTTCCGTGACAAGCGTCCTTCGCATCTGGCGACAACCTCCGCCAAAAGCTAACCGTGCTCTGAACGCGTGACGAGAGCCGTGGCTGACCGCCGGAAGGGGAATGCCGCGGACGCCAGGCGGCCCAAGGGACTTGTCACGGCCGTCGAGTGTCGGTGGCCCGGCACACGATCAGCGCGACGAGGTGGACCAGAGCAAGCGGTGCGGACGTCACCGAGGCCGAGACGCCGTGCCACCTTGGTGGGGGGCTGAGCCCACCTCGCTGGCTCATTCCGGCGGCGCCGTTTTGCGGGCGGCATGGCCGTTCTCCGCTGTCGCGAGGGCGCGGCAGAGCTGTGTCAACGAAGGCGTTCCGCTGAGGTGCCCGTCTGGGTCCCGGTACAGCCGGCAGGACAAGCTTGGTGACAGGTCCGGCTCGGCGAACGGGTCCGCGCCGTCGATGAGCAGCGTCGGCGAGCCTGACATGCCCAGCGCCACGGCCTCGGCGTCATCCGTCACGACTTGCCGTTCGAGGTGCACGTCGGGCTGCGCAGCCAGGAACGGGGCGAGCCGCTCGGCCAGCACGGCTGCGTCGGGACAGCCGGGGACGTGTGGGACCTGGATTCTCATGTCACAGCTTCCTCATCGGTGAAATCTGCAGCATGCGCTTCCGCGCCGTGGTCTGGGATTCGGGGGCGCAGCACGCGCAACCGTCGTCCTGCGCCGCTCTCGGCCCAGGCTGAATCTGGTGCGGGGCAATGAGGGCGGGTGTGGTGGTGCCGCGGAGTGGACGGAGTCGTCCGGCACGGACGCCGTTGCCGATGACGAAGACTTCGGCGAGTTCGTGGATGAGCACCACGGTGGCCAACCCGAGGATGCCCAGTGCGGCGAGCGGCACGAGGGTGAGCACGATTGCCGCGGACAGGCCGATGTTCTGCAGCATGATCACCCGGGCTCGGCGGGCGTGTGCCAAGGCTTGCGGCAGGTGGCGCAGGTCGGTGCCCATGAGGGCGACATCAGCGGTGTCGATGGCGACGTCGCTGCCCATGGCGCCCATGGCGATGCCGACGTCGGCGGTGGCCAGGGCAGGGGCGTCGTTGACGCCGTCGCCGACCATAGCGACCGTGCCGCGGTGCCGGTCGCGCAGTTGCTCGATGAGGGCGGCTTTGCCAGTGGGGCGCAGTTCGGCGTGCACGTCGGCGATGCCTGCCTGACTGGCGAGGGCGGTGGCGGTGCGGGCGTTGTCTCCGGTCAGCATGGTCACCCGCAGCCCGGCCGCGCGCAGGGTGCGGATGGTGTCGGGCGCTTCGGGGCGGAGTTCGTCACGGATGCCGATCAGCCCGAGCACGGTGCCGTCGTGTTCGATCACGGCCACGGTGGTGCCCTTCTCCTGCAAGCGGGTCACCTCTCCGGACAACGGCCCGGCGTCGATCCAGCCGGGCTTGCCCATCCGGGCCGGGACGCCGTTCAGGCTGCCGTTGAGCCCGGCGCCGGGCACCGTCGTCACGCCGTCGGCGGCGCGTGGGTTCGGGGCGGCGGTGAGGATCGCGGCGGCGAGTGGGTGTTCGCTGTGGGCCTCCAGGGCAGCGGCCACCGCCAGCACCCGCTGCGGGCTGATGTCTGCCGCGGGCACGATCTCGGTGACCACGGGCTGGTTGCGGGTCAAGGTGCCGGTCTTGTCCAGCGCGATGCTGCGGACCGCGCCGAGGGCTTCCAGCGCCGCGCCGCCTTTGACGAGCACACCCAGCCGGCTGGCAGCGCCGACGGCGGAGATCACGGTGACCGGCACGGAGATCGCCAACGCGCAGGGAGCGGCGGCGACCAGCACCACCAGCGCACGCTCGATCCACACCGCCGGATCCCCGAGCAGTGCACCGAGCCCGGCGATGAGCGCGGCGAGGATCATGATTGTGGGTACCAGGGGTCGGGCGATGCGGTCGGCGAGGCGCTGGCGGGTGCCTTTGCGTTGCTGGGCGTCCTCGACGACGCGGACGACCTTGGCCAGTGAGTTTTCTTCGGTGGTGGCGGTGGCCTCGACGGTGAGCACGCCGGTGCCGTTGATCGACCCGGCGAACACCTCCTCGCCTGGCCCGATCTCCACCGGTACCGACTCGCCAGTGATGGCCGAGGTGTCCACGCTGGACTGTCCACTCCGGACGATGCCGTCGCTGGCGACGCGGTCCCCGGCCCGTACCAGCATTCGGTCCCCGACCCGCAGTCGCGCCGGCGCGATGCTGGCCTCGCCGCCGTCGCGCAGAACTGTGATCCGCTCGGGCACCAAGGACAGCAGTGCACGCAGGCCGCGGCGGGTGCGGGCCAGCGAATAGTCTTCCAGCGCCTCGCTGATGGAGAACAGGAACGCCAGCATCGCGGCTTCGGCGAACTGGCCGAGCACCAGGGCGCCGGCCAGGGCGATGGTCATCAGGGTGCCGACCCCGATCCGGCGCCGCCACAAAGCCCGCAGCGTGCCGGGCGCGAAGGTGTAGCCGCCGATCCCGGCCGCGAGCAGATACGCCACTTCGGAGGCCGCCGCAGAGCCGAGCCACCCTGCAACCAGACCCGCGGTGACAAGGAGCCCGGCTAAGGGTGATGCGCCCCGGGTCTGGTGCAGGTCTCGTTGTCTGTCACCGAGCCCGGGCAGGCTCGAAGGGTTGATCGTAGCGTGACGCTTGGTGGCCGGCT
>NZ_JBFBAF010000075.1:0-10894 GCF_040682095.1 Amycolatopsis sp. NPDC051372
GCGTCAGACACCACCACCACACACGGAGGTCTTCGTCATGATCAACCCGACGCGCCGCTCACACGTCAACAACGTCCATGGTCACTACAGCTAGCAGATCATTTCGGCCGTCGCGACGATCCGCTCGGCCATCGGCTGGTCCACCGACACATCGGCGCCGGTGAAGTCCCAGATCGCGTTCGCGATCACGGTCGAGTGGTCCTTGCCTTGCGCGACGTCGTCGCACAGATCGTGCGCATGCACGACCGCGCGAGCCTGGTTCTCGACGAGGCCGGGGTCGATCGAGCCGAGGGCCGCGAGGTAGGCCCGCTCGCGGGGTCCGATCGCGACGGAATGCCGCGAAGGCCGGGGCGCCGGCGCAGGGGCGGGGTCCGGGCCAGCACAGCCCGTGAGCAGAACCAGGGTGCCGAGAATCAGGAGACGAGTGCGCACGGGCGCTACAGCGTGGATCCGCGCCGGTTCGTTACGAAGCCGAGGTGGCAGTAGCGATCGACGGCGCGGAGCCCCGGTCACCCTCGCGGTGGCCGGAGCTCTTTCGTGTCCTCAGGTGCCGCGCTTCTACGCCACCACGTCGGCGTAGATCCGCCGCCCAGCGCTCAACGGTCCCGCCAGGCCAGCGGGGACAGGGTGGCTGCGGCCTCGGCGACACGGCGGGCGGTCTCGGTCGCGAGGCCCTTGCGGGCGGAGTCGATCCAGCCGGCGACGCGCTCGACTCCGATGTCTCGGTACTCGACGGCTTGGAGCAGCATTTCGAGCTTGTCCGCGTCCTTGGCGCACCGCGCTTCGAGGGTCTGCCGGGTCTCGTACTCGTCCACCGCGGTCCGGACCATGGCGCGAGAGGCGTCCGGCAAGGCGGCCGTCTGGTCGGCCCACCCTTTCGGGGCGTGATCGACCCCCGTGACATGCTCTGCCCATGTTCGCGCTGCAACAGGACGACTTCCCGGCCCCGCGTCGTGCCCCGGCGATCTGGCGGACGATGCTCAACATCGACCGCGGGCTGGTCAACATGGTGGGCCGGCTGACGGTGTCCGGGGCGGTGCCGAGGGAGTTGCGGGGGCGGCCGTTGCTGATGGCGGCGAACCACATCGGCGTGTTCGACGCGTTCGTGCTGATGGCGGCGTGCAAGAGGATCGGCATCAACCCGCGGTTCATGCTGGCCGGGGGCATCCTGGACGCGCCGGTGATCGGGCCGGCGCTGCGGGTGAGTGGGCATCTGCGGGTGGACCGCAAGCACGCGGCGACGGCCATCGGGCAGTTCGCCGAGGCCGTGGAGGAGCTCAAGACCACGCGGGAGCCGATCGTCGTCTACCCGGAGGGGCGGATCAGCCACGACCCCGGGCTGTGGCCGGAGCGCGGCAAGACGGGGGCGGCGCGCCTGGCGCTGGCCGCCGGTGTGCCGGTGATCCCGATCAGCCAGTGGGGCGCGCACGAGGCCGTGTACTGGGGCACCGAGACCGTGAACGGCCCGGCCGACCTGGTGCCGCTCGCACGTTCGGGCCTGAGCGCGCCCCTGCGGCGGCCGAGGTTCAAGGTGCACTTCGGGGCGCCGGTGGACTTGGCGGAGGTCGAGCCGGAGCGGCCGGGCGCCGGGGTGCGCGCGCACGCGAAGATCATGCAGGCGATCACCGACGGCCTCGTGCCGCTGCGCCGCGACGAGCCCGTCCGGCCGCGGTTCAACGACCCGACGCGGCCGACGGACACCGTGAGCCCGTGGAAGCCGGGTCCGCCCACCCCTCGGACACCACAGTCCTGAACCCGCGCTTTCGCCTAGAGTCGCAGGGCGTGAGCACACGCATCCTCGTCGTCTACTACAGCGCCACCGGCAACACCGCCGCCCTCGCCTCCGCGCTGGCCGAGGGCGCCCGGGAGACCGGTGCCGAAGTCCGGGTCCGGACCGTGCGCGAGACCGCGCCCCCCGAGGCCGTCGCGAGCAACCCGCGCTGGCAGGCGTGGGTGGACTCCGGTCCGCACCACGAGTACGCCACCCTCGCCGACCTCGAATGGGCCGACGGGATCGCCGTGGGCAGCCCCACCCGCTTCGGCGGTCCCGCGGCCCAGCTGAAGTCCTTTTTGGACAGCACGGGTGGCTTGTGGGCACAGGGAAAGCTGGCCGACAAGGTCGCGACGTCGTTCACCACGGCGTCGACCGCGCACGGTGGCCTCGAGGCGACCGTGCTGGCCACGAACAACATCTTCTACCACTGGGGCGCCATCGTCCTGCCGCTCGGCTACGGCGACCCGCACCTGAAGGAGTCGGGAAACCCGTACGGTGGCTCCTTCGTCTCGCGCAAGTCCGCCGCGCCCGACGGTCTCGCGCTCGGCGCGCTGACCCGGCAGGGCAAGCGCCTCGCGACGATCACCACCCACGTCGCCACCGGATTGAAAGCGGACGATAACCGCTAAATCGGTTTCGGTGGTGACGCGGACGTCGTACTGTCGACGAGCGTGACCACCGAACTGCCCGTTTTCACGCCACCCCGCGTCGCGCACCGCGCCCGCGGGGTGGCGTTCGTGCTGCTCGCCGCGCTGTTCTTCAGCACGTCGGGCACGCTCGGCAAGCCCGCGATGGCCGCCGGGATGACGCCCGAGCAGGTCGCGACGTTTCGCATCGGCTTCGCGGGCCTGCTGCTGCTCGCCGGCACGGCCGCCATCGCGCCGCGCACGCTCAAGGTCCGCCGCGGCGAGTGGCCGATGCTGCTCGCATACGGCCTGCTCGGCGTCGCCGGCACGCAGCTCGCGTACTTCATCGCCGCCGACCGCGTGCCCGTGGGCATCGCGATCCTGCTCGAGTTCCTCTCCCCCGTGCTGATCGCACTGTGGGTGCGAGTGGTCCGCCGCACCCACCTGCCGCGCGCGATGTGGGCGGGCATCGGGCTCGCCATCGCCGGCCTCGCGCTCGTCGGCCAGGTCTGGCAGGGCCTCACCCTCGACGCGATCGGCGTCCTCGCGGGCCTGGGCGCCGCGGTCTGCTCCGCCGGCTACTTCCTCATCGGCGAACGCGCCGTCGCCGACCGCGATCCCCTCGGCCTGGTCACCTGGGGCATGGTCATCGGCGCCGTGATCGTGTCCGTGGTCAGTCCACCGTGGACGATCCCGTGGTCACTGCTGGACCACGCCGTGGAGTTCGGCCCGTGGACGCCGCCGATCTGGCTGCTGCTGACGTTGCTGGTGCTGCTCTCGACCGTGCTGTCCTACCTGCTCGGCATCACGGCGCTGCGTCACCTGCCCGCCTCGGTCGCCAGCGTGCTCGGCCTCCTCGAACCCGTCACGGCGACGGCCTTCGCGTGGGCCCTGCTCGGCGAGGCGCTGGCGTGGCCCCAGGCCCTCGGCGCGGCGATCCTGCTCGGCGGAGCGTATGTGGTGCAACGGTTTTCGAAAGGCGTGACCTAACCCTGCCGGGCGGGCCGGATGGTCAGGTCGCCGATCTCGACGTCGTCCGGCTGCTCGATCGCGAACGCGATGGCGCGCGCCACGGCCTCGGGCGCGATGCCCAGCGCCGCCATGGCTTCGCGCGCCTGCGCCCGCTGCCCGGGATCCTCGACGTAGTCGACGAGCTCCGTGCGGACGTACCCCGGCGAGATGGAGGTTGTCCGCAGCACGCCGTCGGTGGACTCCTGGCGCAGCGCCTCGAGCAGCGTGCGCACGGCGTTCTTGGTCCCCGCGTACACAGCCTGCGCCGGCACGATCTTGAGGCCCGACGTCGACACGGTGGTCACGAGGTGCCCGCTGCCCTGCTCGCGGAACACCGGCAGCGCGGCGGCGATGCCGTGCAGGACCCCGCGCAGGTTGACGTCGATCATCGCGTCCCAGCTGTCCACGTCGAGATCGCCCACCGGGGCGATCCGCGCGACGCCGGCGTTGGCCACCAGCACGTCGAGCCGGCCGAACCGGTCCACGGCCAGCGCGACCAGCCGCTCGAGATCGGCCCGCTTCGTCACGTCGACGTCCAGCATCTCCGCGCGCCCGCCCGCGGCCCGGATCCGCGCCACGAGCGCGGCCAGCCGGTCGGTGCGCCGCGCGCCCAGCACCACGGCCGCACCGCGGGCCGCGAGCTCCAGTGCCGTCGCCTCCCCGATCCCGCTGCTCGCGCCGGTGATGGCGACGACCTTGCCTTCCACTGTGCTCATCTCGACTTCTCCGCCCTAAACTGACAACTGTCCGCTTCGGCTCCCACCGTACCGGACACTTGTCCATTTAGTCGAACGGAAGCGAGGTGACGCCGGTGGCGAGCCGTGAGCTGCGGTCCGACGCGGTGGCCAACCGGGACCGCATCGTCGAGGCGGCCCGGGCCGAGCTGAGCAGGTCCAACGGGGCGATCGACGACCTCAAGCTCCACGGGGTCGCGAAGGCCGCGGGCGTGGGCCAGGGCACGCTCTACCGGCACTTCCCCACCCGCGAGCACCTGCTGGCGGAGGTGTACCGCCACGAGCTGACCCAGCTCGTCGACGCCGTGCCGCCGTTGCTGGCGGAGCACCCGCCACTGATGGCCCTGACCCACTGGCTGCACCGGCTGGTCGAATACGCGCGCATCAAACGCGGGGTCATGGCGGCGATCGAGGCCTCGGCGTGGCACGACCTGTACTCCGGCCAGCACCACCGGCTCGACGAAGCGCTCGGCACACTGCTCGATCGCGGGAAAGCCGCCGGTCAGGTGCGTGGTGGGGTCGACGCCGCCGACGTCATCCTGCTCCTGGGCGCGTTGTCGCGGATCCCCGAGGCGGAGTGGGAGCCGCGGGCCGGCACCGTGGTCACGGTCATCGTCGACGGGCTCCGTCCGCCGAGAGAGCCGGTCTAGCGCGCCACGAGCTGGGCCAGCGCCCCGTAGAACACCTCGCCGATCTTCGCCGGGTCGCGCGTCACGTACGCGCCGCCGCCGGTGATCGCGGTGATGGCGGACAGCTCGGTCTCGTCGGCGTCCTCGCCGATGCCGATCGCGATCACCGGCAGCGGGTGCGCCGGGTCGGCGAGGCGGGTGAGGCCGGCCAGGAACGCGTCGCGGGTGATGCCGGACGTGTCCTCGTTGCGGCCGTCGGTCATCACGATCACGACGTTGAGCACGCCGGGCTGCCAGTCGCGGCGGGCGAGGGCGTAGACGTCGAGCACGGAGTCGTAGAGGCCGGTGCCCGCTTTAGGGATGGCGCGCACCGCGGTGAGCCGCGCGATGTCACCAGGCGTGAGGTGCTGCGAGACAGGCGCGAGGGGAAGCACCTCGCGGTAATCCTTGGTCCCGTCGAGCCTTGTGGCGAACTCCCAGATCCGCAGCTGCGTCGAGGGCCGGAACAGGTGCAGCGCCTGCTCGGCGGCGGCCACGGTCACCTGCATCCGGTTCAGGTTCGTGCCCTGCACGCGCGCCTCCATCGAGCCCGAGACGTCCAGCAGCACCTCCACACGTGCGTCGAGGTTCACCCCCGCCCACTGGGTGAGCAGCACCTTGAGATCGGCGCTCGACGGCACGGGGGCGCTGCGCTGCGCGGCCGCTTGCACGTGCGGGTCGTCCTCGTGCCCGGTCAGGGCCTGCCCGGGCACGCGCCGGGCGGCGCGCTCGAGGGCCGCCGTTCCCGCGCCGCCCAGCATCGCCTGCTGCAACGCGTCGACCGCGGCGCTCTGCTCGCCACCGCCGCCGGTCAGCCGCGCGAACGGGTAGTCCAGCGCGGGCGCACCGGCCGAATACACCGCCACCAGCGGCGCGGCGCCGGAAGCGGCGTTGTGCTGCACCACGGAACTCTCCGAAGCCGGATACGCCGTCGCTCCCTCGCCACCACCGACGGTGAACCGCCGCAGCACCGCCGCGAAGGCCCCCGCCGGGTCCGGCGCCGAGCCCACCGTGTCACGCAGCCCGACCAGCGCCGAGGTGCCCACCGGGTCGCGGGCCGGGTCCGGGAGGGTGAGCACGGCGCCCGGCGCGGCGACGACGTCGGTCCAGGTGAGCGTGCGACCCGGCCAGCCGAGGCCACGTGCGGCGCCTTCCGCCACGGCGAGCACCACCGGGGAGCTCGCGACCGACGGTCCCGACTCCGGCACGTCCGTCGCGCCGAGCTGCCGCGCCCCCTGCAACGCGATCGTCGAGTCCGGCACCCAGACCTGCGCCCGCTCCCCGCCGGGCGCGGCGAACTCGGCCACGGCCTGCGCGGTATTGCGCGGGCGGATCTCGTACGACCGGCACCTCGCTGAAAGTCCTTGAGCCACCTGGGAAAGCACCGGGGCGATGTCGGGCGAAGCCGACACCACGACGTGCCCCCGCGCGCACCGGGTCTCCAGCGCGGCCGCGACCCACACCGCTCCGCCGAGCACGAGCAGCACGCAGACGGCCAGCGGCACCAGCAGCCGGCTTCGTCCCCGTACGCTCGAATGACGCCCCATCGGCGCAGCCCTCCTGCTCAACGCAGGTTAACGCCGCCGCGGCCTGCAGCCGTAGGACGAACGGTTCAAAGCCGGACTCGTACCTGAGGGGGAGCCAGGACCCGCCTCACGCGGGATGTGCCGCGCCGCCGCACGAGCGACCATGGGACCGACCACGAGAAACGGGGGCAGCCGTGACCAGACCGAACAAGTCCGAGCAGCGCCGGGCCCGCAACGCACTCGCCCGCCAGGGCGCCGTCGTCGCCTTCGCACTGCTGATCGCCGCCATCACCCGCTGAAAAACCCGGCCGGCAGCGCTGACGAAACAGCCGCCGCCGCTCCCCTGACGAGGAGAGCGGCGGCGGCCGTCGACGCGAGAACTCAGACCGGGATGACCGTCGGGACGATCATCGGCCGGCGCCGGTAGGTGTCGGCGACCCAGCGCCCGACGACCCGGCGCACCGCCTGCGCGATGCGGTGGGTGTCGGTGATGCCCTCGGCCTCCGTGCGCGCCAGCTCCATCTCGACGAGCGGCACCACGCTGTCGAGCGCCTTGGGGTCGTCGGAGAAGCCGCGCCCCGACACCGTCGGACTGCTGACCGCGCGGCCCGTGCTGGAGTCGACGGCGACGCTGATCGAGATGAACCCACCCTCGCCGAGCACCAGCCGGTCGGACAGCGTCGACTCGCCGACGTCGCCCACCGACAGGCCGTCCACGTACACGTGGCCCACCTCGACGCGGCCGGTCCGCGAAGCCTTGCCGTCGACGAGGTCCACGACCACGCCGTCCTCGGCGATCACCACGTTCTCCGGCGACACACCCGTGCGGATGGCCAGCTCTCCGTTGGCGCGCAGGTGCTTCCACTCGCCGTGCACCGGCATCACGTTGCTCGGGCGCACTGCGTTGTACAGGTAGAGCAGCTCACCGGCCGACGCATGCCCGGACACGTGGACCTTGGCGTTGCCCTGGTGCACCACGTTGGCCCCGAGCCGGGTCAGGCCGTTGACCACGCCGAACACGGCCGTCTCGTTGCCCGGGATCATCGAGCTGGCGAGCACCACGGTGTCGCCCGCGCGGATCGAGATCTGCCGGTGCTCGCCACGCGCCATGCGCGAGAGTGCCGAAAGCGGCTCGCCCTGCGAACCGGTCGAGACGAACAGGACCTTGCTCTCGGGCAGCGTGCTCGCCTGGTCGAGGTCCACGAGCAGGCCGTCCGGCACCTCGAGCAGCTTCAGCTCGGCCGCGATGCCCATGTTGCGGACCATCGAGCGGCCCACGAACGCGACCCGGCGACCGTGCCGCACCGCGGCGTCCAGCACCTGCTGCACGCGGTGGACGTGGCTCGCGAAGCACGCGACGATCACGCGCTGGTCGACCCGCCGGATCACGTCGTCGAGCACCGGGCCGATGTCACGCTCGGGCATGACGAACCCGGGCACCTCGGCGTTGGTGGAGTCGACGCAGAACAGGTCCACGCCCTCGTCTCCCAGGCGCGAGAAACCCGCGAGGTCGGTGAGGCGCCCGTCGAGAGGCAGCTGGTCGAGCTTGATGTCACCGGTGTGCAGCACGACCCCGGCGGGCGTGCGGATGGCGACTGCGAGCGCGTCGGGGATCGAGTGGTTCACGGCGAAGAACTCGAGGTCGAACACGCCGACCTTGCGGCGCTCGCCTTCGCGCACCTCGATGAGGTTCGGCCGCTGACGGTGCTCCTTGGCCTTGGCCGCGAGCAGCGCGTTGGTGAAGCGCGAGCCGTAGATCGGCACGTCGGGCCGCAGCCTCAGCAGGAACGGGACGGCGCCGATGTGGTCCTCGTGCCCGTGGGTGAGCACGAGGCCGTCGACGTCGTCGAGCCGCTCCTCGATCGCGCGGAAGTCGGGCAGGATCAGGTCGACACCGGGCTGGTCGTCCTCGGGGAAGAGCACGCCGCAGTCGACGATCAGGAGCCTGCCGTCGTACTCGAAGACGGTCATGTTGCGTCCGACCTCGCCGATGCCGCCCAGCGCGACGACGCGCAGGGCGCCTTCGGGAAGGGCGGGCGGGAGGTTCGTGGGTCCGGGTCCGGGGGGAAGTGAGCTCACCGGGGCAAGGTCCCAACGCTGGTGTGTGAGGTGGGGGCGACGTAGGCCGCCTGGGAATCCGCTTGTGCCACCCGTGCACCATGCCAGTCCTGGGCCGCGCTGTCGCCCAGCGGCACGCCGCCCTGGGCGAGATCGGCGGCGATCAGGGCACTTTGCTCGTCCGTGGCGGGCACGACGGGCAGCCGCGGGTCGCCGATGTCGAAACCGCGCAGCCGCAGCGCCGCCTTGGCGAACGCGACGCCGCCGACGCGCGACATCGCGCGCATCACCGGCAGCATGGCGCGGTGGTTGGTCCGCGCGGTGGAGGTGTCGCCGCTCTCGTAGGCCTCGATCATCGCGCGGATGCGCCCGGCCACCACGTGGCCGATCACGCTGACCACGCCGACGCCGCCGACGGCGATCCACGGCAGGTTCAGGCCGTCGTCGCCCGAGTAGTAGGCCAGGTGCGTGTTGGCGATCACCTCGGAGCCGGCGATGAGGTCGCCCTTGGCGTCCTTCACCGCGGCGATCCGCGGGTGCTCGGCCAGCCGCAGCAGCGTGTCGACCTCGATGGGCACGATCGAGCGCGGCGGGATGTCGTAGAGCATCACCGGCAGGTCGGTGGCGTCGGCGACCGTGGTGAAGTGCGCGAACAGGCCGGCCTGGCTGGGCCGCGAGTAGTACGGCGTGACCACGAGCAGGCCGTGGGCGCCCGCCTCGGCGGCGGCGCGGGCCTGCTCGACGCTGTGCGCGGTGTTGTTGGTGCCGGCGCCTGCCACCACAGTGGCCCGGTCGCCGACGGCCTCGACGACGGCGCGGATCAGCGCCGTCTTCTCCTCGTCGCTCGTGGTCGGGCTCTCGCCGGTGGTGCCGTTCAGGACCAGCCCGTCGTTGCCCAGCTCCACGAGGTGCTCGGCGAGCTCCTGGGCCCGCTTCAGGTCCAGCGCGCCGTCGCGGTCGAAGGGCGTGGCCATCGCGGTGAGCACGCGGCCGAACGGGCGTCCGGGCGCGGCGGTAGGTGGAGTGGACATGGTGTTGACGGTACCTCGTCGAAGGGGTGAACCCGGGCCCGACCTGGTGAAGAGCGGAGATTTTCCCGGGTGGGCGGGCGCCGGGCGGAACATCTCGCGCGGTTACTTGACCTTGGTGGTGATCTGCGCCGGGATCTGGGCGTTGCCGGGCTTCGCGAGCACGCAGTAGAACTCGCGGCTGGGCTGGCTGTAGTCGTTGGGCGGCGCGAGCTCCCACTGGCGCTGCGTGGGCACAATCGCCTGGTAGGTCAGGTCCGCCCGCTGGTTTTCCGGCACCACCGACGAGTGGAACGACGCCGCGCAGCGCGCCTCGGCGAGCCGGGTCACGGACTCGAGACCGGGGTAGGCGGCGACCTGCGCGTCGTCGCTGCTGTAGTTCTCGGTCGGCAGCACCTCACCGACGTCGTAGACCTCGAGGGTGTGGCTTTTGTCGCACGTCGCGCTGTTGTCGTCGCCGATGACGACGCCCTGCTGCACTGCCGCGTTGAAGCAGCGGTAGGACAGGCCGATCTGCGTCTTGAGGAAGCCGTCGGGGCCGTAGGTGACGGTGGGCTGCAGCTGGGGGTCGACCTTCGGCGTCCACACGGGTTTGCCGAGGAAGAAGCCGCCGACCAGCGCGGCGACGGCGAGCACGGCGGCGCCGGCGAGCCACCAGCCCCGGCGCGGGCGCTTCGGCGGCGCGGCGACCCGCGTCGGGGCGGTGCCGAATGCCGGGGCGGTGCCGAGTGCCGGTGCGATGCTGCCCGACGGCGGCGTGGGCGGCTGACCGGCCGCGGTGGCGAGCAGGTTCCGGGCCTGCGGGGCCGTGAGCCGCGCCTCCGGCTTGGCCACCAGCAGTCCGAGGATCGCCGCGGCGAGCGGGCCCTGGCCCCGGGTGAGGTACGGGACCTCGGTCATGATCGCGTGCAGCGTCGCGGCCGTGGTCGGGCGTTCGAACGCGACTATGCCCTCCACGGCGAAGAACAGCGTCGCGCCGAGTGACCACAGGTCCGACTCGGGCATGGCCTCACGGCCCTCGACGCGTTCGGGCGCCATGAACGCCGGCGAGCCCACGATCACGCCGCTCGTGGTGAGACGTGGGTCGTCGATGGCGTGCGCGATGCCGAAGTCGGTGAGCTTCACGCGGCCGTCGGGCGCGACCATGATGTTGGCGGGCTTCACGTCGCGGTGCACGATCCCGGCTGCGTGCGCGGCCTGCAGCGCGGCGAGCACGCGGTCGCCGATCACCGCGACGTGCGCGGCCGGCATCGGGCCCTGGCGGCGTACGAGGTCGGCCAGCGTCGGGGCCTCGACGAGCTCCATCACGATGAACGTGGTGCCGTTGCGTTCCTAAGGGATGTCAAGCCGCTTGGTGGGGTTTAGCGTGGGTGTTGGACGGGCCGGTCGATGGAGCGCTTGGCGACTTCTTGTTTCGCTGGCCCGTCCCCACTCCGGTTGTCCTGTGTGATCGGCGAATGTCTTCCGGA
>NZ_JBFBAF010000076.1:0-10669 GCF_040682095.1 Amycolatopsis sp. NPDC051372
CATCTCCAACACGCAAGATCAACTACACGACCGTCGAAACGGACCATAACCGACACGCCCAGTCGGCACATCACGATCTGTCGTTGCAGTACTAAGCGGCGGGCCGCCTCCTTGCTCCAACAAGGAAGCGGCCGCCGACCTTAGTTGCCCATCCACAGTGGCGGATCAGGCTCGTTACCTTGTCCACTGCGGTGAGCATCAGCAGGAACAGCTCGATCCGGGAAGTCATCAGCTTCGCCAGGGTCGGGCTTTTCCTTCTTTTGGTGTCGTCGTCGACGTTGTCGTCGTCATCGGACATCCGGTACCACCTCCGATCGAAGCCGAAGCCCCGCGGATTCCGCCATGGGGTGGCGGGCCCTCCAGCGCCAACACGAGTGGCTCGGGGTCGGGCACGGCCAGCGCTTCGGCCACCGCAGCGCGCAGCTGCGCCGCCGCGGCACCGATCAAGTCGGCGTGCTCGGCCAGCCGGGCCCGCGAGGTCGCGCGGGAACCGGCCTCACCGGTGGCGGGCTGGCCGGTCTGCTGTGGACCGTTCGGGACCATCACAGACGTCTTCTCTCCCAACAGGTTTCGCTACTATTGCGGAACGATGTGGATGCGATGTCTGGGTCACCAGTCGACTGGCTGGAAGGCGTCATGAGAGGCGTAGTAGGCAACGGCTTCACAGGCTTGCCGAAGATCGGGGTTTCGCCCACCTCGCCATTCCCTCCATACCGTTACGACATCCTTCACGAGGTTGACCTCAAGCAGGTACGTCATCCCCTCCGACGGGGCGTCGGTTTCTTCGTCTACCAGCTCGATCGGCGAGTCCGGCGAGATCACTTCCCCGAAAGAGACGTAGACCGTCAAATTGTCATCGACTGAATCAAGACGTGAGATCATTGCGCCCATGCTGCGGAGCTCGTCAGCCCCAGATTGAGAAGCCACCAACACCCCCGGGTTGAAAGGTTCTGGAGGTTGCACGCGGCAGTCCGGAGCCGAGAGCCTCGATGATGCCCGCACCCGCGCGGGGCAGAGCCGCGGCGTGGCCGCCCGCGTGGGGGTTGCCGTAGTACTCGGGAAAAAACGGGCGGATATCGATGGCCTGGGGAGCCACGCGTGATCCCGAACCGAGCCGGCGCCCGATCGCGCACCCGCTCGGTTCGTCACATGCGGGTGAAGATCTTCTCGGCTTCGAAGCGCGAGACCGGCTGGCGGGAAACGCGCGTTTCGTCCGGATATCCGAGCGCCATAAGCAGCGTCGTGGTGAAGTCGGTATCGGTGAGGCCGAACGCTTCGTCGATCGCTGCACGGTCGAATCCTTCGAACGGGGTGGCGTCGACTCCGAGAGAAGCGGCGGCCATCATGGTCGCGCCGACCACGAGATAGGTGTTCTTCTCCAGCCAGTGCAGCACGTCGCCGCCATAGTTCTCCGACTGGATCTTCACGAAGCCGGCCGCTCCAGCCTCCCATCCCGACTGGGTCTCCGGGTCCGCGAAGCGACCGTCCGCGCGCTCCTTCGCGAAGATCTCCTCCAAGTGCTCGCCGGGAATCGTCTTGCGGGTTGTGAACACGATCGCGTGCGAGGCGTTGCGGACCTTCTCCTGGTTGTCCTCGAAGCGGCCGACGAGAGCGTCCGCGAGCTTGTCCTTGCCGGCCTGTGTCTCCAGCACAAAGAAGTGGATCGGCTGGATGTTGATCGTCGTCGGCGAGGTGCGCAGGTAGCGCAGCAGAAGCTCGAAGGTCTCCTCCGGGATCTTCTTGTTCGGGTCGAAGTAGCGGGTGAGGTGCTTGGTGATCAGATTCTCGAGGTCCATGCTCGGCCTTCGTTTCATTGACGCAGAGATCGGGTAAAGGTGCGGGTTTCGGCTCGTTGGGGTCAGTCAGTGCGTGGTGAACGTGCTGTCATCGGGGTGACCCTGTGTGACGGTTGACTCGGTCACGATCTCGCTGGTCACGCGCCCGCACCCGGGATGTCGACGGTGGTGTCGTTGACGTTGTTGAGGTAGTTCGTGAGCAGCGTGACGACCACGACGGTGACGATCGCCTGGATCTCGGGGTCCGTGTACCCGGCCTCGCGGACCGCAGCAATGTCCTCGTCGCCCACCTGACCACGGGTCTCGATCACCTGCTGGGAGAAGCGAGCGACGGCGGCACGCTTGGGATCGGTGGAGCCGCCCTTACGGGCCAGCTCGATCTCCTCGGTGGACATGCCCCCGAGGTTCGCCGAAATGTATCCGTGCAGCGCCGAGCAGTAGTCGCAGTCGTTGGAGTGGGACGTGGCCAACGCGATCGTGTGGCGGGTCTTCGCATCGAGGAGCTTCGCAATACTGCCCTGCAGGCCCATCACGATCTCGAGGACGGTCGGGTTGGCGGCGAGCGCGGTGAACATGCCCGGAGCGAATCCGAACTGCTTGGCGATGGTGTCAAGCGTGCCCTGCGTCTTGGCATCGATGTCAGTGAGCTCGGGCGTGGCGAGACGAGACATGGTGGTGATCCTCCGAACAGTGTCATTCTGGGCTGTTCAGCCCACTTCTAGAAGTGAACACCATCAAAGAATGGGCTGTCAAGCCCAATTTTTGGTAGGGTGGAGACCATGGAGACGGACCCGGGACCTCGGCAGACCCACAAGCTCACCGGCAAGGGGCAGGCGACGCGCGCCCGCATCCTCGAGCACGCGGCCGATCTCATCTACGCCAAAGGCGTTCACGCGGCGAACAACGAGCAGCTTCGCCGCGTCGCGGGGGTGAGTGGCTCCCAGCTCAACCACTACTTCCCGAACAAGGAGAGCCTCGTCTTGGCGGTCATCGACTGGCAGGCCCGCGGTGTCCTCGCCTTCCACCGCAGCGAGAAGTTCGACGGCTTCGACACCATCGAGGCGTTCCGGGAGTGGGCGGACTTTTACGTCGCCCACGGCCGTCCATTCCAGGACGGGTGCAGCCTCGGATCGCTCGCGAGCGAGATCGTCAAGACCGACCTCGACGTTCACCGGCAGCTCGCCGCCACGTTCGAGCAGTGGCGGGACATCTTCCGCGACGGACTCGAGCGGATGCAGCGCCTCGGCCGCCTCGACGCGGCGGCCGACCCCACCCGGCTCGCGCACGCGCTGCTCGCCGCGTATCAGGGTGGCATGCTCCTCGCCCAGATCGCCCGGGACATCACGCCGCTGCGAAACGCCCTATACGCCGCAGTCGACTACGTCGAGACCTTCGCGACGCCGCCCGACGCCGCCAGCTAGCGAGCGCGGTGACCGAGCACTCGGTCCTCTCCGGCGCCGAGCAGGCCCAGGCCGCGAACGCAATGCTCGACGTACTCGGCATGGTCTGGTTGTGCCGAGTCCGCAAAACCCGCACCACGTCCCGTCACCCCGACAGCATCGAGATCACCGTGGTCATCGACGCCATCGCCAACGTCGGCGACTACGTCGAAACCGAGATCATGGCCATCGGCAGCCGCCGCGACGGTGCTGCTGGGCCAAGCGGAGCGGGGGCTCGGCCTGGCCGATCTCCCGGTCGTGCCCGCACTGGGACCTGGTCCTGCAGCCCGAAAACACCGGCGTAGGCCGGAGGCGATCGCCTCATTGGTATAGGCGTAAAAGTTCGTACCGGCGCGCTCGCGGCACACGTCCAGCCACGCGCGCAAGTATTGATCGGAGAAGAAGTCGCCCGAGTCGTGAATGCGGATCCACGCGCCGCAGAACTTCTGTGCGCTGAGCTCGGCGACCATCGCGTTTCGCCAGCCGGCAAGGTCGTCCAGGACGTAGGCGAGGTTCGCCTGGTGTTTGGCGAGTACGACCGGCCAGGTGTAGGTGCCGTTGCGCGCGTAGCACGCCTGCGCGCAGACTCCGGCGCTCGGGCAGGTGTTGTAGGTGCGGCCGTCGGGAAGGTGGCCCGCCCAGGCCGGCAGCGACCAGTTCCACACGCCGATCTGACGCATTTCCCTGTTCTGGGTGAGCAGCCGAGCCGGGCGAGAGTCTGAAGTGGACAGCTTTGTGCACATGTGGATTCCCCTGTGGATGGTTCGAGGCGAAGCGCGCGGCGAGAGACTTACGTGGCGTCCAGTTCGATCTGAGGGTCCTCGTCGTCTTCTCCCGGCTCGGCGTCGCCAAGCTCAACGAAGGACTCCGCGATCGCCGCCGAGACTTCCTGGTACTCGGCGATTTCCGCTGGGTCGGAGGTAACCAGGCGGTGCTCGACGGGTGAGGCGATAGCCTGGAACGCGACCCGCTGTGTTCCGGTGCTGAGCAGGCCTTGCCCGCGGTCGGCCGAGACCAGGAACTCGCGCTCGCCCGCGGAGAGGTTGAACGCGCGCACGACGTCGTCGATCGCTTGCGGGGCTTGGCGCAGGAGGATCTGGGTGGCGGAGTTCGAAACGACGGCTTTACCGGCGTCGGAGCTGAGGAAGTCGGCCGGGTCCTGGGAAGCTACGGTGAGCCCGGCTTCCTCCTTCTGGAACGTCTTGGACGCCCGGAGCAGGAAGTCCGCGCCGGCGCGTTCTTTCATGAGCATCCAGGCCTCGTCGACCACGACCAGCCGGCGCCTGCGGATCGCGGGGTTGGACACCTGGCGCCAGACGGTGTCGAGCGTCAGCAGGGTGCCGATCGGCTTGAGCTCGTCGGCGAGACCGCGCAGGGAGAACACCACCAGGTGGCCTTCCGGTCGCACGGACGTAGGCCCGGAGAACAGGCCGGCGAACGCGCCTCCGATGTAGGGCTGCAGCCGCGCGGCCAGTTCGACGCCGGCCGGGTCGTCGCTGCCGGCGAGGACTTCGGCGAGGTCGGCCAGCAGCGGTGCCGGGCGTGTCCAGGTTCGGGGGTCGGAGGTGATGCCGGCGCACTGGTACGTGGCGATGGCTGAGCGGTCGAGTGCGACGCGTTCGATCGCCGAGAGCTCGCTGCCCAGCAGCACGGTCATCACGGTGTGCAGGAACAGGCACCTGCGGATGAGCGCGTCGCGGGGCGCGGTGCGGCGGCCGTCGGGGCGGGTGTGGATGGGCAGGTCCATCGGGTTGAGCCGGACTTGGTCGGCGCCGAGGTGGACGTAGGTGCCTCCGACGGCGGCGGCCAGGCGGGCGTATTCGTCTTCGGGGTCGATGACGTGGACTTCGATCCCGCGGTAGAGCGATCGCAGGAGTTCGAGCTTGACGAGGTAGCTCTTGCCGGCGCCGGATCGTCCGAGAATCACCGAGTTGTGGTTGTCGAGGGCGAACCGGTCGTGGTGTACGAGGCCTTGGCTGCCGACGTTGAAGCCGTAGAGCACGCCGTTCGGCGCGCCGACCGAGGTCGGGTCCGGTGGCGGCAGGTCCGGGCTCGTGAACGGGTACGCCGCGCTCAGCGCTGAGGTGTCGAATATCCGGCGCATGCCGACCAGGTCGAGGGCCATGGGCAGGCTCGTGATCCAGCCCTGCAGGCTGCGATACGTGGTCGGCTTGCAGTCCAGAAGCAGTGACGCCGCCAGCGAGCGGACAGCAGCCACCTCCTCGCCGAGCGTCTCCTCGGTCGAGGCGTGCACGGTCAGGTAGAGCCCGAGCCGGTAGAGCTTGCCCTCGCCCCGCGCAACGCGCGCCGACAGGTCGTAGGCGTCTTCGGTGGCCGCCTCGACCAGCGGGTCGATCAGCCGACCGTTCTCGCTGGTGTGCCGTCGGCCGGACTCCAGCTTGGACAGCTGTTTCTTGAGCCGGGTGGCCGCGGTCACGGGGTCGATCGGCTCGATGTGCAGCGAGACGTCAACGCGGCCGGGGTAGGTCAGCAGGGGCTGCAGCCACCCGTTGTGCACCTCGCGCGGGTAGCCGGTGACGGCGAAGGACGCGACCCATTCGCCGCCGACTTCCAGCGAACGTGGACGAACCGAGATCGCGTCCGGTGTGAAAGCGCTCGCTCGCCCGAGCGCCTGCGCGCCGTGAGCAACGTTCCGGCGGCGGCGTTTCGTGGTGGCGTTCATCGGCTCGTCCTCTCGGCATCGTCGAAGTCCTCGTCGAACTCGTCGTCCCACGCGTCGTCGGCACCGGTGAACTGGTTCTCGGCGAAGGCGGCGTGGCCGAACGCGGCCGGGTCCCAGGTGTCGTCTTCGGGCGTGGTGATCACCTCGTCGGCTCCGGCGAGTCCGGCGTTCGGCGGGATCAGGCTGTCGGGGTTGCACGCCGCGGCGAGCACCGCGGTGGCCTGGCCGGCGTCGAGCGGAGTGACCACGATTCCCGACGGCGAGAGCAACTCGGCGGCTTCGCCGAGCCGCCGGATCAGCCGTGTCTCGGCGGCGCGGCGAACGGCATGGTCGACTGCGGCAGCCGGCTTGCCGGCCTTTCGCTTGGCCGACAGTGCGGCTAGGGGTGACACGCCGCCGAGTCCGTCAGCCGGGCCGGCCGCAAGCGGTTCGCGCAGCACCAGCAGCACCTGTCGCCGCAGGAGATCGGTAGCGCGGCCGAGCTGTTCGAGGTACTCCGCGTGCTCGCGCGCTGCCTGCTCCAGCGCGGGATGCGGCAGGCCACCCGCCTGCGCACGAAGCTCCTCGATCTGCGCGGAAAGGTCGAGCCGCTCGGCGCGCACGAGAACCTGGACCGGTGCGGTCAGCGAATGCAGGTATCGGCCGAACGAGGTCACGAGCGACTCCTGCTCGGCCGGCGTGCGCAGGCCGAAGTTGACCGTGGAGCACACAGCCACCGCGGCAACGCCGTCCTTGCCGAGATCGATCACACCGGTCTCCGTCACGGCTTCAGCCGGGAGCCGCAGAGCGGCCGGCGATACCGCCGACTCCGCCGAATCCACGCCACCTGCGGTCACCGCGCCGCCGAGCCATTCGGGAGCCGGACGAACCCCTTCCGGTGCGGTGACCCGGTGTTGCGGACTCATCCGCTGCCGCAGCGCGGCCAGCACCAGCCGGTCGAGCGTGATGCCGTCGCGCTGGCTGAGCGCGAGGAACGCGGCGACCACCGCGAACGGGACGGCGACGATGGCGAACACCGCGAGCGGCACGAACGCGCGGGTGACCTCGTAGCCGCCGTAGAGCACGATCCCGGTGCCGGCGAGGATGAGCAGCTGGCGCGCGGTCAGGGGGCCGATCACACGATCTTCGCGGTCCACGTCGGACGGAATACGGACGGGCTGACTCACTTCCGATCACCTCCTTGAAGCCGAGCGGGCGGACGGAACAGCGGCGGGGGCGCGGCGTGTGTGCGCTTCGCGGCGTCGCCGAGGCGAGGCTCGGGCTGGGCCGGCCGAAACACTGGACTCGCAGGTGCGGTGGGCGACTTGGTCGGGCGAGGAGACGATTCCGGTGCTACCGCTGACTGGAACTTCAGCTGCGGTGGCACTGCAGCGGTGCGGATTGCTCGACCGGCCGTTCGTGTGCGGCCGCGCCGCGGTGGCGCACCGGCTTTGCGGAACGTCGGTGCCGACCCCGGGCGCGGGCCGCGACGGGGCCGCGACATCGGAGTCTCCGGTGCTGATGGCGAGATGAACTCCGGAACCGTCTGCGCTGGAACCGGCGGAGTGACTGCCGGATCGTGGACGGATTCCTGGGGTGAAGGCTGCAGAAACCGCGGAGCTTGCGACGGCACACGGGCTCGTCGAGCTGCTTGTGCACGTTCGGCGTCGAAGGCGGCCTTGAGCCGCTTGTTGACCATCTCCGGACTGGAGGGCCGCGGGCGCGGCGGACCCGTTGGGTTGCCGGGCGCGTCCCTGCGGGCGGGTTGGTTTCGCGTGCGGGTGACGTTGGGCATGCCGCGAAGACCGGTCTTGCGCGCGATGAGGCCGAAGGCTTTCGCCGCCACCGCGGTACGAACCAAGCTGCCCAGGAAGGACCGGCCGGTCCCGACGTTGGCCGCATTGAGCAGCCAGAACGGGATCTTGAACAGCACGAAGAACAGCGCGACCGCGGCCAAGGTCGTGCCCAGTGCCGGCAGCGCGGAGGAACCCAGCAACTGCGACCCGCCGGACAAGACGGTGCGCACCGCTGTGATCAGCACCAACGCCTGCGCGACCTGAATGGCCAACGTCGCGGCGGTCGCCTTCCACCACCAGCGTGCGATCCCGTCGGTGTGCGGCAGCGCGTGGCACATCAGGAACAGCGGCCCGCTGACGATCAAGAGAATGGTGATGACGAGCCGGACCACGTAGACCAGCAACAGGGCCAGTCCTGCGACGATGAGGACGAGCGCGACCAGGATGAAGAACAGCCCGCCCGACTGCAGGCTGTGGATGGCGTCCTGGACGGTTGATGCCATCGTCGGGGGCGCAACGCCACCGTCGAGGATCGCCAGAGTCAGCGCGTTGGCGAGCTGAATCAACTTGTCGACGAAGAACAACGACAGCGCTGACGCGACGAACGCCACCGGGATCCGGGGCCCGATCTCCTTGATCGTGTAGCGGGTCTGCACGCTCTCGTGGCTCATCACCACGATGCCGCCGATCAGGATGATCAGGCCGTACGCCGCGATGACCAGACCCCACGAGTGGTTCCACATCTCGCCGATGCCGGGCAGGTCGCTAATCTCCGGCGTGGAGAGCGCAGTGTTCCCGATCATGTCCAGGATCGGGGTGAGCGCGGAGTCGACGATGCTGCTGAAGATGCTGTTGAGCGCGTCGCTGATGCAGGCCCCTACGTCCGTCACCCCGCAGTCGGAGTCGGCGTCGTCCGGCCCGTCACCGGGCTGTGGCGAGTCGTCCGGCGGCGATGTTGTGGTCGGCTGCGGAATGCAGTCCTGCCCGGTACACGGCGTCGGCGCCGCCGTCGGTGGAGGCGGTGGAGCCGGCGGGGGCACGGGTTTCGCCGCGGCGCTCCCGGGCAACTGGCACACAGCGATCGGAGTGTCCGGCGTGCAGGAGTCGTTGGTCGGAACCGGAAGTGGCGGCGGGGCCGGTTGTTGCTGCGCCGTCCTCGGTGACGCGCTCGCGGCGACGATCCCAGCCACGAGCAGCACCGAACTCAGCGCCAGTGTCCAGCACAGGCGCCGACGCCGACGGTGCCGTCGCCCGGGCCGCCCGCCGACGGCGTACGTGGTGGTGGGACCGGCCATCGCTCAGGCCCCCACAATTCCCTTGAGGATCTCGACGACCAGCGGTGCGAGCGCGGCCAGCCCGTAGCCCCACCCCGCGGACTTGAACGCGGTCTTGGCCTTCTCCACTTCGCCGGGATCTCCGCCACCCACGACGTAGCGGACACCGCCGATCGTCAGGAAGACCGTCGCCAAGCCCGCAAGGATCCCCATCAGCCAGTTGCGAATGTTGTTGATCACGTCGGTGACCGAGGCGGCGAGCGCGACGACCATCGTGTCGGCGTGCGCGCCGGAGGCCGTCAACGCCAGTGCGAGAGCGACCAGCTCGGCCGTGAGCAGGATCTTGCGAACGCGGTGTCGCCGATGCCTAACGGACCTAGACATCTGATCACTCGCGGTGTCGTGCGGTTCCTCTGCGGACTTCGGCAGGCGCGGCCAGCGGAAGCTGGAGTGCGGCCGGCTGGCCTTGACGCCTGCGCCGGGCGAGTTGCTGGGGCGCGCTGGAGAACGGTCGATCAGGCGCATGGCGGCACCTCCGAAGATCGGGTCGAGGGCGGGTTCGTCCCGCAGCCCTGAACTCCGGATTCCGGTTCGATCTTGGACACCGAACCTCGACTCGACCGCTCCGGCGACGCCCCACCGTCGGCTACGGAATGTGATCGACCTGCTGTCCCGTGATCGGAAGCAGCTCGGTTCGCCTTCGAGATCCGCGCAGCAGCCTGGTTCGCGACGGAGTCGGTCTGGTCCGCATCCGCAGCGCCGTCGCGGAGATAGTCGGCCAGCCGGAGCTCGGCCCGTTTGCGGGCCTTGTACACCGCCCAGGAGGTGGCCTGGTGGACTTCCGCCCACTCCGCCACCGGCATGCCTTCGAGCCGAGTCGCTCCGATCAGCGCGGCGTCGGTCTGGGTCAGGACCCCGTCCGCAACCGCACGCGCGAGGACAAGATCTGGATGGCCCCACGGCGGGTTCGGCGCGGCGGAGCGGAACCCGGGCGCGACCGGAGTCGGACCGGCGAGGGCCTCGTTGAGCGCGTCGTATCCTGACCGGTACGCCGCCCACCGGAGGCGGAGCATGATCCGCGGCCGGCACAGGTCGATGGTCGTCAAGGCGGCGAGGAAGCCGTGGAGGATCTCGGCGTGCACGTCCGCCGGATCACCGGCGAACCGCGCGGACAACTTGGCCGCGACAGCCGTCAAGGCGGGCAACGCCATGCCCACCGCGGCCACCGTCCAGGTCGCTCCTTCCGACCGCGAACGCAACACGAGATGTGCCCAGACCGCGTCTCGCGTGGCCTGCGGGCACCGGCGCGCGAGCAAGCAGTCGCGCACCTCATCGAGTGGGACGTCGCGGTCCGGCAGCCCGTCGAAGAGCCTGCCGTTCAGCGACACCGGGTGCGGCCCGGTGACTAGCCAGGCAAAGGTGTCGCGGGCAATGTCCAAAGAGTTCTGCGGCGACTCGTCGCCACCCGATCGAAGATTGCTTTTTGCTGGCATTTACCGACTCCCTGCGCCGTCGTTCGTACAAAAACGAGACAAGGAAACATTGACGGATACCAGTGAATTACCACGTACTTACTTGATTTTATCTAAAGAAGTGCTAATTCGTCTCTAGTGGTCTGTGTTTGAAGTGGTCTGACGGTTGGACTTCTTGAGGATCTCGTCGGCGGTTTTGGTCCAGATGAAGGGGTGGCAGCGTTCGTTCC
>NZ_JBFBAF010000077.1:0-10655 GCF_040682095.1 Amycolatopsis sp. NPDC051372
TGTTGTTTGGGCCACCCACTCAATCGCCTGAGGCGAGAGCTTGGTTCGTGTCCCGGTGGCCGCCCGGTTTCCCTGGCGACTTGGAGAACTTTACACGGCCCGAAAGGGCCCGAAACAGGGGGGTACCTTAACCGCGTTCCCGCTGGTCAGGGCCCTGTTTCGGGCCGTCGGCCGGGATCAGCCGGCGAGGCTGACGCCGGCGATGTTCCGCTTGCCCTTCCGCACCACGAGCCAACGTCCGTGGAGCGCGTCGGACGCGGCCGGCGTCCACTCCTCGTCGGCGATCTTCACGTTGTTCACGTACGCCCCGCCCTCCTTCACCGTGCGGCGCGCGGCGCCCTTGCTGTCCACCAGTCCCCCGGCGAGCAGCAGGTCGACGATCGTCGACTCGTCCGACGCCTTGCCGGTCGGGACCTCGGCCATCGCCGCGTCGAGCGTCTTCGCGTCGAGCTCACCCAGCTCACCGCGCCCGAACAGCGCCTGGCTGGCCGCGATGACCTGCCGCGTCTGGTCCTCGCCGTGCACGAGGTCCGTGAACTCCTGAGCGAGCCGCTTCTGCGCCGCGCGCAGGTGGGGCCGCTGTTCGGTGTCCTCGGCCAGCGCGTCGATCTCCTCCCGGGTGAGGAAGGTGAACATGCGCAGGTAACGCATCACGTCGGCGTCCCCGACGTTCACGAAGTACTGGTACCAGGCGTACGGCGAGGTCATCTCCGGGTCGAGCCACAGGTTCCCGCCGCCGGTGGACTTGCCGAACTTGCGGCCCTCGGCGTCGGTGACCAGGGGCGCCGTCAGCGCGTGCGCGCTGCCGCTCTCGACCCGCCGGATGAGGTCGACCCCGCCGACGAGGTTGCCCCACTGGTCGGAGCCGCCGACCTGCAGCGTGCAGCCGTATTGCCGGTAGAGCTGCAGGTAGTCCTGCGACTGCAGCAGCAGGTAGCTGAACTCGGTGTAGGACATGCCGTCGGACTCGAGCCGGCGCTTCACCGTCTCCCGGTTGAGCATCACGTTCACCGAGAAGTGCTTGCCGACGTCGCGCAGGAACTCCAGCACGTTCTGCTGGCCGGTCCAGTTCAGGTTGTTCTCGACCACGGCGCCCGTCGGCGAATCGTCGAACTCGACGAACCGCTCCAACTGCCCGCGGATACGCCCCGCCCACTCGGCGACCACGTCGAGGGTGTTGAGCGTGCGCTCCCCCGTGTCGCGCGGGTCGCCGATCATGCCCGTCGCACCGCCGGCCAGCACGATCGGCCGGTGCCCGGCGCGCTGGAAACGCTTGAGCATCAGCAGCGGGACGAGGTTGCCGGCGTGCAGGCTGGGCGCGGTCGGGTCGAAGCCGCAATAGAGGGTGAGGGGTCCCTGGTCGAGGTCTCGCCGCAATGCGTCGATGTCGGTGGATTGCGCGATCAGGCCGCGCCAGGACAGCTCGTCAAGGATGTGCTCACTCACACCTGTAGATCCTCCCGCACCAGGTCAAGCGACTAACCCGCGGGGCGCACCTGCCGCCGTTTGCTGCCGCGCCGGTAGGTGGACACGGCGGGCGAGCCGTCGACCCAGAACCGCCACGGCGTGTCGATCCCCGTGGCGACGCCGACCCGCGGGCCGCTGCGGATCCGCTCGGGCGGCACGCGCTCCCCCACCCGCAGCCGGACCGGCGAGGACGGGTCCGTGAGGTCCACGCCGTTCTGCGTGAGGTCGACGCGCAGCACGGACGTGAGGATGGCGGGTCCCTTGGCGATCTCGCCGTTTCCGCGGGCGTGGGGACGCCGGGCGCGCACAATGTCCGCGCCCTGCACCACTTCGGCGGCGCGCAGGAGCACCCCGCCGGGCTCGTCTTCTTCCCCGCTGATGACGTTCGCGCAGAAATGCATGCCGTAGACGAAGTACACGTACAGATACCCCGCCGGGCCCCACATCAGGGCGTTGCGCGGGGTCTTGCCGCGGAAGCTGTGCGACGCCGGATCGTCGAAGCCGCGGTAGGCCTCGACCTCCACGAGCCGCACGCCGACGGTGCCGTCGGGCGCGTCGGCCTCGAGGACCGCGCCGAGCAGCAGGTGCCCCAGGTCGACCGGGTCCAGTGCCAGTTCCTCGCGCCGGAACAACCGGTCCACGCGTGCTCCCCTCGTTCCGCCTCAGCCTAACCGGCGGCTCCCGGGTGATCGATCCGGCCGGGAAGCTCAGGCTCCCCGGCCGGTCCGGCGCGCTACTTCAGCCACTGCCGCACGGTCGTCACCCGGTCCACGAGGCGCTCACGCTGCTCGGCGACGCGCTCGGGCGCCGTGCCGCCGCGGGCGTTGCGCGAGCGCACCGACCCCTCGACGGTGAGCACCTCGCGCACCGCCGGTGTGAGGGCCGGGTTGATGGTGCGGAACTCCTCGTCGGTCAGCTCGTCGAGGCCGACACCGCGGCCCTCGGCCACGCGCACGCTCTCCCCTGCCGCCTCGTGGGCCACGCGGAACGGCACGCCCTGGCGCACCAGCCACTCGGCGATGTCCGTGGCGAGCGTGAAGCCGGCCGGGGCCAACTGGGCGAGCCGGTCGGTGTGAAAGGTCAGGGTGGCGAGCATGCCCGCGATCGCCGGGAACAGGAGCTCCAGCTGCTCGACCGAGTCGAACACCGGCTCCTTGTCCTCCTGCAGGTCGCGGTTGTACGCGAGTGGCTGCGCCTTCAGCGTCGCCAGCAGTCCGGTGAGGTTGCCGATCAGCCGGCCCGCCTTGCCGCGCGTGAGCTCCGCGACGTCGGGGTTCTTCTTCTGCGGCATGATCGAGCTCCCGGTGGCCCACGCGTCGTCGAGGGTCACGTAGCCGAACTCGGCGGTGTTCCAGATGATCACCTCTTCGGCGATCCGCGATAGGTTCACCGAGAGCATCGCGACGGCGAACGCGAACTCCGCCACGAAGTCGCGTGAAGCGGTGCCGTCGATGGAGTTCTCCACGCTCGTGTCGAAGCCCAGCTCCGTGGCCACGGCCTCCGGGTCGAGGCCCAGCGACGAGCCGGCCAACGCGCCCGAGCCATACGGCGACTCCGCGGTGCGGGCGTCCCAGTCGCGCAGGCGGGAGACGTCGCGCAGCAGCGCCTGGCCGTGGGCCAGCAGGTGGTGCGCGAGCAGGACCGGCTGCGCGTGCTGCAGGTGCGTGCGGCCGGGCAGGATGGCCTCGGGGTGGCGCTGCGCCTGCGAAACGAGGGCGTCGACCACGTCGAGGGTGCCCGCGACCACGCGGCGCGCGGCGTCGCGCAGCCACATGCGGAACAGTGTGGCCACCTGGTCGTTGCGCGAGCGGCCCGCCCGCAGCTTGCCGCCCAGCTCCGTGCCCGCGCGCTCCAGCAGCCCGCGTTCGAGGGCGGTGTGCACGTCTTCGTCGGCCACCGTCGGCGTGAACGCGCCCGAGGCCACGTCCTGCGCGAGCGTATCGAGCGCCTCGAGCATGCCAGCCAGCTCCGCGTCGGTGAGCAGCCCCGCCTTCCGCAGCACGCGGGCGTGGGCCCGCGAGCCGGCGATGTCGTAGGGCGCCAGGCGCCAGTCGAAGTGGGTGGAGGCGCTCAGCGCCGCCATCGCCTCGGCCGGTCCGCTGGCGAACCGGCCGCCCCACAGGGCCACCGGCTGGTCTTTCGCGCTCACGTTCTGCCTTTCTGCCTCGGGCGTCTCACGATGCCCGGTGGGTCGGGTGGTCCGGGTGCTCCTGCCCGGTCAGGGGACGGTACCGCCGGCCGACGGGGCGCAGGTGCCTGCCGCGTCCGGCGGGCTCTTCGCCGCGGCGCCCGGTGACGACGGCGGTGCCGCCGTGGAACACGAGCCGGACGTCGCCGCACACGTGCTCCTGGCTGTGCCGCACGAACGCGTCGAGCGGCTCGCGCAGCGGCGAGGACCAGAGCCCGTCGTGGACGAGCTCGGTCCAGCGCCGGTCGACCGAACGCTTGAACCGGGCCAGGTCCCGGTCCAGCGTCAGGTTCTCCAGCTCCTGGTGCGCGGTGATCAGCACCCACGCGCCGGGGGCTTCGTAGATCTCGCGGCCGAGGTCACAGCCGTCGGTGGCGAGGTCGAACCGGCCGACGCCGTGGGCGCCGGCGCGGTGCCCGAGCCGCACCACGGCCTCGGCCACGCTCACCGTCTCGCCGTCGACGGCCACAGGCACCCCGCGGTCGAACGTGATCACGGCTTCGTCGGGCGCGTCGATGTTGGCCGCGGCGTCCTCGGTGTAGGCGAAGACGTCACCGGGTCCGTGCCACGGATCGGGGTCGGTGACCACGACGGCGCGGCCCCAGAGCGTGCGGTCGGGAGACAGCTTTCCGCGCTGTTCGCGTGGCCACACGACATCGGCGTTGCGCGTGCGGGCGATCGCGGTCACGTGCTTCTCGATCAGCGGACGAGCCAGCGACCCCACGAGCGGATAACGGTCGTACAGCAACGCGTTGGACTGCAGGGCGGGCAGGCAGTGTTCGTTGGCGAACTCGGCGCGCGCGTCGATCACGATCGACTCCGCCGCGCCGGCCGCCAGGGCCCGCTCACGCAGCGCCGTGAGGTCGACGTCGGCCGCGCCGAGGTCGACGGAGACCGTGACCACGTCCGTATCCCGCGCGAGGCGGGCCAGCGCGGCCGAGCCGGCGGGGCCACCGGCGTAGGCGAGGACGGTGGTCACAGCTCCTCGCCGTCCGCCGAGCGCCGGGCGAGCGCGGTGAACCGTTCCGCGAGATCGCGGCCGCTCAACGGTTCGCGGGCGATGACAGCGACCGTGTCGTCGCCGGCGATGGAGCCGACGACCTCCTCCAGTGCGGCGCGGTCGATGGCGCTCGCGAGGAACTGCGCGGCGCCGGGCGGCGTGCGCAGCACGGTGAGGTTGGCCGACGCGTCGGCCGAGACGAGCAGTTCCGCGAGCAGCCGGGACAACCGCGACGTACCACCCTGCACCCCGCGCACCGGGCTGCCGTCCTCGGGGATGACGTAGACCGGCGCCCCCGAGTCGGCGCCGCGCAGCTTCACGGCACCAAGCTCGTCTAGGTCGCGCGACAACGTCGCCTGCGTGACCTCGATGCCCTCGGCCGCGAGCAGCTTGGCGAGCTCGGTCTGGCTGCGGATGGCCATCGTGGACACCAGCTCCGTGATGCGAGCCTGGCGCCCGACCCGGCTGCCGGTCATCGCCCGCTCTGCTCGAACAACCAGACCAGCAGCGCCTTCTGGGCGTGCAGACGGTTCTCGGCCTCGTCCCACACCGCGCTGGCCGGGCCGTCGAGCACCTCGTCGGTGATCTCCCAGCCGCGGTGCGCGGGCAGGCAGTGCAGCACGATGGCCTCGTCGGCCGCGCGCTTGAGCAGCTCGGTGTTGACCTGCAGCGCCCGGAACGGGCCGACCCGGTCGAGGCCGTCGTTCTCCTGGCCCATGGACGTCCAGGTGTCGGTGACCAGCACGTCGGCGCCCGCGACGGCGTCGTGCGGGTCGGTGAACACGGCCGCGCTGCCGCCGGTCTCGGTGCCGCGGTGCTTCGCGTCGAGCATCACCTGCTGGTCGGGCTGGAAGCCCTCGGGCGAGACGACCCGCACGTGCATGCCCGCGGTCACGCCGCCGAGCAGCAGCGAGTGGGCCATGTTGTTGGCCCCGTCGCCGAGGTACACCAGTGTCAGCCCGGCGAGCTTGCCTTTGCGCTCGCGGATGGTCATGAGGTCGGTGAGGACCTGGCACGGGTGGAACTCGTCGGTGAGCGCGTTCACGACCGGCACCGACGCGACCGACGCCATGGAGTCGATGCGCTTCTGCGCGAAGGTGCGCCACACGATTCCGTCGACGTAACGCGACAGCACGCGCGAGGTGTCCTCGATGGTCTCCTCGCGGCCCAGCTGCATCGACCGGCCGTCGACGATCACCGGGTGCCCGCCGAGCTGGCTGATGCCGACCTCGAACGAGAAGCGCGTGCGGGTGGAGTTCTTCTCGAAGATCGCCGTGACCGTCTTGCCGGCCAGGATCTTGTTGCCGAGCGGGTCCGCCTTGAGCGCGTCGGCGAGGTCCAGGAGAGCGGCCTGCTCGGCGGGGCTGACGTCGTCGTCGCGGAGGAAGTGGCGAGGCATCAGTTCGGATCCTTCGTGGTGGTGGAGTCGAGCGCGTCCGGGAATGCGGTCAGGAAGGCCTGGGCCTGCTCGGCCTCGAGCACCAGCGGCGGGGCGAGCCGGATGGTGTCCGGTGCGACGGGGTTGACGAGGTAGCCGGCTCCCTGCACGGCCTTGGCGACCGCGGCGGACACCGGCTCGCGCAGCGTGATGCCGAGCAGCAGCCCGGCGCCGCGCACACCGCTGACGAGCGGGTGCCCGAGCGCCTCGACGCCGGTCGCGATGTCCTTGCCCAGCGAGGAAACGTGGTCGAGCAGGTTGTCGCGCGCGATCGTGCGCAGCACGGCCAGACCGGCCGCGCAGCAGACCGGGTTGCCGCCGAACGTGGTGCCGTGCTGGCCCGGCTTCAGCAGCTCGCCCGCCGCGCCGATGCCGATCACGGCGCCGATCGGCAGCCCGCCGCCGAGGCCCTTCGCGAGCGTGATGAGGTCGGGGACGATGCCCGTCTGCTGGAAGGCGAACCAGGTGCCGAGCCGGCCGATGCCGGTCTGCACCTCGTCGAGCACGAGCAGCGCGCCAGTCGCCTTGGTGATCTCGCGAGCCGCCTGCAGGTAGCCGTCGGGCGCGGGGATCACGCCGGCTTCGCCGAGCACCGGCTCGAGGAACACGGCAGCGGTGTCGGTGTCGACGGCCGCGCGCAGCGCTTCGACGTCGCCGAACGGCACATGCGTGACCCCGGGGACCAGGGGCGCGAACGGTTCGCGCTTGCCCGGCTGGCCGGTGAGCGACAGCGACCCCATCGTGCGGCCGTGGAACGCGCCCTCCGCCGCGACGACCTTGGTGCGGCCGGTCAGGCGGCTGATCTTCAACGCCGCTTCGTTGGCCTCGGCGCCGGAGTTCACGAACAGCACCTTGCCCTGGCCGGTCAGCCCCGCGACGTCGAGCAGCGCCTCGGCAAGCTCCAGCGCGACCGGGTTCACGTACAGGTTCGACGTGTGGCCCAGCGTCGCGATCTGCTCGGAGACGGCGCGCACCACCTCGGGGTGGGCGTGGCCGAGCGCGTTGACCGCGATGCCGCCGACGAGGTCGAGGTACTCGGTGCCCTCGGCGTCCCACACCCTCGCGCCCTCGCCGCGGACAAGCGTCAGCCCGGGGGTGCCGTAGTTGTCCATCAGGGCCGACTGCCAGTGCTGCCGGCTCGCCTCGTTCGAGGTCGGGGTGGTCACGGGAGCTCCGTTCCTGGGTTTTCGGGGTTCGGGGTGGGCTCGGGGTAAAGGGTGGGCTCGGGGTAGACCATCGTGCCGACGCCGCGGGAGGTGAAGACCTCCAGCAGCACGGAGTGGGCGAGGCGTCCGTCGATCACGTGGGCGCGGCGCACGCCGCCGCGCACCGCGCGCACGCAGGCCTCCATTTTCGGGATCATGCCGCTGGCCAGCTCGGGCAGCATTTTCTCCAGCCGGTCGACCTGGATGCGGTCGATCAGCGACGAGCGGTCGGGCCAATCGGCGTAGAGGCCCTCCACGTCGGTGAGCACCACGAGCTTCTCCGCGCCCAGCGCCGCGGCCAGCGCGCCCGCGGCCGTGTCGGCGTTGACGTTGTGCACCACGCCGTCGATGTCGGGCGCGACCGTGGACACCACGGGGATGCGCCCGGCGTTGACGATGTCGAGCACCGCGTCGGGGTTCACCGCGGCGACCTCGCCGACGAGGCCGATGTCGACCTGTTCACCGTCCACAGTGGCCTGTTTGCGCTCGGCGGTGAACAGGCGCGCGTCCTCACCGGAGATGCCGACGGCGTACGGGCCGTGAGCGTTGATCAGGCCGACCAGCTCGCGGCTGACCTGCCCGACCAGCACCATGCGGACGATGTCCATCGTCTCGGGCGTGGTCACGCGCAGGCCGCCCTTGAACTCGCCCTCGACGCCGAGCCGGGTGAGCATCGCGGTGATCTGCGGTCCCCCGCCGTGCACGACCACGGGGTGCAGGCCGGCGAGACGCAGGAACACCATGTCCTGCGCGAAGGCCGCCTTGAGGGTGTCGTCGATCATGGCGTTGCCGCCGTACTTCACCACCACGGTGGCGCCGTGGAACCGCTGCAGCCACGGCAGCGCCTCGATGAGCACCCCGGCCTTCTCGGCCGCCGTCTCGAGCCTGTCGTCCGCGGAAATCAGGTCCTCCGTGCCGGTCATGAGGAGTAGGCGCTGTTCTCTTCGACGTAGCCGTGCGACAGATCGGTGGTGTAGATCGTGGCCTCGGCCGAGCCGACGCCCAGGTCGACGACGACCTCGATGGCGCGCCCCGACAGGTCTGCGGCCGAGCGGTCCGCGGCGGTGGTGCCCGAGGCGAACAGCGTGACACCGTTGATCGTGATCGACACCGTCTCGGGGTCGATGCGCGCGGGCGCGCGGCCGAGCGCCATGGCGATGCGGCCCCAGTTGGGGTCGGAGCCGAACAGCGCCGTCTTCACGAGGTTGTCCTCGGCGATCGTGCGGGCGACCACCACGGCGTCGTCCTCGGACGCGGCGCCGCGCACCGTGACGTCGACGTCCTTCGTCGCGCCTTCGGAGTCGGCGCGCAGTTGCAGCACGAGGTCGTGGGCGACGGCGGTGAGCTGCTCGGTGAGCTCGGCCTCCGTCGGCTCGACCCCGCTCGCGCCGGACACGAGCACCAGCACCGTGTCGTTGGTGGACGTGCCGCCGTCGACGTCGAGCCGGTCGTAGGTGACGCGGGTGGCGGCGCGCAGCGCGCGGTCGAGAACTTCCTTGTCCGCCACGGCATCCGTGGTGAGGACCGACAGCATCGTGGCGAGGTTCGGCGCGAGCATGCCGGCACCCTTCGCGAAGCCGCCGACACTCCAGCCCGCGTCGTGTTTCGCAAACGCTTGCTTCGGCTTGGTGTCGGTGGTCATCACGCCGGACGCGGCGTTCACGCTCGCCTCGGCGCTCGCGTCGAGGGCCTTGACGGCACTGTCCACTCCGGACAGCACCGCGGCCATCGGGAGCCGTTCGCCGATGAGGCCGGTGGAGCACACGGCCACCTCGATCGCGCCGATGTCGAGGACCTCGGCGACCTTCTCCGCGGTGGCGTGTGTGTCCTGGAACCCGCCCGGGCCGGTCGCCGCGTTGGCGCCGCCCGAGTTGAGCACGACCGCCTTGAGCTTCTGCTGCTTCAGGACTTCCTGCGACCACAGCACGGGCGCGGCCTTGATCACGTTGCGCGTGAACACGCCCGCGGCGACGTCGAGCGGGCCGTCGTTCACGACGAGCGTGAGATCGAGCGCGCCGGAGGCCTTGATGCCTGCGGCGACGCCGGCGGCGCGGAAGCCCTTCGGGCCGGTGACGGTCACGGTGCCACTCCCACGGTGGAAAGTCCGGTGGTCTCGGGGAATCCGAGCGCCAGGTTCATCGACTGGACGGCACCGCCCGCGGTGCCCTTGGTGAGGTTGTCGATCGAGCAGATCACGACGAGCCTGCCCGCGTCGGCGTCCACGCCCACCTGGAGCTGGACGTTGTTCGACCCGAGGGTCGAAGCCGTCGCGGGCCACATCCCGGCGGGCAGCAACTGCACGAACGGTTCGGCGTCGTAGGCCTTCTCGTACACCTCGCGCACGGTGTTCTCGTCGACGTCGCCGATCAGCGGCGCCGTCGCGGTGGTGAGGATGCCACGCGGCATCGGAGCGAGCACGGGTGTGAAGGACACGGTCACCGGCTTTCCCGCCGCGCCGGAGAGGTTCTGGGCGAACTCGGGGGTGTGCCGGTGCTTGCCCGCCACTCCGTACGCGCTGGCGGACCCCATAACCTCGGACCCGAGCAGGTTCGGCTTGAGGCTCTTGCCCGCGCCGGACGTGCCGGTGACCGCCACGACCGTGACGTCGGGCTCGACCAAGCCCGCGGCCAGCGCCGGGGCGAGGGCGAGCGAGCCGCCGGTCGGGAAGCAGCCGGGGACCGCGACGCGATTGGTGCCCACGAGCTTCTCGCGCGCGCCGGGCAGCTCGGGCAGGCCGTAGGGCCACTGCCCGGCGTGCTCGCCGCCGTACCAGCGCTGCCAGTCGGCCGGATCGGCCAGCCGGTGGTCTGCGGCGAGGTCGACCACGAGCACGTCGGGTCCGAGCTGCGCCGCGACCTCGGCCGAGTGGCCGTGGGGCAGCGCGAGGAACACGACGTCGTGGCCGGCCAGCGTTTCCGCCGTCGTCTCGGCCAGCACGCGCCCGGCCAGGGGCGCGAGGTGCGGCTGGTGCGTGCCCAGCAGCGTCCCCGCGCTGCTCGCCGCCGTCAGCGCACCGATCTCGACTTCCGGATGGGTCAGCAACAGGCGCAACAGTTCCCCGCCCGCGTAGCCGCTCGCGCCGGCCACCGCGATCTTCACCGTCATACGCATGATTATGCACGACCATGCAATCTCAAACAAACAGGATTCCGCTGGGCCAGGTGTGTTTCCTGCCATGCCGAGCCGGAGCCAGGCCTTCCACCCCGGTCGTCCGGCCGTTGTCGCAGCTCCCGGCGTCGCGGCGACCGGACTGTTCGCGCTTCACCCGATCGAGTGCTCTCGCCGGGGCCGTGCCCGCGGCCACGCACTCTGCTACTTAGGCAGCAAGAGCGAAGTCGCGCTGGCTATTGGCCTTGG
>NZ_JBFBAF010000078.1:0-7790 GCF_040682095.1 Amycolatopsis sp. NPDC051372
ATCACGTCCAGCTGACGCACCAGCGCACCGGGGATCTGCCCACCTTCGAAGTGTTCGGGGCCGGGGACTATCACGGCTTCAGCGTCCAAGCGGCTCGCTTGCGCCTTCAGACGAGCCAGTGGTGGCCGCCCGAACTTCGGGTCATAGACAACCATGTCGGCGAAGTCATAGCCGAGCTTGCTCGCGAGCTTCCGAATCTGCGACTGATCCCACAGCAGCGCCAGCCCAGACACATCGGTCCGGGCGTAGCCGAGACATGTTGGCTTGTAACGCATTACGCTCCCAGTTCATCTACGTCGTGGTTCGGGAACTCCGAAAATGCCGGGGGCTGTGGAGAAGGTTCGAGCGGTCCTGGAGTCCACGACTCCACGTAGATGCCTCCGGGCTCGCCATCGTCGTAGTCGTTTGTTTCCAGGACTCCACCGGGGAAGCTGTAGATCCTTTTGCGCTCGGTCATGTCAGCCCCTTGTCCGTGGTGAGGCAGTCCGGGACCGAGACGACTGCACCAGCCCCGAACGCCTGATCCGACGCTAAACGGCCACATTGCGGCAACTCCAGGAGCTTGCAGCAGCTTGCGCAGGTTCTTCCGAACCACTGCAAGGCGGACAACGCAGGGGGACCATTGGACGTGCTATCCGCAAGGTGCTGCATAGCAACGGGAGGACAGGTCATGAAACCTGAACAGACCACCACACTTCGGTTCCTCGGCAAGGGAGGTACCACCGGCGATGGGTGTCCCTCCGTCTACGTCACCGATCACGGCACGTTCCTAATCCAGGGATGGGTGACCGGGCAGGCGGAGACGGTCGAAATACCGCACCTACTATTGGGTTTCGTCGGAAACGACAGGTTCATCGGTGCTCGCCTGAAAGACACGGGGCGCGGCACCTTCCTCCTCACCGGGCGGCCGGTGACCGACGCCGGTACCTTGGCGCAGCTTGACCTGTACGAGGACGAGACGGCCGTCGAGGTCCCCGTGTGCGAGAGGACGTTCTACGGTGTTGCTGCTGCCGGGTAAGGAGTTTCACGGGCCGTTTGCAGCCTGCCAGCGGGAAGCGTTCCACCTGGAGGTGAAAGACACCTACGAGACGCCAGATGAGTCCGCGCCGTTCGAGCGGTTCCTCGCCGGGGAACCTGACGATTACTCGTGGCTCGATGGGTGGTTGGGTCGGGTGCGGGCAATGAAAGCCCGTGGGGTGCAGGTGCGTAGAGCGCGCGTGGTGACGGTTCCGCACACCGACTACACCGACTTCGCGTTGGAGGTCGCAGTCCAGTGCAATAGCGTTGCGGGTGAGGAGATTCGGTACCTTCCTCGCAACCGTATCGACCCCAGTCTGTTGACCACCGATGATTGGTGGCTGATGGATGATGAGACCGTAGCGTTCACCGTGTTCGAGCCGACCGGCCGATTCATCGGTGGCGCTGTCACAACTGATCCGCGGATCGCGGCCTACATTCGGGAGGTGAGGGATCGGGTGTGGGAGCACGCTGTTCCGCTCGCTGACTATGTTCCCCAGCGGACGCGGTGACCAGCGCGGCACATGAGGCACGCGAAGCTCTCGGGGTGAGACTCCGGGAGCTTCGTCGCGATGCGGGCTTGACCGGCCGTAGGCTTGCTGCGCTCGCTGGCTGGCATGAATCCAAGACCAGCCGTATCGAATACGGCAAGCAAACCCCCACCGAAGCCGACCTGCGCGCCTGGTGTGAGCACACCGGTCGCCTTGACCAGTTGCCTGACCTGGTCGCGTCGTTACGGAACATTCAGGCCGCCTACATGGAGTGGCAGCGGATCCTCGGCACTGGCACGAAGCGTCGCCAGAAGATGTCGGTGAAGCTGGAGGCTGAGACGGCTGCGATGCGCTGGTATGAGCCGTCGCTAGTGCCCGGCCTGCTTCAGACTCCCGCCTACATTCGGGAAGTTCTTGCGCTGGTCATCAGGTTTCGGTCGATTCCGGACGATCTCGAGGAGGGGATGGCCGCCAGGATCGAGCGGCAGCAGGTGCTGTATCACGGCACCCGAAGGTTCTCGTTCGTTGTCGCTGAGCAGGTGTTGCAGACGACCCTGGGAGATGACTCGGTGATGCTGGGGCAACTGGATCGGCTGTTGTCGGTGATGGCGTTGCCCCGCGTGAGTCTCGGGATTGTGCCGCGCCGCAACGTGATTGAGGCGCTGGCACCGAACGGGTTCGTGATCTACGACAACAGGCTCGTGCAGGCGGAGACAGTGACAGCCGAACTGAATATCAGCCAGCCTCGCGAGATCGCCTTGTACGGCAAGCTGTTCGCGGTGCTGACCGATCGGGCTGTGTACGGGGAAGCTGCTCGCCGGTTGATTCAGGATGAGGTGGAGAAGCGCAGGTAGGCTAGGTAACCCGGTCTGCGCCAGGGCCTTGCCTTCCTGGTGCGGTCGATCATTCGCCGGACAAGTAGCGGTAGACGGTCGCCCGAGAACACCCGAGCATCTTCGCGATGTCCGGTGCGTTGATTCCCTTCGACTTCAGCTCTTTCGCCTTCGCTGCGTCCGCGTCACCCACCTTGCGGGGACGGCCACCCTTGCGGCCGTTCGCCGCTGCTGCTGCCAATCCAGCACGAGTTCGTTCGATCATCGTGTCTCGTTCCAACTGCGCAAAGGCAGCCATGATCGTGAGCATCGCCTTACCCATCGGCCCGTCCGTGTGCAGTCCTTCGGTGAGACTGCGGAAGCCGATCCCTCGCTCGGTCAGGTGCTCGATCAGTTGGAGGACATGAACCGTGTTGCGGCCCAAACGGTCCAGCTTCCACACTGTCAGCACATCGCCCTGACGAAGGTGATCCAAGCACCGATCCAGTTCCGGCCGTTCAGTCTTCGCGCCAGACACGCCATGGTCGGTGTAGGTGCGTTCCGCGCCAGCGGCCTTCAATGCGTCGAGTTGCAGCTGAGGGTCTTGGTCGTTGGTGCTGACTCGTGCGTACCCGATGGTCGCCACTGAACCGCCTTCTGTCTCATAATCCCGTTGCTTTGCCGATTTTGAGACTAACGGTTTTGAGACATGGTTTCAAGACAGTTGTTGATCATGTTTGCTCAGAGTGGCTGGCGCTGAACTTGCCGCTCGTCTCAGTCTCAACAACCGATCGTTTATGAGACAGCAGTCGGCAGGCTTCGTAGCTACCTGGGGAGGGACCCGTCATGCCGATCCTTCGGCGCACCCTCAGGCACAGTCGCCAATTTCGCACGCTGGTGGGGGAGGGGCGGGGCATTGGTGTGCCTGACCGGGCCGCCCTACCTGGGGTACCGGCGTTGGATTCGCACCGGGTCACTCTGTGGCTCGCGGACCGTACGCATTCCAAGGAGCGTTCCGAGTCCCCGGCACCCGCCACGGAGCCCCTCCCCCGGTGCTCATTTGGGTCAGCGCACCTCTCGGTTGTCTCCCGCTTGTACGGGTTACCAGGTGTGTTTCCGAGGTGGGGAGCGGACGCCATGGCCCCCGGACTTGTCACACCTTGTCACAAATCCGGGTTTCACGGCTGTCTAATGGCATCCACCGATATCCACATTGATGCAGATCAGGAGGGGTTCTCAGTCATACTGGTCCACCCGCATTCATGGGATTAACCCAAGTACCAGTGAGTGCTAGGTGTCAGCTAATCAAGCCCCTACCAGGCGCAATGCCTGACTGGCCTTGCGGGGCTTGTCACGCTTTGCCCCAAACTCGGACAAAATGTCCGAAATGATCGCCTGCCACGCCTCTGCCGCCTCAGCCCACCGAACGAGTTGCAGGTGGGTGTAGTGCTCTTCGGTCACGTCGCCCCGAGTGCTGTGGCCCGCCCATGCCTTCACCACGTACTCATCCACACCACGCTTCTTCATCTGCGTGATGATCGTGGCCCGGCAGGCATGAGGCTTCAGGTGTCGGACTCCCGCTCGATCCAGCAGCGCGTACCAGGGCGGATAGACCGAGGTGCTGCTGATCGTTGATCCGGCAGGCCCGGCCTTGTTGCCCTTGGACTTCACCACGACCCGCGTCGGCAGTTCAGGAAACTGGCCGTTCTTGTGCTGCTCGGTCTGCCACTCCCGGACCTCACCCAGCATGGTTGTCACAAGCGGTGGTAGCCGTAGAAGTCGGTCGCCTGCCGCCGATTTCACCTTGGCGAGTTCATGCAGGCCCGTGACTGGGTTGTGGACCCACTGCTGATTCACCAACAGCCCCGGCTCGTTCCCCGCCTCATCTCGCTTCAGGAGAATGTTCTCCCACTCCGCGCCGAGGGCCTCTCCGCGCCGCAGGTTCAGCATCCACATCCAGAACATGGGCCGCATTCCCGGGGTGTTCGTGTTCTTGATGTCGTCGGCCGCGACCAGAATCCGCGCGATCTCCTCCGGGCTGTAGGCCCCCGAGTCCACGCTCGAACGCATCTGCGCCAAGGTCAGGCGGGGCCTCTCCTTCTTCAGGGATTTCACCATGGCCGCTGCGTTGTACGCCTGACCCAGATTCCGGAGCCGCTCGAGTGTGTTGTCGAGGTGGCGAACCATCTGGTTCACGCCGTCCACCACCCAGTGCTCCAACTGGGCATCCCGGAGTTCGATCACATCGGATTCCCGCAGTGCCGACACTGGCCAGTGCCCGAACTTGTCCTTCGCGGGTTGCAGCCAATTCGTGTAGGACTGCCAGGTCCGTGGGTTCTGGGACTTGTAGGGCAAGAGATAGTCGTCGATCGCGTCCCCGACCGTGTAGCCGGAGGGCAATCCGACCTGCTGTTGAACCTCCCGGGTGCGTCGGATACCCCGAGCGAAATCGTTTGCCTGGTCCAGATCCTTGAAATGCCGGTGCCGCTGGTCCCGCTTGCCCCCAGGCTTCGGTGCGCCCTCGGGACGTGCGCACCATCCGGTTCGACTGGTGCCCTTCGTCGTGCAGTCCGCCGCCGGGCGCACGTCGATATCGATCTCTTGTTTGCGCGGCCGTGCCAACCTACTCGTTCTCCTTGATCTCGTTGAGCCACAACACGAATTGCCGCAGCGCTTGACCCTGCGCTTGCGGCGAGAGTTCCTCGAACATCGGCCCCACGGTGTCGATGAACATCCGCATCGAGTCACTCAACTCGGGGTCGGCTGATGGAACAGGAGTCGCGTGCTCATGCGCCTTCGTGATGCCGTCCACGAGCGCGAGCAGGGTCGACGTCTGCGGTACGCCTCCAGCTTCCATGTGCTTGATGGTCCGCACCGGCACGTTGGATAGCTCACAGAGGCGGCTCTGCGTCAGCCCCAGGGCTTTGCGGTCAGCCATCACCCAACCTGCTACCGCCATGCGATCGGCCATGTCGAGTCGGTTTCCGCGCCGCGCCTGGTGCAGCAACCACCGGACTTCGTTGTCATGTTCGCCGCCGTCGTCGAACGCATGAGCCCGAACGTCGTCCATGCCGGTCTACCTCCGTCCACTCTCGGATACTGCGTGAACCGTATCAGAGTTGCCCGCTGCGGGTGTCATAGTTCGGGTCAAACCAGGGGTGTCATAGGTGCGTTCTCTGTCGGTCGCGCTGTTAGGATTGGATCGAAGTGGAACGCAGGGCAATAGGGTGCATGTTCTTGCACCGCCTGTGGTCAGTGAAGGAGAACCGTGTTGATCGTGACCCCGATGAGCCCCACCGAGGCCGCCCGCACTGTCGGGTGCCACCAGAACTCGATCTATGCCGCCCTGCTGTCCGGGGAGTTGAAGGGCTACCAGCGGACCGCGCCGAAGGGGCGCTGGCGGATCTTTCCTGACGATCTCGCGAAGTGGCTCAAGGGTGAGTGAGAGCAAGGAAAAGCCCGGCCTGTGCGGCAACACGGACCGGGCTGAAAGAAAACACCCATCTACCAGGAAGAATGTCTAGTGAGTAAGCCTACTACAGCCTCGAATGGCTGCGGCAATGAGTTCCTGTATCGGCAGTTCGAAGACGTGATCAGCCCGGCGGCGGTGGAGTTGATGGAAGCCCACGGGCTGAAGGTGTCGAAGCAGTGCACGGGCGGCTGTGGCCATTGGCTTACGACCCCGAGGTCGATTTCTCGGGGCATGGGTGCGTCGTGCTGGAACCGCGCTCAGCAGGCGGCGGCGGTGGCGGTGTGACCAACGATCGGCAGTCGCGTGAGGAGGCGCGGGCTGTTCTTCTCGGCGTGCTGGGTGAGGTGCGTACCCATCTGGACAGGCATATCTACACCGCTGATCCTGACGGGGACGATTCGGTGACGCTCGCGTTGTGGACGGCGCACACATGGGTAATCGAGGCCCTGTACACCTCGCCCCGGTTGTTGTTCGATTCGCCGTTGCCGGGGTCGGGCAAGACCACCGCGCTCGAACACGTGGGCAAGCTCTCCAGGGCGAAGCTGGCGATGGCGGCGGTGTCGAGTTCTGCGCTGATCCCCCGAGTCCTGGAAAGGGGGCCGCGAACTCTGCTCATCGACGAGTGCGACCGGTCGCTGTCGGGGAAGAAGCAGGGGATCGAGGACATCGTCGCCATCCTGAACACCGGGTACAAGAAGGGCGCGTCGCGGCCCGTGCTGGTCAAGAACGCTGACGGAAATTTCGATGCGAAGGAGATGAGCACCTTCGCGGCTGTCGCGATGGCGGGCAACTCCCCGGACCTGCCCGATGACACTCGTTCGCGCACCATCGAGGTCCTACTGCTGCCCGCGAACAACGGGGAAATCGTCGAGACCGACTGGGAAATCCTGGACGAACCGGTGGCGCTGCTCGCGCAGCGGCTGCAAGTCGCTGTAGAAGCCGTCGCAGATGAGTTCACCGGTTTGTCCGTGGATCTGCCCGCAGGGCTGACGGGGCGGCGTAAGGAGGTGTGGCGGCCGTTGATGCGGGTGGCTGTCGTGGCGGGCGGCGACTGGCCTCAGCTTCTGGCGCGGGTGATCGGCAAGGATATGGAACGTCTGGCCGCTGCCGTCGAAGACGGGCTGGTCTACGAGAAGCCGCATATCGCGCTGATCAAGGACATGCACGCGGTGTTCGGCACCGAAGGGTTCATGCCCACGGCGACCGTTCTCAAGGCCCTGGTCGTGCGTAACTCGTACATGTGGGGTGAGGACAAGTCTCGGGGCTTCACGGCGCTGACCGCCAAGCGGTTGGGGTCGATGCTGTCAAAGAATTTTCGGGTGCGGTCGGTCCAGCCGACGCGGGGCGCGCAGCGCGGCTACCGGCGGGCGGATCTGGAGCGCGCGTGGGCCTCGGTCGGACTGCCATCCCCCGAAACATCCGATGCACATGATGCACATGATGATCCGATGCGACCATCAGGCATCACTTCATCGGATGCATCGGATGCATCACGTGTTTCAGGTGGGGGTGGCGGCTTGTCCGAGCGTGCTGCTCAATGGTTCGCCACTCCACGGGACGATGGCAGCATTCGCAGTCTCGTCGGTGTCGAGGAACTGGCCGCCGATCTCGGCGTGACCACGGCCGAGATCATTGCCGAGCTGGGTCATGGGGACGTGTGGGGCTGCTACAGGGCCATCGACCTGAAGTGCGCCGCGTAATCCTGTAACCGTTCAACACCATGCCCCTGAGCTTGCTACCACTTCGTTACCGGCTCAGGGGCTTTCGTGGTTCCCGCTAAGGAAGACCCGGCACGGTTGCATTCGGGGCCGGGTCTTCTCGCGAAGTGCGTTGGGAAGCAACGCCTATCTTGTCCTGAAGTCGGTGGTAGATCACCCCCTTCCGGGCTTTCCCGAGCCTTCGGAGTGGTCTTAGGCCCCGTCCGCCTGAGCGGGCGGGAGGTTCCGAAGCGGAGGCATGGACCGCCGGGCGTAGGTCTCTTCTGGGGTCACCGTGATC
>NZ_JBFBAF010000080.1:0-7549 GCF_040682095.1 Amycolatopsis sp. NPDC051372
CGGCTGCTCGGCCGGCAGCCAGTCACGCGTGACCGAGCGGGCACCCAGCGGCAGCGAACGGGCGAACTCGGCCTGCGAACCGCCGCCGGCGGACAACTCCACCGTGCCGCCGCCGATGTCGAGCACCAGCAACGGACCCGCGGACGCGCCATACCAGCGCCGCGCGCCCACGTAGGTCAGCTCGGCCTCGCGCCGACCGGAGAGGAACTGCAGCTCCACACCCGTGTCGCGACGGACGCGGCGCACCACCTCGGTGGCGTTGGCCGCGTCCCGGATCGACGAGGTGGCGAACGGGAAGAGGTTGTGCACGTCGTGGCGTGCAGCCGTGGTTGCGCCATCGGCCACCGCCGCGGAGATGGCCGCGATACCGCGCGGGCTCAGGCGGCAGTCGTTGTTGAGCTCACGGTCGAGGCGCAGTCGCGTCTGATGGCTCAGGGCGGGGGCCAGTGGCGTACCGCCGGGCTCGAGCACCACGAGCCGAGCGCTGAACGAGCCCACGTCCAGTGCTCCTGCAGCAGAACCCGAAACCTTGCGCACAGCTAGGTCCATCTCAACTCTCGCACCGACGTCGAGTTCCCCGGAATCAGATTTCTACACATGCCGGCAGGAGGCCTCCAGTGGTGGTGGTTGCCAGGGCCCGCTTCTCACCCACTAGTCCGACTCCCCGGCGCTACACTCCGAGCCAGACCGGACGCAGTCGCGCTCTGTGGAGCCCGTGCAGTGGCTGGAGGCAGCATGGCGTTCTCCATAGATATTCGTTCTCGTGCCGTCGGAACTCTTCAAGTCAATGTTCGTGGCCCCGTGGTCGGCTACACGGCCGACGAGCTGAGAGCCGTGATCACCGAGGCGATCGAGCTCCGAAATCCGAACGAACTCTTGGTGAACCTGTGGGACGTGACGATTCTCAGCTCCGCCGGCGTCAGCGCCCTCCTCGCCGGCTACGTCGCGTCCGTCGACTGGGGCACGTCTTACCGAGTCACGGAGATTCGCGGCCAACCCCGCGCCTTGCTGCAGGCCGTCGGCGTGCTGGACATGCTTGCCGATAGCAACGACCTCGGGGCTCTCGTACTCGCCGTAATCGCCTGTTCCGAGCCAGGCGCAGAATAACCAACGTGGCCGTGTGCTCGACCCAGATGAACAGTGGCGGGGGCCGATCAGGGTTCGACTGCCACGGCCCGCCGACGGCTGAGTCGGGTCCGCACACGATGTCGCGGAGCTGCGTGAAAATGCCCTTGGTCATGTCGATGACGTCGCGGCTCTTGTTCGCGGCGTGCAGCTGGGCTTCGGTCTGCGCGCCGACGAGCGCGGTCGCGGCGTGGGCGGCGAACACATGCCCGTCCTGCCCTGGGCGCGGAAGGTCGGCACGCAGGCGCGGGTGAGCCGGAAGGTCCCGCGGCAACCACGCCGCGGGCCTTTGTGCACTGGCGTTGGGCACGAACTCGGCCTCGTCGGGCAACTCGGGGTGACCTCGGGTCGACCGGCTGCACCGGGAGCGCGTTGAACACCAGCATCGCCGGCGGCGACTCCGATACGGCCGGCAACGACGGCACCGACACGGCGGCGGCCACGAACGCACGCTCCTCACGCAGTGGTCGCGGGGGCGTCCTCGGTTTTCGTCTCGAGCATCGCGACCGGCGGCAACGGCGTGCCTCCGGCACAGCCGGCGACGCCATCGGCATGAACGTCGTGGTGACCGGCACGTCCGGCAGCTCGGGCGACTCCGGTGGCAACATCGCCATCACCTCCACCGGCAGCGGCTCGCCCGTCGCGGTTGGGGCCACGGCGACTCGCAGAACCAGGGTGGCCACTCGAGCAGCACGGTCATCTCAGATGAGCCCGACACCGCCGAAAACACCGGCGCCACCACCACAGGCAGCACCTCCGGCTGGGCCGGCAACGCCGACGCCCCGGCTGTAGCACTTTCTCCCACGCCCTGCGCACCGTCTGACGGAAGCGGGACACCTGCAGCCCCGTCCGTGGTCAGCACTCTCCAGCGAAATATCCACTGTGGACAACTTGCCGGATCGGTCTCCTCGTGACGCACGTGTGACCATTCAACGGTTTTGCCCGACCCTGACCGGGATATCCCGGTGGCAATCGCCCAGAAATTCGGCGACCACCGTCCGTCCCCGAGAGATGAGCGACCGCATGACACAACCCCTCACCCGCCCCCGCTCTGGAACGCGAAAACCGGCGAAACCGATGTTGTCGGGCGAAAAGACCCGGGCCGAGAACTCGTTGGTGAAGCTGTTCGCCGTCGTGCCGTTGCTGGCGCTGGCCGCGGCGGTGCCGTTCGCGTGGGGGTGGGGCCTGGGCTGGATCGACATCGGCCTGGCCGCCGGCTTTTACGTGCTCACCTGCCTCGGCGTGACGATCGGGTTCCACCGGTACCTCACCCATGGCGCGTTCAAGGCCGGCCGCGGCCTGCGGATCGCGCTCGCGGTGGCCGGGAGCATGGCCATGCAGGGACCGGTGATCGGCTGGGTCGCCGACCACCGCCGCCACCACGCCTACGCCGACCGCGAAGGCGATCCGCACTCCCCGTGGCGTTACGGCACCACGCCGGCCGCACTCGCCAAGGGGTTCTGGCACGCGCACATGGGCTGGCTGTTCGACCGCCAGAAGACCAACGCCCAGCGTTTCGCCCCCGACCTGCTCGCCGATCGCGACGTCGCCCGCGTCGATCGCTGGTTCCCGGTGCTGACCGTCCTCACGCTCTTGGCGCCGGCCCTCATCGGCGGCCTCGCCACGATGTCCTGGTGGGGGGCGGTGACGGCGTTCTTCTGGGCGAGTCTGGTACGCGTCGCGGTGCTGCACCACGTGACCTGGTCGGTGAACTCGTTGTGCCACCTGATCGGTGACCGGCCCTACGCCGCCCGCGACAAGTCGGCGAACTTCTGGCCGTTGGCCATCGCGTCGATGGGGGAGTCGTGGCACAACTCCCACCACGCCGACCCGACCGGCGCCCGCCACGGTGTCCGCCGCGGCCAGATCGACATCTCGGCCCGCATCATCTGGCTGTTCGAGAAGGCCGGCTGGGCCACCGACGTCCGTTGGCCGAAGCCTGAACGCCTGACCGGCAAGCTCAACCCCGGCTACGCACCAGCGCTCGGACGCGGAGTGCTCGACCCGCGATGACACTGCGCACCGGGCCCGACCCTGGTTCGGTCACTTCGGGTTGAGCCCGCAGCCTCCACAATCCGAACACTCGCACCGTTCTGAGGCCCGTCGTGCCTGGATCCCATGAGCCCGAGCGGGGTTCGTTCGCCGACGCCGAACCGCCGCGGCTGGGCTCAGTACTGCTGCGCAACCGTCGGGCACGGGATGACCGCTCAATCGCCGGTCGCCGTTCCTGCTCGGCATGGCGAGAGCGGCGGGCGGCCCGGCTGACGCCGAGCTGCTCGGCTTCCCCTGGCCAGCCTTCGCGCTCGGCTTCGGCGATCCGAGCGGTTGGGTTGTCGCGAATAAAACCCGGCCAAGACCACGATCGCGCCCTACTCGCTGCGGTGCCCGGATCAGGGGCGGCAGACGCGGGAGGCCGCGGGCCTGGATCGCGAGGGCAACATGTCGCGGCGCAACCGTCAACGCCTCTCCGATCAGCGTCCACGGGGGTCTGCACTGCCGCCTTGCTCGTCCGGCTGGGTCGCGCCCGCTGCGATCTCGGAGGGAGAGGCTTTGCCCTGGGGGTGTCCTCGGGTCACGTGTGCTTCGTCGCGCATGCGTTCGACCATGTGCGGGTAGTGCAGCTCGAACGCGGGCCGTTCGGAGCGGATGCGGGGTAGCTCGAGGAAGTTGTGCCGCGGCGGCGGGCTGGTCGTCGCCCACTCCAGCGAGTTGCCGTACCCCCAAGGGTCGTCCACGTCGACCTTTTGGCCGAAGCGGTAGCTCTTGACGACGTTCCAGATGAAGGGCAGCACCGAGGCGCCCAGGATGAACGACCCGATCGTGGAGATGGTCTGCATGAGGGTGAACCCGTCGCTGCGCAGGTAGTCGGCGTAGCGGCGGGGCATGCCGGCGTCGCCGAGCCAGTGCTGGATGAGGAACGTGGTGTGGAAGCCGATGAAGGTCGTCCAGAAGTGCCACTTGGCCAGCGGCTCGTCGAGCATGCGGCCGGTGATCTTGGGGAACCAGAAGTAGATGCCGGCGAAGGTGGCGAACACGATCGTCCCGAACAGCACGTAGTGGAAGTGGGCGACGACGAAGTAGCTGTCGTGCACGTGGAAGTCGAGCGGCGGGGCGGCGAGGATGATGCCGGTGAGCCCGCCGAGGAGGAAGGTGACGAGGAAACCGATCGACCACAGCATGGGTGATTCGAACGTGAGGGTGCCTTTCCACATCGTGCCGATCCAGTTGAAGAACTTGATCCCGGTGGGCACGGCGATGAGGAAGGTCATGAACGAGAAGAACGGCAGCAGCACGGCACCAGTGGCGAACATGTGGTGGGCCCACACCGCGACCGACAACGCGGTGATGCCGATGGTCGCGAACACCATGGTCTTGTAGCCGAACAGCGGTTTTCGGCTGAAGACAGGGATGATCTCCGTGACGATGCCGAAGTACGGCAGCGCGACGATGTAGACCTCGGGGTGGCCGAAGAACCAGAACAGGTGCTGCCACAGGATCGCGCCGCCGTTGGCCGGGTCGAAGACGTGTGCACCGATGTGTCTGTCGGCGAGCAGCCCGAACAGCGCGGCCGTGAGGATCGGAAACGCCAGCAGGATCAGGATGCCGGTGAACAGGATGTTCCAGGTGAAGATCGGCATCCGCCACATCAGCATCCCGGGCGCGCGGAGACACACGATGGTGGTGATCATGTTGACCGCCCCGAGGATCGTCCCGAGGCCGGTGACGATCAGCCCGGTGATCCACAGGTCACCGCCGACACCGGGGCTGTGGATGGCGTTCGACAGCGGTGTGTACGCGGTCCAACCGAAGTCCGGCGGCCCACCCGGGGTGATGTAGCCGGACAAGACGATCAAGCCGCCGAACAGGTAGAGCCAATATGAGAACGCGTTCAATCGGGGAAAGGACACGTCCGGCGAGCCGATCTGCAACGGCACGAGGAAGTTGGCGAAGCCGAAGAGGTTCGGGGTGGCGTAGAGCAGCAGCATGATCGTGCCGTGCATGGTGAACAGCTGGTTGTACTGCTCGGGTGAGAGGAACTGCAGCCCGGGCTGGGCCAGTTCGCCTCGCATCAGCAATGCCGTCAACCCGCCGACGAGGAAGAAGCCGAATGAGGTCGACAGGTAGAGAACGCCGATCGTCTTGTGATCGGTCGTGCGGATCGTCTTCAGGATCACCGACCCGAGCGGCTCCGTGCGGGCCGGTCGGAGCGGGACGGGTGTGGGGCGCGCCGTGGTGTCGGTCATCGGGTCCTCGGTTTCGTCGCCGGACATCCTCATCGTTGCCGGCGCGCACTTACCCGCTCCGTCCGTCGGTAAACCCGTGCTTGAAAAAAACGACGGTTGACGACGTCCGGTGGGGGTATGCCTCGCGCCGAGCGCAGCCGGCAGCACCGTTTTCCGAATCGAGGTGGCGGCGATGGACTCAACGGTTCCGGGCGTGCAGAGGACCGTCTCAGCACGAGACGCAGCTCGACGTCTCCGCGCGACCGAACGTCACTTCAAAGCCACGGACGCCACGTGGGTGCACGAGGCCTTCGGTGAGGCCGCGTGGCCCCTGAGGCGCGGCTGGTTCGCGGTGAACGTCGCCTTGGACGTCATCGCGCTTGCGCTGATCCTGTTCGGCGTGCTCGTGGTGTTACCGGTGGCCTTCGCGGGCTTCGTCCTGGGCAACATCGCCGTCTGCATGCACCTCGAGCGCCAACGCCGGATCGAAGGCGGTATGACGAATCGGTGACCCGCCGCCTGGTTGGCGAAACTCTCGCGCGCTCCTGGCGCGACGTGATGGCCAACGGGTGGTCCCGCTCGAACATCAGCGCGAGGGTGCGCCGGCTCGCCGCCGCGCTCCGACGGCGCGGACGCCAACCGCGTCGCCGCGATCAGTTTTCCTGGTGGCCGGAGTTCATGATGTCGATGCCGATCTGGCGTCGGAAGGGCTCCAGTTTGTCTCGCTGGTGGTCGGCTCGAGCCATGAGGTCGTCGAAGTCGATGGACGGCACGCGGGCGCGCAGGCCGGCCAGGTCACCGAGGGTGGTCCACAGGATCTTTTTGCCTTCGATACCCATGGCCAGGGCCTCTAGTTCAAGAAACCGGCTCAGCGGAGAATAGGACCACAGGCGGCCGTTGCGCTTGAGCCGCCCCAGCCGTTCTCCCGCGAACGCGGCTGCGGCCTTGGCACGGTTCGGGCGCACGTCGAGCGCGCGCATGATCAGTTCGACCGTCCGCACGTCTTCAGCGATGGCTTGCGCGACCTCGGCCAACGCGTCTCCCAGTTCGGTCCCGCGGTTACTGCCTCGGGCCCGGCGCGCCAGTTCGCGCCAGGTGATGCCCAGGGCGAACTGGTCGCGAAGGTAGATCCGCAGGAACTCGGTCATCGGTCCACCGCCTGCGGGCGTGGGGACTGCCACCGGAAGACGCCGGCGCCCTTCGCGTAGGCCAGGTGACCACCGAGCGCGCCGCCCGCGCTGAGGACCATCAAGTCGACGAAGCCGAGGATCTTGCCACCGGCCGGCTCGTGTCGGCGTCGCAGATAGGAGGCGGTGAAAAACGCGCCCGCGACGACCAATCGCCGGGCGGCTGCGTCGTTGCCCGGAGTCGGGTCGAGCGGCGCTGCGCACGCCCAAGCCCCGATGGGGACGGTGACGGCGAGCGGGTGCAGGGGGTGCCCGATCCGGCGCCCACCCAGCTCGCGGCCGACGCGACCGCCGAAGAGCCGGCGCAACGGCTTCGCCACCGTGGCTGCGGGCGCATCAATCCCGCGTGCTGTTTCCATCGCGGACAACACACGGTGAGGTGCCGCAGCCCGATCCCCTTCGCCGCGGATCTTCGGAACAGCTTGTGCGGTCTTGTCAGTCATGTTGTGGACTACCCCGCGCTTCTGGTGACCAATCTCGCGTCGGCCAAAACGTGTCGGCCGGCGCCGGCTGACCCCGGCGGGTTCGGCACACGAAGACGGGCTCCCGCGCGTGGGGAGCGCTCACACGCCCGCAGCACGTTTGAACGTCCAGGCTTGGAGGCAGCGGCGAGTTTCGGTGGCCGGGCCGCGTCCGACCCGTGGTGTTCCCTTTGACCGAGGAACTGGTGTCGTTCGCGCGGCGCGACCGGACGGCTGTTTTCCGCTTGGGGAAAGAAAATACCCCTTGCCTGGCGCGGCAAACGTGTGTCTCTACGCGAGTCCACCGTGGAGCGCGTGGAAGTTTTCGGGGCCGGAGGCCGGGTAGCCGCAAGCACAATTGATGAGGAGGCCGACGTGACGACGATGCCTGCCGAAGCGGCCGTGCCGGGCAGAGTGGCGACGCGGGTGTTCCCCGTTTTCCCTCGGGCCCGTCGCGCCGGGCGCTGGTGTCGGCGCGCGTGAACGCGGCGGCGCGCGGTCTGCCGGTGCGGACCCGCCGGGGCGGCCTTCTCGCCGCGGCCGCGGGTGGACC
>NZ_JBFBAF010000081.1:0-5563 GCF_040682095.1 Amycolatopsis sp. NPDC051372
CGACTCCATCGACACGGCGGATGTGAATCACTTCACACAAACAGCCGGTTCGGTTGAAGAGAAAAATCCTGAAATTCAGGGTTGACTCTGAAAGAGGAAAGCGTAATATACGCCACCTCGCGACAGTGCGCTAAAGCGCGTCGCAACTGCTCTTTAACAATTTATCAGACAATCTGTGTGGGCACTCGAAGATACGGATTCTTAACGTCGAAAGACGAAAAATGAATACCAAGTCTCAAGAGTGAACACGTAATTCATTACGAAGTTTAATTCTTTGAGCATCAAACTTTTAAATTGAAGAGTTTGATCATGGCTCAGATTGAACGCTGGCGGCAGGCCTAACACATGCAAGTCGAACGGTAACAGGAAACAGCTTGCTGTTTCGCTGACGAGTGGCGGACGGGTGAGTAATGTCTGGGAAACTGCCTGATGGAGGGGGATAACTACTGGAAACGGTAGCTAATACCGCATAACGTCGCAAGACCAAAGAGGGGGACCTTCGGGCCTCTTGCCATCGGATGTGCCCAGATGGGATTAGCTAGTAGGTGGGGTAACGGCTCACCTAGGCGACGATCCCTAGCTGGTCTGAGAGGATGACCAGCCACACTGGAACTGAGACACGGTCCAGACTCCTACGGGAGGCAGCAGTGGGGAATATTGCACAATGGGCGCAAGCCTGATGCAGCCATGCCGCGTGTATGAAGAAGGCCTTCGGGTTGTAAAGTACTTTCAGCGGGGAGGAAGGGAGTAAAGTTAATACCTTTGCTCATTGACGTTACCCGCAGAAGAAGCACCGGCTAACTCCGTGCCAGCAGCCGCGGTAATACGGAGGGTGCAAGCGTTAATCGGAATTACTGGGCGTAAAGCGCACGCAGGCGGTTTGTTAAGTCAGATGTGAAATCCCCGGGCTCAACCTGGGAACTGCATCTGATACTGGCAAGCTTGAGTCTCGTAGAGGGGGGTAGAATTCCAGGTGTAGCGGTGAAATGCGTAGAGATCTGGAGGAATACCGGTGGCGAAGGCGGCCCCCTGGACGAAGACTGACGCTCAGGTGCGAAAGCGTGGGGAGCAAACAGGATTAGATACCCTGGTAGTCCACGCCGTAAACGATGTCGACTTGGAGGTTGTGCCCTTGAGGCGTGGCTTCCGGAGCTAACGCGTTAAGTCGACCGCCTGGGGAGTACGGCCGCAAGGTTAAAACTCAAATGAATTGACGGGGGCCCGCACAAGCGGTGGAGCATGTGGTTTAATTCGATGCAACGCGAAGAACCTTACCTGGTCTTGACATCCACAGAACTTTCCAGAGATGGATTGGTGCCTTCGGGAACTGTGAGACAGGTGCTGCATGGCTGTCGTCAGCTCGTGTTGTGAAATGTTGGGTTAAGTCCCGCAACGAGCGCAACCCTTATCCTTTGTTGCCAGCGGTCCGGCCGGGAACTCAAAGGAGACTGCCAGTGATAAACTGGAGGAAGGTGGGGATGACGTCAAGTCATCATGGCCCTTACGACCAGGGCTACACACGTGCTACAATGGCGCATACAAAGAGAAGCGACCTCGCGAGAGCAAGCGGACCTCATAAAGTGCGTCGTAGTCCGGATTGGAGTCTGCAACTCGACTCCATGAAGTCGGAATCGCTAGTAATCGTGGATCAGAATGCCACGGTGAATACGTTCCCGGGCCTTGTACACACCGCCCGTCACACCATGGGAGTGGGTTGCAAAAGAAGTAGGTAGCTTAACCTTCGGGAGGGCGCTTACCACTTTGTGATTCATGACTGGGGTGAAGTCGTAACAAGGTAACCGTAGGGGAACCTGCGGTTGGATCACCTCCTTACCTTAAAGAAGCGTACTTTGCAGTGCTCACACAGATTGTCTGATAGAAAGTGAAAAGCAAGGCGTCTTGCGAAGCAGACTGATACGTCCCCTTCGTCTAGAGGCCCAGGACACCGCCCTTTCACGGCGGTAACAGGGGTTCGAATCCCCTAGGGGACGCCACTTGCTGGTTTGTGAGTGAAAGTCGCCGACCTTAATATCTCAAAACTCATCTTCGGGTGATGTTTGAGATATTTGCTCTTTAAAAATCTGGATCAAGCTGAAAATTGAAACACTGAACAATGAAAGTTGTTCGTGAGTCTCTCAAATTTTCGCAACTCTGAAGTGAAACATCTTCGGGTTGTGAGGTTAAGCGACTAAGCGTACACGGTGGATGCCCTGGCAGTCAGAGGCGATGAAGGACGTGCTAATCTGCGATAAGCGTCGGTAAGGTGATATGAACCGTTATAACCGGCGATTTCCGAATGGGGAAACCCAGTGTGATTCGACACACTATCATTAACTGAATCCATAGGTTAATGAGGCGAACCGGGGGAACTGAAACATCTAAGTACCCCGAGGAAAAGAAATCAACCGAGATTCCCCCAGTAGCGGCGAGCGAACGGGGAGCAGCCCAGAGCCTGAATCAGTGTGTGTGTTAGTGGAAGCGTCTGGAAAGGCGCGCGATACAGGGTGACAGCCCCGTACACAAAAATGCACATGCTGTGAGCTCGATGAGTAGGGCGGGACACGTGGTATCCTGTCTGAATATGGGGGGACCATCCTCCAAGGCTAAATACTCCTGACTGACCGATAGTGAACCAGTACCGTGAGGGAAAGGCGAAAAGAACCCCGGCGAGGGGAGTGAAAAAGAACCTGAAACCGTGTACGTACAAGCAGTGGGAGCACAGAGCAATCTGTGTGACTGCGTACCTTTTGTATAATGGGTCAGCGACTTATATTCTGTAGCAAGGTTAACCGAATAGGGGAGCCGAAGGGAAACCGAGTCTTAACTGGGCGTTAAGTTGCAGGGTATAGACCCGAAACCCGGTGATCTAGCCATGGGCAGGTTGAAGGTTGGGTAACACTAACTGGAGGACCGAACCGACTAATGTTGAAAAATTAGCGGATGACTTGTGGCTGGGGGTGAAAGGCCAATCAAACCGGGAGATAGCTGGTTCTCCCCGAAAGCTATTTAGGTAGCGCCTCGTGAATTCATCTCCGGGGGTAGAGCACTGTTTCGGCAAGGGGGTCATCCCGACTTACCAACCCGATGCAAACTGCGAATACCGGAGAATGTTATCACGGGAGACACACGGCGGGTGCTAACGTCCGTCGTGAAGAGGGAAACAACCCAGACCGCCAGCTAAGGTCCCAAAGTCATGGTTAAGTGGGAAACGATGTGGGAAGGCCCAGACAGCCAGGATGTTGGCTTAGAAGCAGCCATCATTTAAAGAAAGCGTAATAGCTCACTGGTCGAGTCGGCCTGCGCGGAAGATGTAACGGGGCTAAACCATGCACCGAAGCTGCGGCAGCGACGCTTATGCGTTGTTGGGTAGGGGAGCGTTCTGTAAGCCTGTGAAGGTGTGCTGTGAGGCATGCTGGAGGTATCAGAAGTGCGAATGCTGACATAAGTAACGATAAAGCGGGTGAAAAGCCCGCTCGCCGGAAGACCAAGGGTTCCTGTCCAACGTTAATCGGGGCAGGGTGAGTCGACCCCTAAGGCGAGGCCGAAAGGCGTAGTCGATGGGAAACAGGTTAATATTCCTGTACTTGGTGTTACTGCGAAGGGGGGACGGAGAAGGCTATGTTGGCCGGGCGACGGTTGTCCCGGTTTAAGCGTGTAGGCTGGTTTTCCAGGCAAATCCGGAAAATCAAGGCTGAGGCGTGATGACGAGGCACTACGGTGCTGAAGCAACAAATGCCCTGCTTCCAGGAAAAGCCTCTAAGCATCAGGTAACATCAAATCGTACCCCAAACCGACACAGGTGGTCAGGTAGAGAATACCAAGGCGCTTGAGAGAACTCGGGTGAAGGAACTAGGCAAAATGGTGCCGTAACTTCGGGAGAAGGCACGCTGATATGTAGGTGAAGTCCCTCGCGGATGGAGCTGAAATCAGTCGAAGATACCAGCTGGCTGCAACTGTTTATTAAAAACACAGCACTGTGCAAACACGAAAGTGGACGTATACGGTGTGACGCCTGCCCGGTGCCGGAAGGTTAATTGATGGGGTTAGCGGTAACGCGAAGCTCTTGATCGAAGCCCCGGTAAACGGCGGCCGTAACTATAACGGTCCTAAGGTAGCGAAATTCCTTGTCGGGTAAGTTCCGACCTGCACGAATGGCGTAATGATGGCCAGGCTGTCTCCACCCGAGACTCAGTGAAATTGAACTCGCTGTGAAGATGCAGTGTACCCGCGGCAAGACGGAAAGACCCCGTGAACCTTTACTATAGCTTGACACTGAACATTGAGCCTTGATGTGTAGGATAGGTGGGAGGCTTTGAAGTGTGGACGCCAGTCTGCATGGAGCCGGCCTTGAAATACCACCCTTTAATGTTTGATGTTCTAACGTTGGCCCCTGATCGGGGTTGCGGACAGTGTCTGGTGGGTAGTTTGACTGGGGCGGTCTCCTCCTAAAGAGTAACGGAGGAGCACGAAGGTTGGCTAATCCTGGTCGGACATCAGGAGGTTAGTGCAATGGCATAAGCCAGCTTGACTGCGAGCGTGACGGCGCGAGCAGGTGCGAAAGCAGGTCATAGTGATCCGGTGGTTCTGAATGGAAGGGCCATCGCTCAACGGATAAAAGGTACTCCGGGGATAACAGGCTGATACCGCCCAAGAGTTCATATCGACGGCGGTGTTTGGCACCTCGATGTCGGCTCATCACATCCTGGGGCTGAAGTAGGTCCCAAGGGTATGGCTGTTCGCCATTTAAAGTGGTACGCGAGCTGGGTTTAGAACGTCGTGAGACAGTTCGGTCCCTATCTGCCGTGGGCGCTGGAGAACTGAGGGGGGCTGCTCCTAGTACGAGAGGACCGGAGTGGACGCATCACTGGTGTTCGGGTTGTCATGCCAATGGCACTGCCCGGTAGCTAAATGCGGAAGAGATAAGTGCTGAAAGCATCTAAGCACGAAACTTGCCCCGAGATGAGTTCTCCCTGACTCCTTGAGAGTCCTGAAGGAACGTTGAAGACGACGACGTTGATAGGCCGGGTGTGTAAGCGCAGCGATGCGTTGAGCTAACCGGTACTAATGAACCGTGAGGCTTAACCTTACAACGCCGAAGCTGTTTTGGCGGATGAGAGAAGATTTTCAGCCTGATACAGATTAAATCAGAACGCAGAAGCGGTCTGATAAAACAGAATTTGCCTGGCGGCCGTAGCGCGGTGGTCCCACCTGACCCCATGCCGAACTCAGAAGTGAAACGCCGTAGCGCCGATGGTAGTGTGGGGTCTCCCCATGCGAGAGTAGGGAACTGCCAGGCATCAAATTAAGCGAAAGGCCATCCGTCAGGATGGCCTTTTTGCGTTGGTGAAAAAAATACCTGATGCGACGCTGCGCGTCTTATACTCCCACATATGCCAGATTCAGCAACGGATACGGTTTCCCCAACTTGCCTACTTCCATACGTGTCCTCCTTACCAGAAATTTATCCTTAAGCTCCTCAATAACCATTTTCCTGCTAACTAAATTCATGGTTAAGGTTGCATTGAAGGCCGCGGGAGGCGGCGACAGCAGCGGGTTGGTGGTC
>NZ_JBFBAF010000082.1:0-4738 GCF_040682095.1 Amycolatopsis sp. NPDC051372
ACTCTTCAATAGTATTACCCATAAGGCGGAGAAGTCCAAACGGGACCCTTGGTTTTTCCGTTGGCGTGTCTGCGGTCCGCCCTTTCGAAGGGCTCAGGAACGGTCACAATAACCGACACCTTATTCGCTCTTGTGTTCGATTGTTCGCGCAGAGTGGGGCTCTACCAGCGGTTTTGATCCAGCCACCACTGCGGCCACGTGCTTCTCCAGTGGCGGAAGGCGATCTTGCCCCGGGCACGGGAGTGTCCTTTGCGGACTGACGAACGACGGCCCGACGATCGTCGGAAATCCGATGCGCGGCGACCCGGAGGGGCGGGCAGGGCGTCCCCGGGGAGGGTCGGAACCCCTGCCGCGGCGGGGTTCGGCGGCCCCGCGGCGGCGACGCCCGTTGGGCGGCAAAGGAGTCGACCGGCGGACCGGAGCCGGCCACGAAACCCGACAAAGCAGAACCTCCAAGAGCGGCAACGGGTGCGCACCCCGGACGCCCGGCACGGGTCCGGTCGCGTGAAGACTCGGCCAAGCGTGTGACCGGCGACGGCCCCGGATCGGCGTTCCGCGTGACGCAAGGGCAGGCCGCACTCGGCCGAGCGGGTGGCCCCGCGGTGAACGACTGTTCGGCCACCCGAAGCCGTGTCAGGGAGAGATATCGGGCCCGCACCGGATGCCCGCAATTGACCTGAAGCACCCGGCTCACTCAGCGAGGGAAAGGCCCCTCGGCACGGAACACGAGACCCGCGACAGGGTCCGCGAGTACAGAAAAAAGCGCTCCGGCCGGAAGCGCGGACCAGCCGCGCCGGCCGGGGCGCCGTCATGGATCAGCAGGTCAGGGGCAAGATGATATGTCTACTCAGGACTGTCAGGCGGGCGCCGTGGTCCGGGCGAGCGCGAAGTACCGCTCGTCGCTGTAGGGCCCGGGCGAGCCGGTGGCCGGGTCCCAGATCGTCCGCGACAGCTGGAAGAGGTCCCCCAAGTACACGTGCAACGCCACGGACCGGTCGGCGGTCCGGTTGGCCACAGAATGGATCACGCGCTCGTCCATCGGCAGCACAGAGCCCGCCGCCGTGTCGGTCTCCCCGACGCGCGTCAGAGCCGAGCCGTCCGCGCGGTAGAAGGTGTTGGTCTCCCGGCCCTCGAGCACGGCGATGCACGCCGGGATGAGGTGGTCGTGCGCCGGGTACTCCGTCCGGGGCCCGATCTCGACCCGCAGCAACGTCAGGGTCGGCTCGGCGTGGAGCACGTGCTCGTCGACGCCGGCGCCAGGCAACCAGCCGAGTACCTCGGCGGCGGACGCGGCGACCTCCCGCTGCAGCCGCAGCAGCGCGGCCGCCGGGTCCGCGGCGCCGCCGCCGCGTCGGGCGGCGATGATCAGGTCGGTGAGTTCGGTCATGGGGGTTCCGTCCACCTGGGAGGGTCGCGGCCGGTCGGGCCGCGAAGTGGGGACAGGGTGCCATCGACGGGTGTCGTGCGCTCGTGAAGGCGGCGGCCGGATTCTCAGCCGGCTCAGATGATCGGCACAGGTTCGGGCGCCGAACAGCCGTTTGGTGAACGGCCGTTCGGCGCCCACCCGAAAAAGAAGGCCGCCTCCCCCGGAGGAGAGGCGGCCTGAGGTGGAGAGTGGTGGGAGTCAGCGGGAGTGGAGCGTCAAAGCCGTTCCTGAAGCGCGTCCGCCGCGGCGAGCAGATCGGCGGCCCAGCGCGCGCCCGGTTTGCGGCCGATGCGTTCGATGGGACCGGAAACCGACACCGCCGCGACGACCGTGCCCGACGAATCCCGCACGGGCGCCGAGACGCTCGCCACGCCGGGTTCTCGTTCGGCGACGCTCTGCGCCCAGCCTCGGCGGCGCACTTCCAGCAAAGTGCGCTCGCCGTACACGGCTTCGGCGAGGATGGTGCGCTGCGTGTGCGGATCCGCCCACGCTGCGAGGACCTTCGCGCCCGAGCCGGCCGTCATCGGCAGGCGCGAGCCGATCGGCACGGTGTCGCGCAGGCCACTGGGCGGCTCGGCCGTCGAGACGCACACGCGCTGCACGCCGTCCCTCCGGTACAGCTGCACGCTTTCGCCCGTGATGTCGCGCAGCTTCGGCAGCACCGAGCTCGCGGCGTCGAGCAACGGGTCGGTCGAGCCGCCCGCCAGCTCGGCGAGCGCGGTGCCCGGGCGCCAGCGGCCGTCCGGTCCCCGGCGCAGCAACCGATGCACTTCGAGACCGACGGCGAGACGGTGCGCCGTCGCCCTCGGTAGTCCTGTGCGTGTGCAGAGTTCCGCCAGCCCACAGGGGTCTTCGGCGACGGCCTGCAGCACCGCCACGGCTTTGTCCAGTACTCCGATACCGCTATGCTGTCCCACGACGCGATACTAACTTCCCGAAGTTTGGGAAGTCCAGAATCTGGGAAAAACGAACTCGAGCTGCGCACGTGACGTGGCTCGCCCCGCCTGAGGACGTCGCCCGAGTTCCTTGCTCCCGGCCAACCCCTTGGAAGGAGCCGGAGATGACCAGCCCGACCGGCAAGGCTCGCACGCTGGCGGAGAAGGTGTGGGACAGCCACCTCGTGCGCCGAGGCGAAGGTGCCGAACCGGACCTGCTCTACATCGACCTCCACTTGGTGCACGAAGTCACGAGCCCGCAGGCGTTCGACGGCCTCCGGCTGGCCGGGCGGCCGGTGCGCCGCCCCGACCTCACCATCGCGACCGAGGACCACAACGTCCCCACCGTCGACATCGACCTCCCGATCGCGGACCCGGTGTCGCGCACGCAGGTCGACACCCTTCGCCGCAACTGCAAGGAGTTCGGTGTCCGGCTGCACCCGATGGGTGACGCCGAGCAGGGCATCGTGCACGTCATCGGCCCGCAGCTGGGGCTCACGCAGCCCGGCACGACCGTGGTGTGCGGCGACAGTCACACCTCCACCCACGGCGCGTTCGGCGCGATGGCCTTCGGCATCGGCACTTCGGAGGTCGAGCACGTGCTCGCCACCCAGACGCTGCCGCTGCGCAAGTTCAAGACGATGGCGATCACCGTCGACGGCGACCTGCAGCCGGGCGTCACGGCGAAGGACATCATCCTCGCCGTCATCGCCAAGATCGGCACCGGCGGCGGGCAGGGTTACGTGCTCGAGTACCGCGGCAAGGCCATCGAGGCGCTGTCGATGGAAGCACGCATGACGGTGTGCAACATGTCGATCGAGGCGGGCGCGCGCGCCGGCATGATCGCGCCGGACGAGACGACGTTCGACTACCTGAAGGGCCGTGCGCACGCGCCGCAGGGCGCCGACTGGGACGCCGCCGTGGCCGCGTGGCGCGAGCTGCGCACCGACGAGGGCGCCGAGTTCGACGCCGAGGTGCATCTCGACGCCGACGAGCTCACCCCGTTCGTGACCTGGGGCACCAACCCGGGTCAGGGCCTGCCGCTGGGCGCCTCGGTGCCCGACCCGGCCACGATCCCCGACGAGAACGAGCGCGCCTCGGCCGAGAAGGCCCTGTCCTATATGGACCTGACTCCGGGCACGCCGCTGCGCGAGATCGCGGTGGACACCGTCTTCCTCGGTTCGTGCACCAACGGCCGCATCGAGGACCTGCGCGCGGCCGCCGAGGTGCTGCGCGGGCGCAAGGTGGCCGAGTCCGTGCGGATGCTCGTGGTCCCCGGGTCGATGCGCGTGCGCCAGGCGGCCATCGACGAGGGCCTGGACAAGGTCTTCACCGAGGCCGGCGCCGAGTGGCGGCAGGCGGGCTGCTCGATGTGCTTGGGCATGAACCCGGACCAGCTCGCCCCCGGCGAGCGCAGCGCGTCGACTTCCAACCGCAACTTCGAGGGCCGGCAGGGCAAGGGCGGGCGCACGCACCTGGTGTCGCCGCTCGTGGCCGCCGCCACGGCCGTGCGGGGGACGCTCTCGTCCCCGGCCGACCTGGCCACCGTCTGACCCTTCCCGAGACAGGAGCTCCCACCATGGAACCGTTCACCCAGCACACCGGCGTCGGGGTGCCGCTGCGCAGGTCCAACGTGGACACTGACCAGATCATCCCGGCCGTCTACCTCAAGCGTGTGACCCGCACCGGCTTCGAGGACGGCCTGTTCGCCGCCTGGCGCACCCAGGACGACTTCATCCTCAACCAGGAGCCCTTCGACGGCGGCAGCGTCCTGGTCGCCGGGCCCGACTTCGGCACCGGCTCCTCCCGCGAGCACGCCGTGTGGGCGCTCATGGACTACGGCTTCCGCGCCGTGATCGCCTCCCGCTTCGGCGACATCTTCCGCGGCAACTCCGGCAAGGGCGGCCTCGTCGCCGCCCAGTGCGAGCAGTCGGACGTCGAACTGCTGTGGAAGCTGCTCGAGAACGAGCCCGGCACGGAGGTCACGGTCGACCTCGAGACCAAGACCGTGCGGGCCAAGGACTTCACCGCCCCGTTCCAGATCGACGACTACGTGCGCTGGCGCCTGCTCGAAGGGCTCGACGACATCGGCCTCACCCTGCGCCACGCCGAAGAGATCACCGAGTTCGAATCGACCCGGCCCTCCTGGAAGCCCGTGACCACCCCGATCACGGCCTCCTAGCCCCGTCCGGGGGCACGGATTCCCTGCTCGAAAAGGGAATCCGTGCCCCCGCGAGAGGCTGCTTCGCCCACACCAAACGGCACCTCCCCCGGCCCCGGAAGGGTCCCTCGGGAGGCGGAACCACTCCCCGGGCAAGGGAAAATTCCGCGTGCCGTTTGGAATTTGTGCTGCGTTGGTAATACCGTGTGCGCTAAG
>NZ_JBFBAF010000083.1:1901-3005 GCF_040682095.1 Amycolatopsis sp. NPDC051372
CCTTTTGGGTGATGGCGTGCCTTTTGAAGAATGAGCCTGCGAGTTAGTGCTGCGTGGCGAGGTTAACCCGTGTGGGGTAGCCGTAGCGAAAGCGAGTCTGAATAGGGCGTCATAGTCGCGTGGTCTAGACCCGAAGCGGAGTGATCTACCCATGGCCAGGGTGAAGCGTCGGTAAGACGTCGTGGAGGCCCGAACCCACCAGGGTTGAAAACCTGGGGGATGAGCTGTGGGTAGGGGTGAAAGGCCAATCAAACTCCGTGATAGCTGGTTCTCCCCGAAATGCATTTAGGTGCAGCGTCGCGTGTTTCTTGTTGGGGGTAGAGCTACTGGATGGTCTAGGGGCCTTACCGGGTTACCGAAATCAACCAAACTCCGAATACCAATAAGTGAGAGCGCGGCAGTGAGACGGCGGGGGATAAGCTTCGTCGTCGAGAGGGAAACAGCCCAGAACACCAGCTAAGGCCCCTAAGTGTGTGCTCAGTGGGAAAGGATGTGGGATTGCCCAGACAACCAGGAGGTTGGCTTAGAAGCAGCCACCCTTGAAAGAGTGCGTAATAGCTCACTGGTCAAGTGGTCCTGCGCCGACAATGTAGCGGGGCTTAAGCACACCGCCGAAGCTGTGTCATTGACACAATAGATCCGCTCAACCTTTCGGGGTTGTGTGTAGTCGTGTTGATGGGTAGGGGAGCGTCCTGCATCCAGTGAAGCCGTGGCGGAAGCTAGCGGTGGAGGGTGTGGGAGTGAGAATGCAGGCATGAGTAGCGAATGCAGAGTGAGAAACTCTGCCGCCGGATGACCAAGGGTTCCTGGGCCAGGCTAATCCGCCCAGGGTAAGTCGGGACCTAAGGCGAGGCCGACAGGCGTAGTCGATGGACAACGGGTTGATATTCCCGTACCCGAGCATGTGCGCCCATGATGAGGCAGTTGATACTAACCACCCAAAGCGCATGGTGAAGTCTTCGGATGGAGCTGTGTTGTGGAGCGTGGGATCTGATTCTGTAGTAGTCAAGCGATGGGGTGACGCAGGAAGGTAGCTCCGCCAGGCGATGGTTGTCCTGGTGTAAGCGTGTAGGCCGGAACATAGGCAAATCCGTGTTCCATGTG
>NZ_JBFBAF010000083.1:3101-4716 GCF_040682095.1 Amycolatopsis sp. NPDC051372
TGGCTGAGACGTGATGCGTAGCCGTTTGAGGCGAAGAGGGTGATCCTATGCTGCCGAGAAAAGCCTCTAGTGAGTGCATGCACGGCCCGTACCCCAAACCAACACAGGTGGTCAGGTAGAGAATACCAAGGCGATCGGGTGAACTGTGGTTAAGGAACTCGGCAAAATGCCCCCGTAACTTCGGGAGAAGGGGGGCCAGTGCTCTTGAAGCCTTTTGCAGGCTAGGGAGTGGTGGCCGCAGAGACCAGCGGAAAGCGACTGTTTACTAAAAACACAGGTCCATGCGAAGTCGCAAGACGATGTATATGGACTGACGCCTGCCCGGTGCTGGAACGTTAAGAGGACCGGTTAATCCCTTCGGGGGTGAAGCTGAGAATTTAAGCGCCAGTAAACGGCGGTGGTAACTATAACCATCCTAAGGTAGCGAAATTCCTTGTCGGGTAAGTTCCGACCTGCACGAATGGCGTAACGACTTTCCGGCTGTCTCAACCACAGGCCCGGCGAAATTGCACTACGAGTAAAGATGCTCGTTACGCGCGGCAGGACGGAAAGACCCCGGGACCTTTACTATAGTTTGGTATTGGTTTTCGGTTCGGCTTGTGTAGGATAGGTGGGAGACTGTGAAGCGGTGACGCTAGTTATCGTGGAGTCAATGTTGAAATACCACTCTGGTCGAATTGGGAATCTGAACCTCGGGCCATGATCTGGTTCAGGGACAGTGCCTGATGGGTAGTTTAACTGGGGCGGTTGCCTCCTAAAGAGTAACGGAGGCGCCCAAAGGTTCCCTCAGCCTGGTTGGCAATCAGGTGTTGAGTGCAAGTGCACAAGGGAGCTTGACTGTGAGACAGACATGTCGAGCAGGGACGAAAGTCGGGACTAGTGATCCGGCACCACCTGGTGGAAGGGGTGTCGCTCAACGGATAAAAGGTACCCCGGGGATAACAGGCTGATCTTGCCCAAGAGTCCATATCGACGGCATGGTTTGGCACCTCGATGTCGGCTCGTCGCATCCTGGGGCCGGAGTAGGTCCCAAGGGTTGGGCTGTTCGCCCATTAAAGCGGCACGCGAGCTGGGTTTAGAACGTCGTGAGACAGTTCGGTCCCTATCCGCCGCGCGCGTAGGATACTTGAGGAAGGCTGTCCCTAGTACGAGAGGACCGGGACGGACGAACCTCTGGTGTGCCAGTTGTCCCGCCAGGGGCATGGCTGGTTGGCCACGTTCGGAAGGGATAACCGCTGAAGGCATCTAAGCGGGAAGCCTGTTCCAAGATGAGGTATCCCACCCCGTGTGGGTTAAGGCCCCCAAGAGACGATTGGGTTGATAGGCCAGAAATGGAAGCACAGTAATGTGTTGTTGAGTTGACTGGTACTAATAGGCCGAGGACTTGCCTACAAAGATGTTACGCATCCACTCTACGGTTCTGAAACACCACGCGTGTTTCATAGTGTTTCGGTGGTTATAGCGCCAGGGAAACGCCCGGTCCCATTCCGAACCCGGAAGCTAAGCCTGGTAGCGCCGATGGTACTGCAACCGAAGGGTTGTGGGAGAGTAGGACGCCGCCGAACTTACTTAGAGTAGGCCCCGGTCGAGAATCTTCACGGTTCTCCCGGGGCCT
>NZ_JBFBAF010000084.1:0-4567 GCF_040682095.1 Amycolatopsis sp. NPDC051372
GCGGGCCGGTTGTACGCGCAGACCAAGGCCCACCGTGGTGAGGAGCTGCCGGAGAACCTGGCGCACCTGGCCGAGCAGGGCCCCGCAGCGCAAGAGGCCAGCTCGCTGCTCGCACGCTGACCGGCGTTTGATTCGCGAAGGGCCCGCTCACCTCGAGCGGGCCCTTCGTCGTTCCCGGCCCCTACGGGCAGTCCCTGGGAAGTCCCCCAAGTCGGGCGGAGCGCCGTGACGGAGTCCAAAGAATCCGTAAAGTGACCTTGTGGCTCTGGTAACGGATCTCCTGAACTGGCTGCACGGACTCCCGGAACCGGGCCTTGTCGCCGCGGCCGGCGGGCTCGTGTTCGCCGAGTGCACCATCGGCCTGGGGTTCATCGCTCCCGGCGAGTCGGCGCTGCTCATCGCGGCCACGACAGCGACCACGACACCACGGTTCCTCACGCTGTGGGCCGTGGTCACGGTGTGCGCGGCGCTCGGCGACTCCGTCGGCTACGCGCTCGGCCGCCGGTTCGGACCACGGCTGCGCGAGACGAAGCTGATCCGCAAGTACGGCCTCGACGCGTGGGACAAGGCCGCCGGCGTGCTGGAGCGGCGCGGCGCGTGGGCAGTGTTTTTCGCGCGGTTCCTGCCGGTGTTGCGGACGTTGACGCCGGCCGCCGCGGGCGCGTCACGGCTGCCGTTCCGGAAGTTCCTGCCCGCGACGGCCGCGGGGGCGTTGTGCTGGTCACTCGCGCACATCAGCCTCGGCGCGGCGCTCGGCGAGGCGGCCAAGAAGGTAGAGGGCGCGTTCAGCACGGGCTTCCTCGTGGCGGCGGCGGTGGTCGTCGGGGTGCTGGTGTTCTTCCTGGTGCGCATGAAGAAGCGCAAAGCACTGGCACCCGAGGAGACCGAGGAACCCGTCCGCGTCGCCGAGTGATCCGGTGCGGCATCACACGTCCGTGACGCCGCCGTGAGCGCTCACGCTTACTACATTCGGCGGTATGACCCCACTCGATCTCCCCGGGCCGGTGGCGTTCGTGCTCGGCGGCGGAGGGAGCCTGGGCGCGCTGCAGGTCGGGATGCTGCGCGCGCTGGACGAAGCCGGCGTGACACCCGACCTCGTGGTCGGCACGTCGGTGGGTTCACTCAACGCGGCCGTGCTGGCGCTGCCCGGCGCCGACCGGCTCGGGCGCCTGCACGACATCTGGAAGCACATGACGAAGCACGAAGCCTTTCCCGGCGGCGTGTTCAGCCAGGTGCGCACGCTTCGCCACAGCAAGACGAACCTGTTCCCCAACACGGGTCTCACGAAGATCATCGACGACCACCTCGGCCCCGGCCGGCGCTTCGAGGACCTGGAGCTCCCGCCCGGCGTGGTGACCACGGACGTCGACACGGCCGAGCCGGTGCTGTTCCGCACGGGGCCGGTGCGCGAGCCGTTGCTGGCCAGCTGCGCCATCCCGGGGATCTACCCGCCGGTGGACTACGACGGCCGGCTGCTCTACGACGGCGGCCTGGTGGCCAACGTGCCGATGCGCCAGGCGCTCGCAATGGGCGCTCGCTCGCTGGTGGTCCTGGATTGCGCGTTTCCGGGCAAGATGCCCGGTGCGCCGCACACGTTCGCCGAGGTGATGATGTTCACCGCGTTGATCAGCATGCGCAATCAGGCGGCGCTGGAGGCTCCCGCGGCGGCGCGGCGCGCGCCTGTGGTCTACCTGCCCGGGCCGGCACCCGTGCGCGTCAGCCCGCTGGACTTCACGAAGACGGACCAGCTCGCCGACGAGGCCCACCATTCGGCCCGTGACTACCTGAAGGAACTGGTCGTCGACGGCCCCGGTCTCTACGGTGCGCCAGGGCTCGTCACAGGGTGATCCACGCCACTGCGATGCACCTATCCGCTGCGTGGCGCGTCCTCCTGATCGCGTAGTTTTGGAATAGAAGATGCCTGCCGGCCCGCGATACCCCGCAAAAGAGACAAAATGTTCCCGAAGAAGACTTTCCTTTCGGTTGCCGGAATTCTCGCGGCAACCCTGCTGGTTTCGGCCTGTTCCTCCGGTGGGGACACCGGCGGCAGCGCGTCGCCCGTGACCCCCGGTGGCACGAGCGCGGCCACGGACGCGACTCCGGCGACGGTGTCGATCGACCCGGCCAACGCCACCGGCATCAGCCCGACCACGCCGATCGTCGTCAAGGCCGCCAACGGCAAGCTGACCGACGTGACGGTGACCAACTCCAAGGGGAAGACGGTCGCCGGCAAGCTCGCGACGGACGGCTCCAGCTGGACCAACACCGAGGTGCTCGGTTACGCCGGCACCTACAAGGTCGTCGCGCACGCCCAGGGCACCGACGGCAAGCAGGTGGAGAAGGACGGTGACATCACCACTGTGTCGCCGAAGAAGCAGGCGAACGCGAACCTGATCCCGGCGCCGTCGGCCGTGAAGTCCACCGGCGTGGGCGTGGGGCAGCCGATCGTGTTCAGCTTCGGCACCGCGGTGAAGAACAAGGCCGCCGTGGAGAAGGCGCTGTCGGTGCAGTCGTCGCCGCAGCAGGACGGCAGCTGGTACTGGATGGACGACAAGAACGTCCACTACCGGCCGAAGGAGTACTGGCAGCCGAACACCACGCTGACCGTCACGGCGAAGATCTACGGTGTCGACTTCGGCAACGGCGTGTTCGGCGCCGAGGACCGCACCGAGACGTACAAGGTGCACGACTCCTGGATCGCCAAGGCGGACGGCAACACCGAGCAGATGCAGATCTTCCACAACGGCTCCATGGTGAAGTCCATGCCGATCTCCATGGGCAAGGACGCCACGCCGACCCACCTCGGCCCGCACGTGATCTCGGACAAGCAGGCCAACTACACGATGGACTCCTGCACCTACGGCGTCTGCCCGCCCGACCCGAAGGCCTACCGCTCCAACGAGAAGTGGTCCGAACGCATCTCGAACGACGGGGAGTTCGTGCACGAGAACCCGAACAGCGTCGGCCAGCAGGGCAGCTCCAACGTGTCCCACGGCTGCATCAACCTGAACGCCGCCAACGCCGAATGGTTCTTCCAGAACTTCGGCCTCGGCGACGTCGTGGAGGTCACCAACTCGGGCGGCCCGCAGCTCCCCGTGTGGGACCTGTACGGCGACTGGTCCAAGTCCTGGACGGACTGGCAGAAGGGCTCAGCTCTCTGAGCCTTGGAGGGCCTCCGCTTCGGGGTGAGGCTCGCGGGTGACGGACTGGCGGAAGGCGCCGGAGCGATTGTTGCTCCGGCGCCTTTCTCGTCGTCTGGGGGTGTCGAGTGGGCTCTGTGCCGGGCATTCTTGTCCCGCCCGTGAAGGAGGTACGTAGTTGCCTGCACGGATTTTCATGCTCTCCTGCGCTTCTGTCCGCGCGCGGCACGACGTGCGCAAGGGAACGAGCTATGCACCGTCGTTGGCGTCGCGCAGGGAACGGATCATGCTCTGCAGGATCCGGAACGCGCCTGACTGCTCGGCCTCGGTCATGCCGGCCAGCATTGTGACCTCGACGGACCGGACGGCCACGGTCGCCTTCTCAAGGCTCCGCCGGCCGCGAGGCGTGAGCCGCGTGGGAAGAACCTTTCCGACGGGTGCCTCCGCGGGCCTGGTCACGTAGCCCTCTCGTTCCAGGGTCTGGAGCAGCACATTCATCGTCTGCCGTGTCACGAACGCGCCCCGCGCGAGCTCGGAGTTCGACAAGCCCGGTCGTTGTGCCAGCAGCTCGAGGCAGGAGTAGTGCGTCACGCTCATCCCGAGCGGCCGCAGCACCTCCTCCATGGCCGCGCGAAGGACGCTCGACGCCTCCTTCAGCAGGTAGCCCAGTGACGTCTCCAGGTCAACGCCGACACCGTCTTGACTCATGTCAGCATTCTGACATAGATTGCCCCGTGTCAGAAAGCTGACACGAAACTATGGAGTGTCATCATGCCCGCCACCGGCCCCGACTTCATCTCGCTCCAAGCGCGCGACCTCGATGCTTCACAGGCGTTCTACGAGCAGTACCTCGGCCTCGTCCGCTCGTCGGCCGGACCTCCGCACGCCGTCGTCTTCGAGACGAAGCCGATCGCGTTCGCACTCCGCGACGTCGTTCCCGGCACCGATCTCGCATCCGTTGCCCAGCCCGGCATCGGTGCCGCGATCTGGCTCCACGCCACAGACGTCCAGGCCATTCACGATGCTCTCGTCGCCGACAACCACACCATCGTCTCCGCGCCGATCGACGGCCCCTTCGGCCGGACATTCACCTTGGCGGACCCCGACGGCTACCGAATCACTCTCCACGACCGCACCTGACAAGCCCAACACCACCGGACGACCATCGCCCCCCGCAGACCGCGGTTGCGCCCGAAACGCGAGAACCCGGGCGAAGTTCGTCTGCCCCGCGGTGATCACCTGTCCGGCTCTTCACCCCTGGGGCGGGCGGAGTGCGACGTCGAGCCGCGCGGTCGTGACCGCCGGCGCCGCCGGGGGCGGTCCGTTAGACCAGCCGGCGGTCGGTCGGAAAGGGTCGGGAAATAGAGGCAGGCCCCGGGAGAACCGTGAAGATTCTCGACCGGGGCCTACTCTAAGTAAGTTCGGCG
>NZ_JBFBAF010000085.1:0-4373 GCF_040682095.1 Amycolatopsis sp. NPDC051372
GGGGTCAGCGGCGCTTTCAGGAAGGAGAGCCGGTCAGAACGATGCCGCCAGCAGATTTAGTTTCAACTTCTTTACGCTTGACGATCACGCGATCATGCAATGGACGAATATTCATTGATAACTCTCCTTTGAGAAAGTCCGTATCTGTTATGGGTGACGCCTCGAGCCATGGTCTTACTCCATCCAGAAAAACAGGTATGGAGAAATTATAGAGAGTCGCGGCAAAAACCGTCAGGCAGGATCCGCTAATCTTATGGACAAAAATGCTAATGCTTTGCAAAGTGTGACGCTGTGCAAATATTCAATGTGGACATTCCAGCCATAGTTATAGACACTTCTGTTACTTAATTTTATCGCCTGAACTGTACGCTTTTGTTACAAAGCGCTTTTCACAAGCGGGGTTGATACGTGCTTTCATCAAGCGCAAAGTCTTGCGGAGACGGAAGCTCTGTCGTCCTGGTCGATATGGACAATTTGTTTCTTCTCTGAACATCGGGGGGTAGAGAAATCATGGCTGAAACGCAAAATGATCCGCTATTGCCGGGATATTCATTTAATGCCCATCTGGTCGCCGGGCTGACGCCAATTGAAGCGAATGGATATCTGGATTTTTTTATCGATCGTCCGTTGGGCATGAAGGGATATATTCTTAACCTGACCATCCGCGGAGAGGGCGTCATTAATAATAATGGCGAGCAGTTTGTCTGTCGGCCTGGCGATATATTATTGTTTCCGCCGGGCGAGATTCATCACTATGGACGGCATCCGGACGCCAGCGAGTGGTATCACCAGTGGGTTTATTTCCGGCCTCGCGCCTACTGGCAGGAGTGGCTGACCTGGCCGACAATCTTTGCCCAGACAGGATTTTTCCGCCCGGACGAGGCGCGCCAGCCGCATTTCAGCGAACTGTTCGGGCAGATCATCAGCGCCGGGCAAGGGGAAGGTCGCTATTCTGAGCTACTGGCGATCAATCTGCTGGAGCAGTTGTTGCTCAGACGTATGGCGGTAATTAATGAGTCGTTGCACCCGCCGATGGATAGCCGTGTGCGCGATGCCTGCCAGTATATCAGCGACCATCTGGCGGACAGCCATTTTGATATCGCCAGCGTCGCCCAGCATGTCTGCCTGTCGCCCTCCCGGTTATCACATCTGTTCCGCCAGCAGTTAGGCATTAGCGTATTGAGCTGGCGCGAAGATCAGCGTATCAGCCAGGCGAAACTTCTGCTTAGCACTACGCGAATGCCGATAGCGACCGTTGGGCGCAATGTTGGATTTGACGATCAGCTCTATTTTTCGCGGGTATTTAAAAAATGCACCGGGGCAAGTCCTAGCGAGTTCAGGGCCGGATGTGAATAAAAAGTGAATGATGTGTCCACAAAGATGTCATAAGCCGTAACTATTCGAATTTCTGCCATTCATCCGCTTATTATCACTTATTCAGGCGTAGCAACCAGGCGTTTAAGGGCACCAATAACTGCCTTAAAAAAATTACGCCCCGCCCTGCCACTCATCGCAGTACTGTTGTAATTCATTAAGCATTCTGCCGACATGGAAGCCATCACAAACGGCATGATGAACCTGAATCGCCAGCGGCATCAGCACCTTGTCGCCTTGCGTATAATATTTGCCCATGGTGAAAACGGGGGCGAAGAAGTTGTCCATATTGGCCACGTTTAAATCAAAACTGGTGAAACTCACCCAGGGATTGGCTGAGACGAAAAACATATTCTCAATAAACCCTTTAGGGAAATAGGCCAGGTTTTCACCGTAACACGCCACATCTTGCGAATATATGTGTAGAAACTGCCGGAAATCGTCGTGGTATTCACTCCAGAGCGATGAAAACGTTTCAGTTTGCTCATGGAAAACGGTGTAACAAGGGTGAACACTATCCCATATCACCAGCTCACCGTCTTTCATTGCCATACGGAATTCCGGATGAGCATTCATCAGGCGGGCAAGAATGTGAATAAAGGCCGGATAAAACTTGTGCTTATTTTTCTTTACGGTCTTTAAAAAGGCCGTAATATCCAGCTGAACGGTCTGGTTATAGGTACATTGAGCAACTGACTGAAATGCCTCAAAATGTTCTTTACGATGCCATTGGGATATATCAACGGTGGTATATCCAGTGATTTTTTTCTCCATTTTAGCTTCCTTAGCTCCTGAAAATCTCGATAACTCAAAAAATACGCCCGGTAGTGATCTTATTTCATTATGGTGAAAGTTGGAACCTCTTACGTGCCGATCAACGTCTCATTTTCGCCAAAAGTTGGCCCAGGGCTTCCCGGTATCAACAGGGACACCAGGATTTATTTATTCTGCGAAGTGATCTTCCGTCACAGGTATTTATTCGGCGCAAAGTGCGTCGGGTGATGCTGCCAACTTACTGATTTAGTGTATGATGGTGTTTTTGAGGTGCTCCAGTGGCTTCTGTTTCTATCAGCTGTCCCTCCTGTTCAGCTACTGACGGGGTGGTGCGTAACGGCAAAAGCACCGCCGGACATCAGCGCTATCTCTGCTCTCACTGCCGTAAAACATGGCAACTGCAGTTCACTTACACCGCTTCTCAACCCGGTACGCACCAGAAAATCATTGATATGGCCATGAATGGCGTTGGATGCCGGGCAACAGCCCGCATTATGGGCGTTGGCCTCAACACGATTTTACGTCACTTAAAAAACTCAGGCCGCAGTCGGTAACCTCGCGCATACAGCCGGGCAGTGACGTCATCGTCTGCGCGGAAATGGACGAACAGTGGGGCTATGTCGGGGCTAAATCGCGCCAGCGCTGGCTGTTTTACGCGTATGACAGTCTCCGGAAGACGGTTGTTGCGCACGTATTCGGTGAACGCACTATGGCGACGCTGGGGCGTCTTATGAGCCTGCTGTCACCCTTTGACGTGGTGATATGGATGACGGATGGCTGGCCGCTGTATGAATCCCGCCTGAAGGGAAAGCTGCACGTAATCAGCAAGCGATATACGCAGCGAATTGAGCGGCATAACCTGAATCTGAGGCAGCACCTGGCACGGCTGGGACGGAAGTCGCTGTCGTTCTCAAAATCGGTGGAGCTGCATGACAAAGTCATCGGGCATTATCTGAACATAAAACACTATCAATAAGTTGGAGTCATTACCCAGGAAGCGAATAAAATATCTTTTTCTACAGGTGATGATTTAAGTTTTATTAAAGGGAAAAATATTGTCATCTTTGGTGGGAACAGTGGTATTGGATTGGAAATACAAAAGGAGGCAATTTTATTAGGCGCAAATGTTGAAGTTGCAAGTCGTTCTTTCAATAATGTTGATATTGCTAATATCGAGAATATAGAACACTTCCTTAATAATGTTAATGAAAAGTTGGGATCAATAGATTATATAATAAATACAGCTGGTGTTTTGATAAAGAAACCAATTGATGCACTTACATTTAATGAAGTGAATTCTCTAATAGGCATTAATTATGTTGGCGCTGTTAATATAGCTATCGCTGCAAAAAAATATTTAAAAAAATCTTCAGGGATGCTATTGAATTTTACATCAAGTTCGTATACTCGTGGACGTTCTTATTATGCTCTTTATTCATCTTCGAAGGCTGCAATTGTAAACTTTACCCAAGCAATTGCAGAAGAATGGACCTCAGACAACATAAAAGTTAATTGTATTAATCCAGAAAGAACTGCAACACCGATGAGAACATCGAATTTTGGCGTTGAACCAAGCGACTTGCTTCTTGACCCCAAAGATGTTGCCCTTACAAGCCTTAAAGTGTTAGGCTCAAACAGAACAGGGCTTATTGTTGATATCCGTAAAGATGGAAGATGATTTGTAATTGATAGAGAATTATACGGGTGTTAATTAACCGGTGGGCAATTAACAAACGCTATATCACAGGTAGTGGCTAATAATCATTTTACAGATAGTAATCATAAATGATTAATCATTAAAGTTAATAAGTAAACAAAAATGATTAGTACTATAAATTTCATTATGCTACTACCTTATTTAAATTATGTTTATTTATCATGGCCTAATATAACATGTAATTATCAATGTTTTACTTATAACATGACTGTTTTTGAGTTTTAGTTATTTTAATAAACGATCTGTAATTTAATATTCTTAACAAAAAATGGATGAATGTATATTTCATTTAGGTTTTCCATAAAGCATTATAAATTTATTTTTTACAAGATTTTACTACATTTTTTATTAAGAATAAGATTTTAAATAGCATTGCTCCAGATAAATTGCACCAATAGTTATTGGTTTGTGTTTTTATAATTGTTAAAGATAAACCTGCTGGTCTTGTTAATAACATTTATAAAATATTAAACCCTGTGAGATATCATAAATAAATAGATGTTAATAT
>NZ_JBFBAF010000086.1:0-4053 GCF_040682095.1 Amycolatopsis sp. NPDC051372
CCTGGACGGCTACACGCGGGCGCGGCCGGACGACCGGCCGGCCACCGGGCCCAGCGCTTCCCGCACCGCGCCGGCCGGTTCGGCGGCCCGGACGAGCGCGAGCGCGATGGCGACCTCCGGGGAGTCGGCCACCGGGGCGTGGACGAGGGCCAGGATCTCCTCGGTCACGCGACCACCGCGTCGAGCAGCGCGCCGAGCCCGGGTGCGGTGGCGAGCCCGTCGACGGCCGCCGCCAGCTTGCGGGCCGCGCCGGCGCCGAGCACCGGTTCGACCAGGCTGTCGACCTTCCTCAACAGTTCCTCGTCGGTGAGCGGTCGGGCCTCGCTGCCGCGCGCGTGCTCGACGTGGACCTCCACCGGATCCTCCCCTTCCCGTTCGACGCGCACTGTCGCCGCGTCCCGCGGGCACTCGGCGACCGGCACGAGCTTCGTCATCTCGCGCAGCCGGGTCACGTCGGCGGCGGCCGCGCGCTCGTCGGAGAACTGGCGCAGCCCGGCCTCGCCGTCGAGCAGGCCGACGGCCGCCGCGTGCCGGGCGCTGAAGCGCGCCTGCAGGCCGTCGACGGGCTGGGCGCGGCCCATCAGCTCGGGCACCAGCGGGTGGCACCGGATCTCGACGGCCGTGATCGAACGCGGCTGCTCGATCAGCGCGGACGCGGCGACGGCGGCGTCGATCGCGGGGTGCGCCACGATCCCGCACGGGTAGGGCTTGAACGTGTTGCGCTCCAGCTCCCACGCGCCGGTCCAGGCGCGCCGCAGCTGTTCGTAGCGAGGCTCGGCGAACACCGGCAGCACGCCGCCGGGGCCGAGCGGATCGTCGGGTGCCGGCAGTCCGGCGGCCGCCAGCCGCGCCGCGAACACCCCCGTGGCGGCGGCTTTTCCCGCGTGCAGCGGTTTGGTCATGGAGCCGAACGCTTCACGCTGGCCGAGCGTGCCCGTCGCGGCGATGCCGAGCGCGTGGCCGAGCTGTGTCGCGTCGAGGCCGAGCAGGTGGCCGGCGGCGACGGCCGCGCCGAACACGCCGCACGTGCCGGTGATGTGCCAGCCGCGGTCGTAGTGGCTGGGCGAAATGGCAACCCCGATCCGCAGCTGCGCCTCGCACCCGAGGGCGAACGCGGTGAGCGCCGTGGCGCCGTCGGGAGCGGTTTCGGGGGCGAGCGCCAGCACGGCGGCAAGGGCGGTGGCGCCGGGGTGGATCACGGTGTGCAGGTGGGTGTCGTCGAAGTCGTCGAGGTGCCCGGCCGTGCCGGTGACGATCGCGGCCCACTCGGGGTCGAGCCGTTCACCGCGGCCGGGAATCGGGACGACACCGGTGGCCCCGAGCTCGGCCGCGGTGGCGAGCACCGCCTCGACCGCCGGGGTGCGAGCCGCACCGATCGCCGCGCCGAGCACGTTGAGCAGACTGCGCCGCGCGGCCCGGGCCACCGCGTCGGGCAGCGGCGTTTCGGCTGCTTTCCGCGCGTGCGCGCAGAAGAGCCGGGTCGAGTCGGAAGCCATCCGAAGATCATTTCAACGCCGCCCGCCGCGAACAACGACAACCCCGCGCCGGTCCGTTGCGAAAATCGCAACGGTCAGTCGCCGCCCCGCGCCACCGCGACGCTCGTGAGCGCCCGCACCATCGGCGTCGCAGCGGACTTTTTGCGGTGCGACAGGAAAATCGTGCGGTGACAGCCCTCGTCGGCGATCGGGATCCGCACGACGCGCGGGTGGTGGTGATCGGCCATCCGGCCCGGCACCACGGAAACGCCGAGCCCCGCGCCGACCATCGACTCGACGACGAACGGGTCGCTGCCCTCCACCGTCACGCGCGGCACGAACCCGGCACGGGCGCACGCACCAGTCAGGTGCGCGCGGCTGCTCGCGCCCGGCGCCATGGCGACGAACGACCGGTCCTTCGCTTCGCGCAGGTGCACCACATCACGGCGGGTCAGCGGATCCCCGATCGGCACCGCGAGCAGCAGGGGTTCGGTGAACAGCGGCAGCACCACCACGTCGGGGTCGGCCGGGGCGGCTGAGCCGAGCACCACGTCGGCGTCGCCGCGCAGCAGGTGGGTGACCGCGTCCGTCGCGGAGCTCTGGTGGCAGCGGAACCGCAGGTAGGGGTGGCGTTCGAGGAGGCCGGCCAGCACCTCGGGCACGAAGCCGAGCCCGAGGGAAAACGTGTGCGCGATCCGCAGCACCTGCCGCAGATCCCCTGAAGCGGCGCGGGTGGTGACGATCGCGTCGGCGCGCGTGCGCAGCACCGAGCTCGCCTCGCGCGCGAGCACCCGGCCGGCTTCGCGCAGCCGGACGCGGCGCCCGTGCTGCTCGACGAGGTCGACCCCGAGCTTGCGCTCCAGCGCGCGGACGCTGCGCTGCACCGTCGTCGCGTTGACGCCGAGCTCCTCCGCCGCGCGGACGAAGTGCTCGTTCCGGGCGAACGCGAGGAAAACCTCGAAGTCGCGAAAGGACACTTCGTCGCTCACCACCGTTGTTCTACTCGTTGCGCACCGGCGCGGGCAGCAGGCCGCGCCGGGCGGGGCAGGAGCGTTGCCTCACAGCCCGCAAGGGCTTGTACCGATCGGTCGGTACGGCTATAGTTCCGCGCAACATCCCAGGTCACGGGCTTGAAGATCGCCGGCCTGGTCCGTCCGCCGCTGGTCCGGGACCCGTGGCGGCCACCACCGGCACGCCGTTCGCGTGCCGTCTCCCCAATGACGTCGGAGGTAGTTGTGGTTGTCGAGCAGCAGCAGGCGACGCGGGTCAGACCCGCGCGCGTGGCGTTCGCGAGTTTCGTCGGCACCGCCGTCGAGTGGTACGACTTCTTCATCTTCGGCTCGGCGGCCACACTCGTCTTCAACGCCCAGTTCTTCCCCACGCTCAACCCGCTGGCCGGCACCCTGGCGGCCTTCGCGACGTTCGGGGTCGCCTTCGTGGCGCGCCCGCTCGGCGGCATCGTGTTCGGTCACTTCGGCGACCGGATCGGCCGCAAGCGGATGCTCTTCCTGTCGCTGCTGCTGATGGGCGGCGGCACGGTCGCCATCGGCCTGTTGCCGACATACGGCCAGATCGGCGTCGCCGCACCGATCCTGCTGGTGCTCGTGCGGCTGCTGCAGGGCTTCGCCGTCGGCGGCGAGTGGGGCGGCGCGGTGCTGATGGCCGTCGAGCACGCCCCGCCGCACCGGCGCGCGTTCTACGGCAGCTGGCCGCAGGCCGGGGTGCCCGCGGGTCTCGTGCTGTCGGCGTCGGCGTTCCTCGCGGTGCAGCAGCTGCCGAAGGACCAGCTGCTGAGCTGGGGCTGGCGCCTGCCGTTCCTGGCGAGCGCGGTGCTCATCCTCGTCGGGCTGTACGTGCGGTCGCGACTCGAGGAGTCCCCGGAGTTCAAGCGCCCCGACGCGCCCACGTTTCCGTTGAGGGACACCCTGCGACGATCACTGCGCGCGGTGCTCGTCGGGATTTTCGCGCAGGCGGGCACGAACATCCCGTTCTACATCGCGAGCGTTTTCGTGCTGTCGTACGGGCCGAACTCCGCGGGGGTGTCCCGGGGCACGGTGCTGACCTGCCTCATCGTGGCTTCACTGGTCGACATCGCGGCCGTGCCCTTGGTCGCCGTCCTCGCCGACCGCATCGGCCGCCGCAAGGTCCTCCTCGCCGGCGCGGTGTACTCGGCCGCCGTCGCGTTCCCCTTCTTCTGGCTCCTCGACACAGGCGCGCCGGCCGCGGTGCTGCTCGCGATGTTCCTGCTCGCAACCCTGGGCCACGCCACCACCTACAGCGCGATGGCCGGCTTCCTCGCCGAACTGTTCGGCGCGGAACACCGCTACACGGGCGTTTCGGTCGCGTACCAGGTCGGTGGCTTGATCACGAGCGGCCCGGCGCCGTTCATCGCGGCCGCGTTGTTCGCGGGGTTCGGCGGGTCGTGGGTGATCGCGCTGTACATCGTGGTGGCGTGCGCGATCACGTTCACCGCTCTGCTGCTGGCCCCCGTTACCTTTTTCGTGTGCTCCCACCAGGGAGTTGTGGTCACCAGGCCTGGCATGACTTACGCCCCCAGTCGAAGGCATGATCCGGGGGG
>NZ_JBFBAF010000087.1:0-3969 GCF_040682095.1 Amycolatopsis sp. NPDC051372
CGGCGCTGGGCCACGCGTACGGGGTCGCCGGCCTGGACCGGGTACGGGCGCGCTACTCGTGGGACCGCGTCGCGGCGGACACGGCCCGGGCATACCTCAAGATCGTGCCTGAGGTGGCAGCGACCGCCGAAGCGCGCTGAGGGCCACGGTTCCGCCCCCGAGTGCAGGCTCGGGAGCGCAACCGTGCCCCTCAGCCGACGTAACGGCGCGCCTTCGACTCACGCTGCGGACCTTCCAGCAGCCGCAGCCCTTCTTCCACCGCCGCCGGCACCACGCGACGCTCGGCCAGCACCCACGGGAGCCCGCGCAGCACCTCGCCCAGCGCGGCGAACGTCGCACCGTCGAACGGAGCCGAGCGGAGCACGTCGGCACCGCGGCGGGCCACGGCGGACCAGGGCCGGCGCAGGAGCAGCGTCCAGAGCGTGTTGCGGATACCCAGGCGCCGCCGGTGGCGGGGGTCGCGAAGCGGCGAAGGCGCGTGGTGGATCACGACATCTTCGGCCCAGGACATCCACCACCCGCGGGCGGCGAGGTCGAGTGCGAACAGCTCTTCCTCGCCGCCGAGCCACAACCGCGGAGAAAAGCCACCGACCTCGTGGAAGGCGTCGACGCGCACAGCGGTCAGGCCGGCCATGATGCCCAGCAGGGCGGGACCGGGGAGCCAGTCCGGGCCCGGCACGGGTGAGTTGCGCAGCTCGGGCGTGATGGGGTCCTCCGCCAGGCCTGGCTCGACGAGGCAGCGGCCGGTGATCGAGCCCAGGTCCAGGTGCTGATCGAGCAGCTCGGCGGCACGGGTGAGAGCGCCCGCTTGCCAGCACGTGTCGTCATCGCAGAACGCGACGTACGGCGTGGTCACCTCCGCGACCGCGAGGTTGCGCGCCACCGCTCCCAGGTTCTCGCCCAGCCGCAGCAGCCGGACGGCGGGGAACTCGCGCGCGACCATCTCCGCCGAGCCGTCGGCGGAAGCGTTGTCCGCCACGACGATCGGAGCTTCGTCGGGCAGGGACGTCATGTGCACCAGCGTCCGCCGCAGCTGGTCGCGGCGGTTGCGGGTGATGATCACGACCGAGATACGGCGCACTTCGCGGTTCCTTCCAGTGTTCGGGCCTGGTGTTCTATCGCGCCGGGCAGCACGCGCCTGCCGCGCAGCGCTCTCGGCAGCCGGGGCAACGCGCCCAGCACGGCCGACGGCGCGCTCCGGGCCGTGCGCCACACTTCACGCCACGGCCGGCGCAGCACGGCGATCAGCAGCCGGTTGCGTTCTTCGGCTCGGAGGCGCCAGGAAGACGGCGGCCGGGAGGGCGATGGGTGGTGGTGGGCGAGCAGGTCCTCGACGTAACACAGCTGCCAGCCGCGCGCGGCGAGGTCGTAGGACAGCAGCTGTTCCTCGGCCCCGAAGTGCAACAGCGGGCTGAACCCGCCGACGTCGAGGTAGGCCGCGCGGCGCACAACCGCCGAACACGCCAGGAAGCCGAGTACGAGCGGCCCGGGCGCGCCGTCCGGCCAGCCCAGCGGGCTGTGGGCCAGCTCCGGGGTCAGCGGGTCGTCGCGGTGCTCTGGACCGACGAGCGTGCGGGCGGCGAGCAGGCCGGCACGCGGGTGCTTGTCGAAGATCCGCTCGGCCTCGTGTAGGGCGTCCGGCGCCCACCAGGATTCGTCGTCGCTGAAGGCCACATAGGGCGTGCCGGCCATGCGGACGCCGAGGTTCCGCGCGGCGGCCCCCCGGTTGTGCGGCAGCCGGATCACCTGCACCTGCGGGTACGACTCCGCGACGCTTGCCGTGTCGTCACGGGAAGCGTTGTCCAGAACCACGACAGATGGTACAGGATCCAGTGCGGACAGTTCGGTCAGCGTCCGGTCCAGCTCGCACGCCCGGTCGCGGGTCGCGATGACCACTGTCGTGCGCGCCCTCACCGCGAGCCCACCAGCTCGCCGACCAGAACCGCCAACGCGGACTCGGGCGCCGGCGCGTCCGTCTTTGCCCGGGCGCGACTGTCCTCCGAGAGGCACCACGCCAGCCGGTCGTCGAGCAGGGCCCGATCGCCCGCCTCCGCAGCTGTGAGCACCGGCCAGCCGAGTGCCCGTCCTTGCGCCGTCACGTTGGCGCCGCCTGCCAAGGGGGCCACCGCGACCACCGGCACACCGGCCTTGAGCCCCAGGGCAAGTCCGTGCAGTCGGGTGGTGACCACCGCGTCCATTCTGGACAGTGCCGTGACGAACTGGTCCGGCGTCGCGCACCGCTCCCAGTCCTCGTGCGCCAGCCGCGAATCCAGCGGCACGCGGGCGCAGTCGAGGCCGGCCAGCCAGCCGGCGAGAGCCTCGTGCACCTCGTCGTGCCGGCCGGCGGTGCCGTACTCCGGTTGCCGCGGCGCGAGCACGACCCCGAGCACCGGCACCGCCGACGTGGACGCGCTCAACGACAAATCCGGCGCGGCCGTGGTGGCGTCGTCGCGCGGGAGGACGCGGTGAAAGCCGGTCACGGCGGTGTCAGCCGGATCTGGCACGGACACGCCCACTGCGATCCGCCGGCAATCCGCGTACCGTTCGTGCAGGTCACGCAGCTGCGGGCCGTGCACCGGGCCGCAGGCGAACACCACGTGCGTGTAGTCCTCGGGCGGTGCCGCACCGAGGTGCAACGTGCCCGGCCGGAACGCCGGGCTCCACGCGACGTCGTGGTCGATCCCGGCGGCCGCCAGCGCGGCGTCGGCCGCGCGCAACCCCAGGACGTAACCCGCGGTCGCTTCTCCGTGCAGGAAACTGGCCCAACCCGTGAGCAGAACTCGCATGATCTTCGGGTACCCGCCCGTGCCCGCCTCACACCGTTTCGCCCAGGGTGGCGCTGGGTAGCCGCAACCGCATGACCACCAGGCGACTCACGACCGACCGGGGAAACATCGCGGTGGTGACCGGAGGGGCCGGGTTCGTCGGCGCCCACCTGTGCGCGCTGCTGCTGTCCGAACGCTTCGAAGTGACCGCTGTGGACAATCTTGCGACCTCCTCGGCCGCCGCGCTCGAGGAGTTCCGCGACCACGAACGGTTCCGGTTCGTGCGCCACGACGTCACCGAACCGATCACGTTCGAGGACCGAGTTGACGTGGTGTTCCACCTGGCGTCCGCAGCCTCGCCGCGCGACTACCTCGCTCTGCCGATCGAGACCCTGCGCGCCGGTTCCCACGGCACGGAGCACGCGCTCGACCTTGCCCGCCGGGCCGGCGCCCGCTTCGTGCTCGCGTCCACCAGCGAGGTCTACGGCGACCCGCTCGAACACCCGCAGCGCGAGCGCTACTGGGGCAACGTGAACCCGATCGGCCCGCGCAGCGTCTACGACGAAGCCAAGCGCTACGCCGAGGCACTCACGTCGGCCTACCGCCGCGAACTCGGCGTCGACACGGGCATCGCGCGGATCTTCAACACCTACGGCCCCGGCATGCGCGTGAACGACGGGCGCATGATTCCCGCGTTCTTCACCCAGGCGCTGGCCGGAGAGCCACTCACCGTCACCGGCACGGGCGAGCAGACGCGGTCCATCTGCTACGTCGAAGACACCGTGCGCGGGCTTCTCGCGCTCGCGCGGTCGGACCACCCGGGGCCGATCAACCTCGGCAACCCCGACGAGCTGACCGTCCGTCAGGTCGCCGAGCGCGTCAAGGTCATCACCGGCTCCGATTCGCCCATCGAACGCATCGACGCGGTGGTCGACGATCCGCGGCGACGATGCCCCGACATCTCGCTCGCGCGCGACGTCCTGTGCTGGGAACCGAAGATCGACGCAGACGACGGGCTGCGCCGCACGGCGGCCTGGTTCGGCCGGGCGCCGCTACTGTGAGTAGCGACGCCCAGGGCTTTTGGCGGAATTCGTTTATCGGCGACTTCACCGGGTAGCGCTATAGACGAACGCGGGTCCGCCGGCGGGCCCCCGGACGCCAGAGGCAGGTCGATGCGCATACTCGGGATCAACGCCGTTTTTCA
>NZ_JBFBAF010000088.1:0-3647 GCF_040682095.1 Amycolatopsis sp. NPDC051372
CCGGGCGCTATCATGCCATACCGCGAAAGGTTTTGCGCCATTCGATGGTGTCCGGGATCTCGACGCTCTCCCTTATGCGACTCCTGCATTAGGAAGCAGCCCAGTAGTAGGTTGAGGCCGTTGAGCACCGCCGCCGCAAGGAATGGTGCATGCAAGGAGATGGCGCCCAACAGTCCCCCGGCCACGGGGCCTGCCACCATACCCACGCCGAAACAAGCGCTCATGAGCCCGAAGTGGCGAGCCCGATCTTCCCCATCGGTGATGTCGGCGATATAGGCGCCAGCAACCGCACCTGTGGCGCCGGTGATGCCGGCCACGATGCGTCCGGCGTAGAGGATCGAGATCTCGATCCCGCGAAATTAATACGACTCACTATAGGGGAATTGTGAGCGGATAACAATTCCCCTCTAGAAATAATTTTGTTTAACTTTAAGAAGGAGATATACCATGGGCAGCAGCCATCATCATCATCATCACAGCAGCGGCCTGGTGCCGCGCGGCAGCCATATGCACCTGCTCATTACGCGCCCAGCTCGTCAGCGTTACGTTGAACTTGCTGAGGATATGGCTGCAGTGTTTCGCGAGCGTGCAGCCGAGCATGACCGCACCGCGGCATTCCCCTTTCGTAACATTGATGAACTCCGCGCCGCAGGGTATCTGGCCTTAACTGTTCCGCGCGAATTAGGCGGCCTGGGCGGCACATTAGCGGACATGGCAGTAGCCCAGGAACGTCTCGCTGCCGGTTGTGCATCCACGGCCCTGGCGGTTAATATGCATTTGAGTATGGCGGGCCAGATGGCGCGTGCCTGGCGTACGACCGGGGATGAGCGCGCTCGTAAGACCTTAACTGAGATCGTCGAGGGACGCGTGATCTTAATGGGTGCCACCGCTGAACCAGGGCACGCCCTGGTCCGTACTACTGGCGCGAAGGCGCGCAAAGTTGAGGGTGGGTACCTGGTAACGGGTGATAAGACATTCGGGACAGGCTCTGCCGTGATGACTCACATGACCAGCATGGCTGAGTACCGTGAGCACCCGGACGGCCCCCACGTGCTGGTGTTCCGCATTCCCGCCGATTCTCCAGGCGTGCGCGTGCTTGAGGGAACGTGGAATACTTCCGGACTCCGTGCAACACGTTCGGAGAACATCGAGCTCCGTGATGTTATGGTACCCGAGGAAAATGTACTGACATCGTACCCCGTCGGTAGTCTTGATGGTTCACTCTTACAGACCGTATGGGGATGGGCGATGCCTACATTCGCAGCGGTTTATTTAGGTGTTGCGGTCGGTGCATTCGAAACATGCGTTCGTGACGTTCGTTCGCGCGGATGGGAAGATCGCCCGTACATCCGTGCGGAGATCGCTGCGTGCGAGGAATTGATCGAGACGAGTCGTGCGTTAATTGAGCGCACTGCGGGCGAAGTAATGGGCAACGGGCTCTGGAACGCGTTGACAATCCAACAAGGTATGGCCCGCGCCGTCTTGACCAAGAACGTTGGAACCAACAACGCGGTCGAAATTGTGGATCGCGTGATCCGTATTATTGGAACCCCCGCGTTGCGCCCAGGATCGGTGTACGAGCGTGCACACCGCGACGTCCGTGCGGGTACCATGCATCCCTATTCCAACGCGGATGCGTGTGACCTTATCGCAGCCACCACGCTGGGTGAAGAAACCGCCCCGGTACATCCGCCCCGTTTGGACCGTCTCGCTGAGCCAGCACCTGAAGCCGAGGCAGAAGTAGAAGCTGGTGCGAAGGCGTCTGATACCGCCGTTCGTCCTGCCGCCTCATAACTCGAGCACCACCACCACCACCACTGAGATCCGGCTGCTAACAAAGCCCGAAAGGAAGCTGAGTTGGCTGCTGCCACCGCTGAGCAATAACTAGCATAACCCCTTGGGGCCTCTAAACGGGTCTTGAGGGGTTTTTTGCTGAAAGGAGGAACTATATCCGGATTGGCGAATGGGACGCGCCCTGTAGCGGCGCATTAAGCGCGGCGGGTGTGGTGGTTACGCGCAGCGTGACCGCTACACTTGCCAGCGCCCTAGCGCCCGCTCCTTTCGCTTTCTTCCCTTCCTTTCTCGCCACGTTCGCCGGCTTTCCCCGTCAAGCTCTAAATCGGGGGCTCCCTTTAGGGTTCCGATTTAGTGCTTTACGGCACCTCGACCCCAAAAAACTTGATTAGGGTGATGGTTCACGTAGTGGGCCATCGCCCTGATAGACGGTTTTTCGCCCTTTGACGTTGGAGTCCACGTTCTTTAATAGTGGACTCTTGTTCCAAACTGGAACAACACTCAACCCTATCTCGGTCTATTCTTTTGATTTATAAGGGATTTTGCCGATTTCGGCCTATTGGTTAAAAAATGAGCTGATTTAACAAAAATTTAACGCGAATTTTAACAAAATATTAACGCTTACAATTTCCTGATGCGGTATTTTCTCCTTACGCATCTGTGCGGTATTTCACACCGCAATGGTGCACTCTCAGTACAATCTGCTCTGATGCCGCATAGTTAAGCCAGTATACACTCCGCTATCGCTACGTGACTGGGTCATGGCTGCGCCCCGACACCCGCCAACACCCGCTGACGCGCCCTGACGGGCTTGTCTGCTCCCGGCATCCGCTTACAGACAAGCTGTGACCGTCTCCGGGAGCTGCATGTGTCAGAGGTTTTCACCGTCATCACCGAAACGCGCGAGGCAGCTGCGGTAAAGCTCATCAGCGTGGTCGTGAAGCGATTCACAGATGTCTGCCTGTTCATCCGCGTCCAGCTCGTTGAGTTTCTCCAGAAGCGTTAATGTCTGGCTTCTGATAAAGCGGGCCATGTTAAGGGCGGTTTTTTCCTGTTTGGTCACTGATGCCTCCGTGTAAGGGGGATTTCTGTTCATGGGGGTAATGATACCGATGAAACGAGAGAGGATGCTCACGATACGGGTTACTGATGATGAACATGCCCGGTTACTGGAACGTTGTGAGGGTAAACAACTGGCGGTATGGATGCGGCGGGACCAGAGAAAAATCACTCAGGGTCAATGCCAGCGCTTCGTTAATACAGATGTAGGTGTTCCACAGGGTAGCCAGCAGCATCCTGCGATGCAGATCCGGAACATAATGGTGCAGGGCGCTGACTTCCGCGTTTCCAGACTTTACGAAACACGGAAACCGAAGACCATTCATGTTGTTGCTCAGGTCGCAGACGTTTTGCAGCAGCAGTCGCTTCACGTTCGCTCGCGTATCGGTGATTCATTCTGCTAACCAGTAAGGCAACCCCGCCAGCCTAGCCGGGTCCTCAACGACAGGAGCACGATCATGCGCACCCGTGGGGCCGCCATGCCGGCGATAATGGCCTGCTTCTCGCCGAAACGTTTGGTGGCGGGACCAGTGACGAAGGCTTGAGCGAGGGCGTGCAAGATTCCGAATACCGCAAGCGACAGGCCGATCATCGTCGCGCTCCAGCGAAAGCGGTCCTCGCCGAAAATGACCCAGAGCGCTGCCGGCACCTGTCCTACGAGTTGCATGATAAAGAAGACAGTCATAAGTGCGGCGACGATAGTCATGCCCCGCGCCCACCGGAAGGAGCTGACTGGGTTGAAGGCTCTCAAGGGCATCGGTCGAGATCCCGGTGCCTAATGAGTGAGCTAACTT
>NZ_JBFBAF010000089.1:0-3547 GCF_040682095.1 Amycolatopsis sp. NPDC051372
CTCGCGGGCTGGCTGCTCGCGCGCCAGATCACCCGCCGGCTCGTGCGGCTCACGGCCGTCACCGAGCAGGTGACCGACGGCGGCCTCGTGCAGGCGAGCGTCCCCACTGGTGGACGTGATGAGGTCGGCCGCCTGGCCACGTCCTTCGACCACATGCTCAGCCGGCTCGCCGACGCCCGCGCCGACCAGGAGCGCCTCGTCCAGGACGCCGCGCACGAGCTGCGCACACCGTTGACGAGCCTGCGGACCAACGCCCAGGTGATGCGGCGCTTCGACGAGCTGTCTCCCGACTCCCGCATACGACTGCTCGACGACGTCGACGGCGAAACGCGCGAGCTGACGCACCTCATCACCGAGATCGTCGACCTCGCCACCCGGCGCTACGACAGCGAAGAGACCGGCCCGGTCGAGCTGGCCGCGGTCGCCGAGCGCGCCGCCGAGCGGGTGCGGCGACGGTCCGGCCGGGCGGTGGTGGTCGACGCCGACGACACCGTCGTCTCAGGGCAGGCGCGCAGGCTGGAGCGTGCGGTGGCCAACCTGCTCGAGAACGCGGTGAAGTTCGATGCCGGGGGTAGCGAGCCGATCGAGCTGACCGTCCGAAGCGGACAGATCGAAGTCCTCGACCGCGGTCCCGGGATTCCCGCGCAGGACCTGCCGCACGTCTTCGACCGCTTCCACCGCGCCGACGCGGCCCGGGCGCTGCCGGGCTCCGGGCTCGGGCTGGCGATCGTGCGCGAAACAGCCGCGGCGCACGACGGAACCGTCGTCGCCCGCCTGCGCTCGGGGGGTGGGGCCGTCGTGGGGTTCACCGTCGACGGTGATCGACTCTTACCGTCTTCTCACCCAGATCACGCCGGGAACTAACCGCGCTCCGCAAAGGTGGTGACACCACGAACACCACCAGGAGCACCCGATGTCCACCGTTCCCCTCGCGATCCGGCCCGGCGAAGTTCCCGCCACGCGCCGGGTCCGTCCGCTCCACCGGTGGTGGCGCGACGCCGCCGGGCTGGCGGCCTGGGCGATGCTCCTGTTCGTCGCGGCGCTGTGGGTTTCGGACCAGGGCGTGCAGCAGCTGGGATCCGTAGCGGCCGCGCTCACGTCGACGGGCCGGCTGACCGGCCTGCTGGCCGCCGCGCTCTTGCTGCTGCAGGTGCTGCTGATGGCGCGGATCCCGTGGGTCGAGCGCAGCTACGGCCAAGACGCGCTGGCGCGCCGGCACCGGCTCACCGGGTTCACCTCGTTCGTGCTGCTGTGCCTGCACATCGTCCTGATCTCGCTCGGCTACGCCGCGACCGACCACACCGGACTTCTCGCCGAAGTGTGGGATCTCGTGACCACGTACCCGGGCATGCTGCTGGCGACCGCCGGCACGGCCGCGCTCGTCCTGGTCGTCGTCACGTCGGTCCGGGCCGCGCGGCGCCGGTTGAGGTACGAGTCGTGGCACCTGCTGCACCTCTACGCCTACCTCGGTGTCGGCCTCGCCCTGCCGCACCAGCTGTGGACGGGCGAGGACTTCACCGCCTCGGCCACGGCGACCGTGTTCTGGTGGAGCGCCTACGCCGCCGCCGCCGGAGCGCTGCTGGTGTTCCGCGTGGCACTCCCGCTTGCGCTCAGCCTGCGGCACCGCCTTGTGGTCGACCGCGTGGTGCCCGAAGGTGCCGGCGTCGTATCCGTGTATCTGCGCGGGCGCCGGCTCGACCGGCTGAAAGTGGTGGCAGGACAGTTCTTCGTGTGGCGGTTCCACGGTGCCGGGTGGACGCGCGGCAAGCCGTTCTCCCTCTCCGCCGCACCGGACGGCCACCGCCTCCGGATCACCGCCCGGGACCTCGGCCCCGGCAGCGCGCGGCTCGCGGCTCTGCCCGTGGGGACGCGAGTGTGGTTCGAAGGCCCGTACGGCGCCCTCACCGGCAGCGTCCGAACAGGACGCAAGATCACGATGTTCGCCTCCGGAATCGGGATCACACCGTTGCGGGCACTTCTGGAAGAACTGCCCTACGAGCCCGGCGAAGCCGTGGTGTTCTACCGGTTCTCCTCCCCCGCGCACGCGCTGTTCCACCACGAGCTCGAGCACCTCGCACGGACCCGTGGAGTGCGGATCCACTACCTGCCGGGCCACCGCGCTCGCGGGCGCGCTTCGTGGCTACCCGCGCTCTACGCCTCCGTGCCCGACCACACCATCTTGCGCTACTTCGTGCCCGACATCGCCGAGCACGACGTGATCATCTGCGGCCCCACCGCGTGGGCAAGCGCCGTGAGCGAATCCGCGCAGCAGTGCCGGGTACCGCGAGAGCGGGTCCACTTCGAACAGTTCGCTTGGTAGGAGCTCCGGACATGCGAAGAATCGCCATCGCCATCGCGGCCACCGTGTCGATCGTCGTCCTGCTGTTCAGCTACCGCACGAGCACGAACCAGACCTCGGTCACCGCGCAGCTACCCGGTGTCGTCCGGTCGCCTTCGACCTCGGCGCCGTCGGCCCCCTCCGCAACCGGCTCGGGTGCCGGCACGTTCACCGGCGCGGCCGCCGACACGCCGTATGGCCCGGTCCAGGTCGAGATCACCGTGGCAGGCGGGAAGATCACGGCCGCGCGCGTGCTGCAGGTGCCCCAGGAGTCCGGCCGCGACGTGCGCATCAACTCCGCCGCGGTGCCGGTCCTGAACCAGGAGGTACTGCAGGCGCAGAGCGCGCAGATCGACACCGTCAGCGGCGCGACCTACACCTCGCAGGGCTACCTCCAGTCCCTCCAATCCGCGATCGACGCGGCCCACCGGTGACCGGGCCGGACCGGCGCGCATGGATGCGCGTGATCATGGGCATGCCGATCAGCCTGCACCTGCGAGGCCCGGGTGTCCGCACCGACGTCGCGGCGGAATCCGTTGTCGCGGAGGTGTTCTCGTACCTGTGCACGATCGACCGGCTGTTCAGCCTCCACCGGCCCGGCAGCGAAGTCAGCCGCATCCGCCGCGGCGAACTCCCGCCCGGCGATCGGCATCCGTGGGTCCGCGAAGTCGCGCGACTGTGCGTCGAAGCCCGTGAGCGCACCGACGGCTGGTTCGACGCCGACCTCCCCGCCGGCTACGACCCGTCCGGACTCGTCAAGAGCTGGGCCGCCCAGACCGCCGCCACGTTCCTCGACGGGCTGCCGGACCACGACTACTGCCTCAACGCGGGCGGCGACGTCGTGGTCGCCGTGCACGCCCCGGATTCGGCGGCGTGGCGCGTCGGCGTCGAAGACCCCCGCGACCGCGGCCGCCTGCTGGCCGTGCGAACCGTACGCGCGGGCGGCGTGGCCACGTCCGGCACGGCGGCTCGCGGCCACCACATCGTCGATCCCCACACCGGCGCCCCTGCGCGGGCCCTGATGTCCGCGACGGTCGCCGGCCCGAGCCTGCTGTGGGCCGACGTCTACGCCACCGCCGCCATCGCCCGCGGCGGCAACGTCGAACGCTGGGTACGCGCCCGAGCTCCCGGCTACGAAGCCTGCGCCGTCGTCCGCTGTCCCTGAACCCCGTCACTGCTCGAAGGAACCGATGACCACGCTCAACGGCC
>NZ_JBFBAF010000090.1:0-3523 GCF_040682095.1 Amycolatopsis sp. NPDC051372
CCGCTCACGCAGCTCGTCGCTGTACTTCTTCGGTGCCGGCATGCTCTGCATCCTCCCTGAGATCAGAGCCTGCACAGAACCCGGGGCGCATCAGGATCTTCCTGTTACGTTCTCCGAGGAAGACGTCCGGATCAGTCCTGTGGTGCGGTGTCGTAGAGAGACTGAATAGTGTGACCTGCTCGTCGTGGTACCGGGTGAGGCTGCCGGCGCCGGGAGCGGTCTGGTCGCCGCTGCGGCCGCCGAGTTCGTGCCGTCGTTTGACAGCGTTGGCTCCGTCAGGACGGCAGCTGTAAGATGCGGGCAGTTCGATTAGCGACCTTTGAGGTCTGTGTCGGCGAGTGGCTTGGATCCACAAGGTGATGTCACAGTCCTGCATGTGGCGGTGCATCTTTCGCTGGCCGCTTCAGATCAGGTCAGCGTGCCAGCTCGTAGTGCGGGCAAGGTGTCGGTAGCCTACCCATTCCTGGGCGATGCGGCGACGTTCGGTGAGCAGCCGGATGGCAGCATCACGGTGTTCGATGGGAAGCCACGTGGCCAGTTGGCGTGCACGGCTCTCGTTCGCGGCTCTGTCGGCGGCTCGCCAGCTGCGGCCGATCGCGAACAACTCCGTGTAGAGATTCACCGCAGGGGTGACGGACGGCAAGCCGCCGGCGAGCGCGGTGCGCCGGGCGGAGTCTGGAATGCGAAGACCGGACAGGTCGACGTCGCCGAAGTACCGGATTCGGCGGATCTCGTGGTTGTCGGTGATCGACCGGATCGACGACGTGAAGCTGGCACCGAGTCCCCAGGCGATGTGCCCGACGTTGTGCCGTGCGGGTAGGGCCTTCACAATCGACCACCAGGTCGCGCTGTTCTCGACGACGAGCAGCAGGTCACCGTCGCCGACCCGAGTGAGCTGGTTGGGTACCGCCTCTTCGAGCGGCTGTTTGCTCAGCAGCGGTGGCGGTGTCGCAGCGGCGTGTAGTACGCGCAGGAGACGTTCCTGATCACTGAACAGCGGCCCGCTACGTATTTCGTCGAGGGCCTTCTCGGGTGAGTCGTAGTCTTGCTCGCTGCCGTACGCCCCGAAGATCTCCAGGGAGCGTTCCCGCAGGGGGACCTCGGTGGTGTCAGGTTTACCCATCAGCCACTGGTTGATTGCCACGTACCGGACACGCTGGTGATCCGTGGCCGCCGGCCAAGCGTCCTCCAGGTCGTACAGAGACCGGTGCCACCGGGGCATTGGGGGGATGGTTTTCGGGGCCTTCACTACCGTCGGCACGAGCTTGATTTTCTGCGGCAGTTCCACCTTTTCGAGGTCGGTGGCTTTGACGAGCACGATCTGCCCGCAGTCGGAGAGGACCGAAAGGGCCGCTCGCAGTGTGGCCGCGATTCCGCCGTCACCCTCGCGGTGCTCGAAGACGGCACTGAAGCACCGGCGTACTTCATCTATGGGCACCACCTTGTGCGTGGCGCCAGGCCAGGTCCCGGCCCAATCGAGTAGCTCCTCGTAGAGGGCATCGGCAAGGCGTTCAATTCGCTTTGTCATCGCGCCGTTTCGGGAGAGTGATCCTGGTTGCGGTGAGCACGCCGGTGTCGGTCGGTTGCGGGAGCGAGTCGAGGTACGGGACGACCCGCTCGTGCACCGACAGGTACTTGCGCCCGGCGCGCAGGTCCGCGTCGTTACGCAGCCGGATGATCAGCGGAAAGCCCGCCAGGGCCTCTTCTTCGAAGAGACCGGTGGGTAGACGAGCTGGACACCAAGCGTATTGGCCACGCTCCGTTGCAAGTCCAGCAGATAGCTGGCCGAAGCCCGGCCAATGGGGTTGTCCAGGAAGAGGACGCCTGAATGGTGGCGGCGGACCTTCCCTTGGTCGTTGGCGCGCAGCGCGGCCAGGGTGCAGTAAAGGATGATGGCCGCGGTGAGATGCTGACCGCCGGAGAACACGTCGCGCACATCGGAGATCCGGACACGTTCGGTCCGCAGCACGGCGTCCGGCTTGAGCATCGTCACCGTGAACCCCCTGGGGACCGCGGCCCGGACAGCCCGCAGCACTACGGTCAGGCCGTCGCATTTCTTGGTCTTGGCGTGGTGCTCCACCGCTTCGTCGAGGACTCCGCCCAGATGGTGGGTGAGCAGTTCGCCGTCTGCCGCTGCGTAGCCAATGCGGAGGAACTCCGAGCCGGACCAATCCCCGAGTCCGTCCGGGAGTTTGGACAGCCGCTGTGCCGTTCGCAGCCGGCGCAGTGCGCCGTCGACGATCGCGCTCAGCCGCTCGAGGATGGCGGCCCGGTGCCGGCCTATTTGGGCCAGGTCGTCGGCCAGCGACCGCAGCCGCGGACGCAGCTGCCGGGCCCAGTCGGCCGCGTGCTCGGCCAGAACTGTGACACCGACCCCCTGGATCTGCGTCCGCGCCGGGATCGCCAGGGTCTCGAACCGGCTGTCCCCGGCGCACTGGGTGACGCGTTCCGCCCGCTTGAGTAGCTCGCGCTGCGCGGCCTGTGAGTCTTTCGACGCTTGCACCGCGGCTCGGCGCAGCTCGCGGTACCGGTTGTGCGCGGCTTCCTTGTCACCTATGAACGGCTCGACGTCCGCGGTATCCGCGTCGGGTGCGTCGTCCGAGGCCGCGTCGTGCATCTCGACGAGTTGCTTGAAAGCCTCGGCGGTCGCCTTGGCGTTGGTCAACTCGCCCTTGGCCGCTTCCAGCCGCGCGGCACCATGCCGATGGGTCTCTTCGGCATCGCTCACCGTGCGGCCAGCTTCGGCCACCAGCTGATCGCCGTGCAGCGCGTCCTGCGGTAGGCGCGACTCGTCCAGGAGGACCGTTGGTTTCGGAAGCTGCTCAAGACGTGCGCGGCAGTTCGCGGTCTCGGTGATCGCGTCCTCGTGGGTTGTCTTCGCGGTTTCCAGCCCTGCCGTGGCCCTCGCGATCGCGGCGTCGCGTGAGGCGGTATCGGACCCGTCGGTGGATGCGAGCAGTCGCCGGGCGAGTTCACGGATGTCGGCGGGTTCGGCCTCCCACGCTCGACGCCTCTCGTCCGCCTTGGATTCCGCGTGCTGGAGGTCCTTGAGCTGGTCGTCGCCGACCTCGGCCTTGTCGTAGACGCGCTGCGCGTCGGCCAGGAAGGTACGCAGCACGGCGACGGGGTGTTCGGGGATGGGATCGGCGCGGTCGGCCGTGCTGCCGCTGGGTAGTCCGTCGACCTCACTTTGCGCACGGACCGCGATGGTCCGCCGATTCGCGGCCAGAATACGGTTCGCTTGAATGTCTTCGCGCAGTTTCTCGAGAATCCCGTAGAGCGATTCCGCTCGCGTTTTTTGGGCTTCGGCGGCTTCTCGAGCGCGTCCGGCATCCAGTCTCCAGCCGGCTGCTTCGCGGCTCTGGCGCAACAGCTCGGTGAGCCTGCGCGACCGCTCGGTGAGCTGCTCGAGCGCCCGGCGCATGCTACCTAGTGGTCTGTGTTTGAAGTGGTCTGACGGTTGGACTTCTTGAGGATCTCGTCGGCGGTTTTGGTCCAGATGAAGGGGTGGCAGCGTTCGTTC
>NZ_JBFBAF010000091.1:0-2917 GCF_040682095.1 Amycolatopsis sp. NPDC051372
AGTGCTGGAAGATCCTGCGCGACTATCGCCGCGCCGCCAGCACGCTGAACGACACGGTCTCCGGCATCGCGCATCTGCACAACATCCTCCTCGCAACCTGATCCGCAACACCAGTCCCACAAACCACAAGAGCAGTTACGAGACATCCCTTAGCTCGTCGAGGCCGGCGATGTTGGGCTGGACATCGGTGTGCAGCCACGCCGCCAGCGGCAAGTGCGTTTCGGGGGCGACAATGCGGAGTCTGCGCAGTGAGTCGAACGACATCTCGATCGAGGAGCTGATTCCGAAGAGACCGTTCACCGCTGGCCAAACTTCCGTTGCACAGACGTCACCTTCCTAGCGCCTTGGTGGTCGTGGGCTGCTCGAGCCAGACGTTTGGGGCGGGCGTTGACTGTCCGTGTCGGGCCAGTAGGTCCTCGGGCCGCCGTCGCCGCCGTAGAAGCCGTCAACGTTCATGATCCGCCCGGCCCACTTGTTGTCGGGATCAGCTGCTCCGTGCGGAGGCAGCCCGGGGTCGCTGGCCGGGTTCCAGACCGGGGTGAACGGAATCTGGGCCTGTCCCTGCCATCGTCCTCCTGCTGGGTCCAAGCTGTTGGTCTTCGGGCCGTTCGGCTGGAAACCGCCATTGGGGTTGCCGAAGTTCCACGCCTGGTTACCGCTGTTCTGCACCAGTCCGGGATGCATTCCGTCCGGGTAGGTAGTGCTAATGCCTGGCTTGGTATAGGTCTTTCCATCGGTATCGACGGTCTGCGGCCTGGGAAGGTTGTAGACGCCGGGCACCCCGGGATCAGCGGGGTCGTGGCCGCCGATGAGACCGCTGTTCGGCGGAGTCGGGAGCGGTTGCGGCCGTGGCGGAATATTGGGGTTCCCATTCGGGCGTATACCGGTGCCGTGTCCCGCGGGGAACGTGGTGTCGGGCGGAATGCTCACCGCCGGAACGTGGCCGCCGGTGAACCCCGGCGGTTTCCTGCCGGGTTTCAGATCACCGAAGATGACGTGGTTGTGGGCGTCCTCTGGGACGGGGGTCGCCCACGGGCCTTCGGGGGCGGACGAGTACGGGGGACCCCCATGCACCCCGATGGGGCCCTGCTGCGGTCGCTGGGGAAAGTATCCTTGCGCGTCGATCTCCTCAGGCGCCATCGGCGACCTCGAATCGGGCCCGGTGGCGCTCGTGGAACCCGACCCGACTGGCGATCTGGCCGCTGGCGTGCTGCTGGGTGTGGTGGGCGGGCCGACGGGGGGCAAGCTACCCGATCCGCCACTTGACGGACGACGTGCCTTGATCGAATAATTCGAGAAACCGGGCAGAAGGCTAGGCGCAGCGCTCGTGGCTGCGGTGCCCTGTTCGATGGCCTGGAGCGCCGACGTGGCGTGGTCGAACAGCCCCCCAGCCTTGTCAAGCAAACCGATCAGCGTCTTGATCGCGTTGATCAGGTTCTTGACCAGCCGAGCGATCTTCTCGGCGGTTTTGGCGATCAGTTGAACGCATTGCGGCACCACCCATGTCAATCCGATGCCGAGCGTCGCGACCACCTGCAACGCCCAGGACACCATGCGTGCCACGACTTCGCTGATCGTGTCCCGCACCAGCGCGCGCACGGCGGCCACCACCTGGCCGGCGGTGGCCACTCCGCTGCCGGTGCCGGCGCTCGCTTGGCTCGCCGCGCTCAGCAGTTTGGCGATGTCGCCGGCCTGCTGCCGGTAGGCGTCTGCCCCCTGCCCCTCCCAGCCGGCGACGTCCGCCGTGACGTAATCGGCGAGGTCGACACTGATCGAGGTCAGCTCCTGGGAGACGTTCTGCCAGGTCTGCGAATGCGCGGTGATCACGTCGGGGTTCCCGGCCAGCGCGTCCAGCGCCTGCTTCAGTGGGCCGACGTGCTCCATCAGCCAGCCCAGTCCCTGAGCCAGGATCGTGCCGAACGGATCCTCGACGAACCCCAGAACATCCAGTGCAGTGTCCGCGATCCCCAGGACACCCGAAGCCCAGTCACCGCTTTCGATGCTGTCCTTCACGCCGGCGGCGTCTTCCAGCAACGATGCGCCGGTGAATGGTGTCGTCGAACTCACCGGCTGGGCCATCAGCGGATTGCTCACCCTTGTCGTCCTTCACATCATCGAGGTTGCGGTTCCGGATGCCTGTGCGCCGGATGCGAAACAGCGGGCTTCTACGAGGCTTCCGGGGGTGTCGGGCGGACCAAGCCTGGCCCGACGTCGTTGAGATCGATGCCGTTGCGGAACGGTGTCGCGGCGCTGTGCTCTTGCTGGTCATAGCTCGCCGCGGCGGTCCGGATGTTGTCCGCCGTTGAGCTCATTCCCTTGACCGCCGCGCCGAGGGTGTCGTTCGCGTGCTGTTGGGTCGTGGCGTTGACGACGGGCGGGAGGAACGCGCAGAGGATGCCGTAGGCGGAGTTGTCGACACTCACGCTCCGCGCCGCGGACATGGCTTGGTTTAACCGATCGACCAGTCCGTCGAGGTGGGCTGAGTGCGCTCGAAGCTCATCCGGCACGAGCTCGAATCCGCTCGACATGAAGTTTCCTCACCTATGCTCGATTGAGTCACAATGCCGCATTCCGTCTGCCGAGTGCCTGTAGTGCAATGCCGACGACTCGCCCGCAGACCGCTGGATCCCGCACGGCGCGCGGCGACTACTGCGATCAACGACTCCGCAAGGCGGTTGCACTCGCGACTCCCCGAATTTACCGGATAAGAATCGCGAGAATTATGATCAAAGAGACCGTTGTGAATGTCCACATGGACAAGCGGCGCACAACCACTCGAAGATGTTCCATCCGTAATCGTTTGATCAGGGGGTCGAAGCAACCTAGTGTCGCGTGTCGTTAGTTGTTTGACGGTTGGGTGGGTGTCAGAATGCGGTATGGCGAATCGACCGGCTGCCGCGCTGTCTCTTCGTGATGG
>NZ_JBFBAF010000092.1:0-2883 GCF_040682095.1 Amycolatopsis sp. NPDC051372
GTCGGTGTCCGGCCGCTGTACGGGTCGACCGATCACCTGTTGACGTCCGGGCTGCTCGGCACCGAGGTCACGTGGGCGGTGCCCGGTGAGGTTGCGGAGACCCGGTCGTCAGCTTGTCGTCGGTTCAGGGCAGGGTCGTTAAATAGCCGCTTATGTCTATTGCTGGTTTACCGGTTTATTGACTACCGGAAGCAGTGTGACCGTGTGCTTCTCAAATGCCTGAGGTTTCAGCAAAAAACCCCTCAAGACCCGTTTAGAGGCCCCAAGGGGTTATGCTAGTTATTGCTCAGCGGTGGCAGCAGCCTAGGTTAATTAAGCTGCGCTAGTAGACGAGTCCATGTGCTGGCGTTCAAATTTCGCAGCAGCGGTTTCTTTACCAGACTCGAGTACTTACTTAAATGTTACTAGAGGCCCATGGACTTGGCGATGATCGACTTCATGACCTCGCTGGTGCCGCCGTAGATGCGGTTGACGCGGTTGTCGGCGTAGAGGCGGGCGATCGGGTACTCGTTCATGTAGCCGTAGCCGCCGTGCAGCTGGAGGCACTTGTCGATGACGCGGTGCGCGACCTCGGTGCAGAAGAGCTTGGCGCTCGCGGCCTCGGCCGGGGACAGCTCGCCCGCGTCGAGGGCCTCCAGGGTGCGGTCGGCGACGGCCTGCGCGGCGTCCACCTCGGCCTGGCAGGCGGCCAGCTCGAACTTGGTGTTCTGGAAGGAGGCGACGGTCTTGCCGAAGATCGTGCGCTCCTGCACGTACTCCTTGGCGAACCGGACCGCCGCCGCGGCCTGCGCGTACGCGCCGAAGGCGATGCCCCAGCGCTCCGAGGCGAGGTTCAGGCCCAGGTAGGAGAAGCCCTTGTTCTCCTCGCCGAGCAGGTCCTCGACCGGCACCTTCACATCGACGAACGCCAGCTCGGCGGTGTCGGAGACCTTCAGGCCGAGCTTGTCCAGCTTGCGGCCGACGGAGTAGCCCGCGGACTTGGTGTCGACGGCGAACAGGGATATGCCGAAGCGGCGGTCGTCCTCCTTCGGCGCGGCGGTACGGGCACAGACGATCACGCGGTCGGCGTGCACGCCGCCGGTGATGAAGGTCTTGGCGCCGTTGAGCACGTAGTGCGTGCCGTCGTCGGAGAGCTTCGCGGTGGTCTTCATGCCCGCGAGGTCGGAGCCGGTGCCCGGCTCGGTCATCGCGAGGGCCCACATCTCCTCACCGGAGACGAACTTCGGCAGGAAGCGCTTCTTCTGCTCGTCGGTGGCGAGCATCTTGATGTACGGCAGACCGAGCAGGACGTGCACGCCGGAGCCGATGAAGGAGACGCCCGCGCGCGAGGTCTCCTCGTACATCACGGCCTCGAACTTGTACGAGTCGATGCCCGCGCCGCCGTACTCCTCGTCGACGCGGATACCGAAGACGCCCAGCTCGGCGAGCTTGTAGTAGAAGTCGCGGGGGGCCTGGCCGGCCGCGAACCACTCGTCGTACACCGGTACGACCTCGGCCTCGATGAAGGCGCGCAGGGTCTCCCGGAACGCCTCGTGATCCTCGTTGAACACCGTACGGCGCATCGACTGGAAATAGAGGTTTTCGTCCCCCGGATCCTGGCTGTGGTGATGATGGTGATGGCTGCTGCCCATGGTATATCTCCTTATTAAAGTTAAACAAAATTATTTCTACAGGGGAATTGTTATCCGCTCACAATTCCCCTATAGTGAGTCGTATTAATTTCCTAATGCAGGAGTCGCATAAGGGAGAGCGTCGAGATCCCGGACACCATCGAATGGCGCAAAACCTTTCGCGGTATGGCATGATAGCGCCCGGAAGAGAGTCAATTCAGGGTGGTGAATGTGAAACCAGTAACGTTATACGATGTCGCAGAGTATGCCGGTGTCTCTTATCAGACCGTTTCCCGCGTGGTGAACCAGGCCAGCCACGTTTCTGCGAAAACGCGGGAAAAAGTGGAAGCGGCGATGGCGGAGCTGAATTACATTCCCAACCGCGTGGCACAACAACTGGCGGGCAAACAGTCGTTGCTGATTGGCGTTGCCACCTCCAGTCTGGCCCTGCACGCGCCGTCGCAAATTGTCGCGGCGATTAAATCTCGCGCCGATCAACTGGGTGCCAGCGTGGTGGTGTCGATGGTAGAACGAAGCGGCGTCGAAGCCTGTAAAGCGGCGGTGCACAATCTTCTCGCGCAACGCGTCAGTGGGCTGATCATTAACTATCCGCTGGATGACCAGGATGCCATTGCTGTGGAAGCTGCCTGCACTAATGTTCCGGCGTTATTTCTTGATGTCTCTGACCAGACACCCATCAACAGTATTATTTTCTCCCATGAAGACGGTACGCGACTGGGCGTGGAGCATCTGGTCGCATTGGGTCACCAGCAAATCGCGCTGTTAGCGGGCCCATTAAGTTCTGTCTCGGCGCGTCTGCGTCTGGCTGGCTGGCATAAATATCTCACTCGCAATCAAATTCAGCCGATAGCGGAACGGGAAGGCGACTGGAGTGCCATGTCCGGTTTTCAACAAACCATGCAAATGCTGAATGAGGGCATCGTTCCCACTGCGATGCTGGTTGCCAACGATCAGATGGCGCTGGGCGCAATGCGCGCCATTACCGAGTCCGGGCTGCGCGTTGGTGCGGACATCTCGGTAGTGGGATACGACGATACCGAAGACAGCTCATGTTATATCCCGCCGTTAACCACCATCAAACAGGATTTTCGCCTGCTGGGGCAAACCAGCGTGGACCGCTTGCTGCAACTCTCTCAGGGCCAGGCGGTGAAGGGCAATCAGCTGTTGCCCGTCTCACTAGTGGCTCACGGTGGAACTCGCGCCCGTCGCCGGTCCGGAGTTCACCAGCCGGCTGAACTCGACCGTCGTGCCA
>NZ_JBFBAF010000093.1:0-2870 GCF_040682095.1 Amycolatopsis sp. NPDC051372
CCCCCAATCCGCCCAAGCACCCGGTCCAGCTGATCCATCACCACATCGACCACCACCACGATGATCTACCACACGCCACCCGAGTGCCGTTGCAGAACACTGGCCGGCCGGCACCAACACGCACCTGTTCACCACCGCCCACAGCGTCTTCACCCTCGGCGACCCGGGCCATCGCGACCACCAGGCTCGCCCGGATCTTCCGCATGGTCGAGGTGCAGGCCCAGCAGCTGTGAGGTGGCTGCCACCGGCCGGCCGCAACCGGCGCAACGCGTGCCCTTCGAGGTCCGTGGCCGCCAGCTCCTATCGGCGACGTTGGCAGCGTGCCGGGCCTGGTTCACGGCCGAGGGTCACCGCGAGCCGCCGTGCCACTGCACCGACCGACGGTAAGGTGTTCCTTCGGGCGGGCAGTCCGACAGGGCAGGAGGTGCGCAGCAGCCGTGAGCTGTTCCGCAACTGACACGGGGGTGTGCGATGGCTGACCGTCCGATTCTGGTGCTGGCCGCCATCGGCGGGCAGGGGCGTGCCGTCACCGCGGCGCTCCTGGACCGCGGCGCCGAGGTGCGGGCGCTGGTGCGTGATCCTGGCAGCCCGGGTGCACAGGCTCTGAGCCGGCGCGGTGTCGAGGTCGTTTCCGGCTTGCTGGAGGACGTCGATTCCCTCACCGGCGCCATGCGCGGCGTGGCAGGCGTGTTCGCGTTGACCACGCCGTTCGAGTCGGGGGTGGAGGCCGAGGTGGCCCAGGGGCGGGCGATTCTCGCGGCCGTGCGCGAGGCGGACGTGCCGCACCTCGTGTTCAGCTCGGTCGCCGGTGCCGCTCAGCGGACCGGGGTTCCGCATTTCGACAGCAAAGCGATCGTGGAGTCCGAGGTCCGTGCGAGCGGGGTCCCCTACACGATCCTGGGGCCCACGTACTTCTTCGACAACGCTCTCGGTGATCAGGAACGGATTCTCGCGGGATCACTCGACCTCCCGTTGCCGAGTGACCGGCCGCTGCAGCAGCTCGCGCGCTCCGATCACGGCGCGTTCGCCGCCCAGGTGCTGGTGCACGCCGGCAAGTATGCGGGCCGGCGAATCGAGCTCGCCAGCGACGCCCCTACACCGGCGGAGATGTCGCGCTCGCTGAGCGCCGCCGTCGGCTTTGAGGTGCGCCACAACCGGTATCCCCTCGAGTCCATCCGCAACCCGGACATGCACGCGATGTGGGAGTTTCTCAACGGACCGGGCTACCAGGTGGACATCACCGCGCTGCACGCCGCCCATCCGGAGATCGAGTGGACTTCCTTCGCCACCTGGGCTCAGCGGGTCTTCGCGTCCGGATCGTGAACGTCGCGCCTGCCTCGCGCGAACATCGACGCCGCGTAGGGTCAGATTTGTTCCGTCGGCTGATGGGGAAGGTCGTACAGGGCGGGGTTGTCTCGTAGCGGCACCTCGGCACGGTCGCCAGCGCCCATCCGCGAGCACGGCGAACAGCATGGAGCCCATGCCGTATGGGTCGTAGATCCCGGTCAGCGGCCCGGGCCAGGGGGAGCGCAGCCTTGAATTCCGGGCGCACCCGGATCCGGGTGCTGATCTTCTCGCAGAATACGCGCGCGCACTTCGCCGTCGCCAGCGCGTCGAGCTGGCTGTGCGTGGCCGGCGAGCACCCGCGCGGCGAACAGGCCCGCGACGCTGCCACTGAGGACACACGCTTGTATCGAAGTGCTCGGGTGCGGTCTCGGGCGGTGCCAGGTTCACGACCTGCCAGAAGAGGGCGACGTGTGACTCGGCCATCCTCCCACGCGGGTGTGCGCAAGAGCGAAGCTAGCCGTGGCCGGGTTGCGAAGCCGTCGTCCGGAGCCGACCCGGTACGTTCGGGCGGCGGGCGCGCACGTCGGACGCCGCGGGCTGCGTGCCGGCCGGGCCGTCGGTCGCGAAAGGTCCGTCGCGCGAAGGTGCCGGAACTCCGGCGGTTCGAGCGCGAACTCCGCGGCGTTGCGGGAGAGATCGGCGTCGACGCTCGAAGAGCTCGAAGTACCGGTCGGGGGCGCTGAGTTCGCGGTAGGCGGTCCACCTCCGTGCGCACGTGCGCTGCCGCGAAAGGCCCACGCGCGCGAGGGCCTTCAGGAACTCCGCCGAGTTCTCCGACGGCACGTGATAGCAGACCTCGACGAGCACGGCCCGGCTGACGAGTCGAGCTCTTCCTCTTTGCCGATGAGGATGCCGATCTCGGTTCGGGCCACGGCATCACCACGGTCCGGTCCAGTGCGCCCGTACTCGGGTGGATCGGCAGCACCACCAGGGAAATGGCGCCGAACACGAGCAGCACGGCCGAGACCGTCAGCGTTGCGGCCACGCCGAGGCCGGCGTAACCGCGCCAGATCGACCGAAGGTCGGTCCGTGCTCGACCTGCCGGGCCGGATGCATACCGGCAACACACGAACGTGGTCCGAGCGGTCGATGGCACCCGGAAGCATTTCAACCCAGCCGTTTCCCGAGTTACCGGGCGCTAGACTCGCCCGATGAGCGAACGCGTCGAGGTCACCCGCACGGGCCCGATGGAGTACCGGGCGGTCGTGCAGGACGGGCTGGACACCACGCAGCACCGGATCACCATGTCGCACGCGGTGCTGGACGACCTGCTGATACCTGACCTCGACACGCACCGCGTGGCGAGGGAGACGGTCAAGTACCTGCTCGACCGCGAACCGGGGGACGAAATGCCGCAGGAGATCGACCTGGACCACCTGAGCAACCACGACAAGGGCTTCCTGACCGAGCTCAAGGCGCGGCTCACGAACTAGTGTCGCGTGTCGTTAGTTGTTTGACGGTTGGGTGGGTGTCAGAATGCGGTATGGCGAATCGACCGGCTGCCGCGCTGTCTCTTCGTGATG
>NZ_JBFBAF010000094.1:0-1771 GCF_040682095.1 Amycolatopsis sp. NPDC051372
TAATTAAGCTGCGCTAGTAGACGAGTCCATGTGCTGGCGTTCAAATTTCGCAGCAGCGGTTTCTTTACCAGACTCGAGTACTTACTTAAATGTTATCATCCGGTGGGTGCCGCGGCGCTTCCGGGCTCGATCAGCCGCAGCGCCGCGCGGTCCACCTTGCCTATCTTCGTGCGGGGCACACCGTCCACCACCCACAGCGCGTCCGGCAGCTTGTGCCGGGCGAGGGAGTGCCGCAGCCGCGCCCGCAGTTCTTCCAGTCCGAGGCCGTCCCGCGGGTCCGCCAGGACGACACAGGCGCCGATGGCCTCGCCCAGGATCCGGTCCGGCACCGGGAAGATCCCGGCGTCGACGATGCCAGGAAGCGCGGTGAGCGCGGACTCGACTTCGCTGCACGAGACCTTCAGCCCGCCGCGGTTCACCAACTCCTTCATACGGCCCTTGACGTGGAGCCGCCCGTCGTCGTCGATCAGCCCGAGGTCACCGGTGTGGTACCAGCCGTCCTGCGCCACGCTGTCCTGTCCCCAGTAGCGGACGGGGCGGGAGACGCCGAAGACGATTTCGCCCACGACCCCGCGTCCCAGGATCCCGGAGCCGTCCCTGGCGAAGATCTCCAGACGGCCGTCGGGAGCCGTATCGGAGGGCCCCTCGAACACCCGGTGCCCCACCGAACCCGTTTCGATCTCGGCCCGGTCGGTCGTGTAGCAGAGGAATCCTTCGCTGCACCCGTAGATGTAGAAGAGGCGCACGCCGAAGGTGGTGTACATCTGCCGCAACAGCGCCCCGGGGAAGGTCGCCGCGCCCGCCACCGCCCAGCGCAGGGAGCTCAAGTCGTGTGCGCCGGGGTCGAGATGGTCGAGCATCAGCTGGAAGTGTGCCGGGGTGCCCGGCAGGACCGTGATCCGCTCGTCCGTGATGAGTTGCAGCGCCCCGGCGGGCGAGAAGCGGTCCATCAGCACCAGCCGGCTACCGCGGGTCAGTGCCACCATGGACATCTTCAGTCCCAGGGCGTGAGCCAGCGGGAGATACAGCAGATGCACATCGCGCTCGTCCGGCTCGAAGGCCGTGGTGAAGCACTCGATCTTCGCCCACAGCGCGCTGAAGGACTCCATGACGCACTTCGGCAGCCCGGTGGTCCCCGAGGTCAGCAGCAGCAGCGCGGTACGGGAATCCGGAACACCCGGTGATTCCGGGCCGATCGCGGCGTGCGGACGCGATCCGTCGGACAGGTCCGCCAGCCGGTGGGCCTCCGGCGGGAGGGCGTCGCCGCCGCCGTGCACGATCAGGTGGACGTCGGGAAACGCGGCGCTTACGTCGTCCAGCGGCGCCATGGGGGTGTCGTTCCCGTACCGCGGCTGGTACAGCAGGGCGACCGCGTCCGTGCGGCCGGTGATCGACACCAGTTCCGGTCCGGTGAGATCGTGGTCGACCCCGACGAAGGTCGCCCCGCATTCCCAGGCCGCGACCAACGCCACCAGATATTCGGGCGAGTTGGGGAGCTGGCAGACCAGCCGGTCCTTGTCCTTCACGCCCAGCCCGCGGTAGGAGGCGGCCAGCGCCTCCACCCGGTCCCAGAACTGGCCGTAGGTCAGGCTGCGGCCCTGAAAGGTCATCGCCGGGCGCTCGGGCCACTTCCGGCAGGCTTCCCGCAATGCCTTGATCAGTTCACTCACAGATTCCATCGACTGGAAATAGAGGTTTTCGTCCCCCGGATCCTGGCTGTGGTGATGATGGTGATGGCTGCTGCCCATGGTATATCTCCTTATTAAAGTTA
>NZ_JBFBAF010000095.1:0-1735 GCF_040682095.1 Amycolatopsis sp. NPDC051372
CTGGACCATTTCAAATTCACAATAGATTCGGTTTATCCCCGCTGGTGCGGGGAACACGGAATGATATTTCAATAAATAATTATAACAATCGGTTTATCCCCGCTGGCGCGGGGAACACCCCTCACACCGATTCGCCAAACGGTGGAGAAGCGGTTTATCCCCGCTGGCGCGGGGAACACAGCTGGGCGAAATTTTGATTCATCGTGATGACCGGTTTATCCCCGCTGGCGCGGGGAACACCCTGAACGGTGGGGAAAAACCCCATAAGCGCTAACTTAAGGGTTGTGGTATTACGCCTGATATGATTTAACGTGCCGATGAATTACTCTCACGATAACTGGTCAGCAATTCTGGCCCATATTGGTAAGCCCGAAGAACTGGATACTTCGGCACGTAATGCCGGGGCTCTAACCCGCCGCCGCGAAATTCGTGATGCTGCAACTCTGCTACGTCTGGGGCTGGCTTACGGCCCCGGGGGGATGTCATTACGTGAAGTCACTGCATGGGCTCAGCTCCATGACGTTGCAACATTATCTGACGTGGCTCTCCTGAAGCGGCTGCGGAATGCCGCCGACTGGTTTGGCATACTTGCCGCACAAACACTTGCTGTACGCGCCGCAGTTACGGGTTGTACAAGCGGAAAGAGATTGCGTCTTGTCGATGGAACAGCAATCAGTGCGCCCGGGGGCGGCAGCGCTGAATGGCGACTACATATGGGATATGATCCTCATACCTGTCAGTTCACTGATTTTGAGCTAACCGACAGCAGAGACGCTGAACGGCTGGACCGATTTGCGCAAACGGCAGACGAGATACGCATTGCTGACCGGGGATTCGGTTCGCGTCCCGAATGTATCCGCTCACTTGCTTTTGGAGAAGCTGATTATATCGTCCGGGTTCACTGGCGAGGATTGCGCTGGTTAACTGCAGAAGGAATGCGCTTTGACATGATGGGTTTTCTGCGCGGGCTGGATTGCGGTAAGAACGGTGAAACCACTGTAATGATAGGCAATTCAGGTAATAAAAAAGCCGGAGCTCCCTTTCCGGCACGTCTCATTGCCGTATCACTTCCTCCCGAAAAAGCATTAATCAGTAAAACCCGACTGCTCAGCGAGAATCGTCGAAAAGGACGAGTAGTTCAGGCGGAAACGCTGGAAGCAGCGGGCCATGTGCTATTGCTAACATCATTACCGGAAGATGAATATTCAGCAGAGCAAGTGGCTGATTGTTACCGTCTGCGATGGCAAATTGAACTGGCTTTTAAGCGGCTCAAAAGTTTGCTGCACCTGGATGCTTTGCGTGCAAAGGAACCTGAACTCGCGAAAGCGTGGATATTTGCTAATCTACTCGCCGCATTTTTAATTGACGACATAATCCAGCCATCGCTGGATTTCCCCCCCAGAAGTGCCGGATCCGAAAAGAAGAACTAACTCGTTGTGGAGAATAACAAAAATGGTCATCTGGAGCTTACAGGTGGCCATTCGTGGGACAGTATCCCTGACAGCCTACAAAACGCAATTGAAGAACGCGAGGCATCGTCTTAACGAGGCACCGAGGCGTCGCATTCTTCAGATGGTTCAACCCTTAAGTTAGCGCTTATGGGGTAAACCCCCGGGCGCGTTCCTTTATCAAGATGACGTTCGAATATGCCGGCAGGCGCAGTTTGTTTATTCCAGACAGGCGTTGAGCGCGTATGAATATAATTCTGTGGGATTTGCAGCATCCTTTTCCCTCC
>NZ_JBFBAF010000096.1:0-1656 GCF_040682095.1 Amycolatopsis sp. NPDC051372
TGGACGGGCCGGTCGATGGAGCGCTTGGCGACTTCTTGTTTCGCTGGCCCGTCCCCACTCCGGTTGTCCTGTGTGATCGGCGAATGTCTTCCGGAACGGTGTATCGCTGGGCGATGATGTCGCGGGCTTGGATCGCGGTGACGGGTGTGCCGTCGACGTCGCGCAGCTGGTAGTGCGTGTGGTTTTTCCAGCATGATGCGATGCGGGTCAGCAGGGTGGTTGCGATGTGGCAGAGCGCAGAGTTGTGGTGCTTGCCGGCTTCGACCATCAGCCGGTGATACTTCGCGGCCAAGGTGGGGTCGTGGCGGCGCGCCTGGCTGGCGGCCATGAACAATGCTTCGCGGAGCAGGGCGTCGCCGCGTTTGGTCGGGCCGCCGTGGCTGCCGGAGACGCCGGACGCGTTCAGCGACGGAATAAGGCCGCTGAAACCGCGGACTGCTGCCAAGGACGAGAACCGGTTGACGTTGCCGAGCCGTCCGAGAATGACTGCCCCGGTCACGGGTCCGACGCCGGGCGCGGAGGTGATGATCCCTTCGGGGTCACGTTCGGCGACCAGGACGGCGATACGTTCGTCGACATCTTTGATTTCATCGGTGATCGCCAGCGCGAGGCGGGCTTCGACGGCGATGTCGTCGGCCAGCTCGGCAAAGGCCAGTTCCTCGCCCCACAATTCGGTGGTCGCGGCGGCTGCGGCCAGGACCCTGTCGGCTTCCGGGTCGCCCCAGGCGCCGCGGGAGTGCCGGTAGAAGAATCGGGCCAACCGCGCACGGCCGAGGCGACGGACGGCGTGTGGGTCGGCGTAGCCGGCGGCGAGGAACCGCAGCGGAGTCTTGTTCGCCAGATCGCCGCTGAGGGCGGCATGCCAGTCCGGTCCCAGGATCTCCAGCAGCGCATCGAGCCGGGCGAGGCCGGCGGTGCGGCGCTGGACCAGCGTGGAGTGCAGTTTCGTCGCGCGCCGCAGCGGATCGCCCGGCCCCGTGCCCCGCTCGGGATGGAGTCCTTCGGGGTGCAGCAACGGCAGCCGGGCCAGCAGGACCGAGTCCATCCGGTCGCTCTTGGTGTGTTTGGCGTAGTAGGCGCGCAGATCCGCCGACCGCTCTGCGGACACCAGCACCACCGTCGCGCCCCGTCGGCGAAACCACGCGGCCAACGGAACCCACGCGTTGCGGGTCGGCTCCATCACGACCGTCACCTCCGCAGCCGTGACGCCGTCGGGCAGCCGTGCCCACAACCGATCCAGTTCCTCGCTGCGGGTGCGGAAGCGGTGCCCGGACCAGAGCACGCGTCCCTGCTCGTCGGCCATGCTGGCTTGGTGCTGCGCGCGGACCGCGAGGTCGATGCCCATCCGAACGATCAATGCCGGCTCCCTTGCTCGCGTGAATTCGGATCCGGCCGCCGCACCGCCGTGGGAGTCCGAGCCGCACCAGACATTCGCTAACAGGGATCCACATCCGCCTCGATCAGGACATGGTCACCGGGTTCCTAACAGGGCATCTCGAACTCCGGCAGTGGCCCCGCCCGCCAGCATGGTCAACAGGCAAGGAGTCGCGCAGCGCTCCACTCGGTCAAACAACGTTCACAGGCGGGTGCCGGACGACCCCGATCCCTCCCGCCGGCCGACGAGACAGGCTCAACGCCGCACACCCAGCTTGAATG
>NZ_JBFBAF010000097.1:0-1639 GCF_040682095.1 Amycolatopsis sp. NPDC051372
CTTAGGGGCCTTAGTCGATGCTCTGGGCTGTTTCCCTCTCGACCATGGAGCTTATCCCCCACAGTCTCACTGCCGTGCTCTCACTTACCGGCATTCGGAGTTTGGCTAAGGTCAGTAACCCGGTAGGGCCCATCGCCTATCCAGTGCTCTACCTCCGGCAAGAAACACACGACGCTGCACCTAAATGCATTTCGGGGAGAACCAGCTATCACGGAGTTTGATTGGCCTTTCACCCCTAACCACAGGTCATCCCCCAGGTTTTCAACCCTGGTGGGTTCGGTCCTCCACGAAGTCTTACCTCCGCTTCAACCTGCCCATGGCTAGATCACTCCGCTTCGGGTCTTGAGCGTGCTACTGAAACGCCCTATTCGGACTCGCTTTCGCTACGGCTTCCCCACACGGGTTAACCTCGCAACACACCGCAAACTCGCAGGCTCATTCTTCAAAAGGCACGCAGTCACGACATACAAGCAAGCTTGCATGCGACGCTCCCACGGCTTGTAGGCACACGGTTTCAGGTACTATTTCACTCCGCTCCCGCGGTACTTTTCACCATTCCCTCACGGTACTATCCGCTATCGGTCACCAGGGAATATTTAGGCTTAGCGGGTGGTCCCGCCAGATTCACACGGGATTTCTCGGGCCCCGTGCTACTTGGGTGTCTCTCAAACGAGCCGTACAGATTTCAGCTACGGGGGTCTTACCCTCTACGCCGGACCTTTCGCATGTCCTTCGCCTACATCAACGGTTTCTGACTCGTCCCACGGCCGGCAGACCGTGAAAGAGAGATCCCACAACCCCGCATGCGCAACCCCTGCCGGGTATCACACGCATACGGTTTGGCCTCATCCGGTTTCGCTCGCCACTACTCCCGGAATCACGGTTGTTTTCTCTTCCTGAGGGTACTGAGATGTTTCACTTCCCCTCGTTCCCTCCACACTGCCTATGTGTTCAGGCGGGTGACAGCCCATGACGACTGCCGGGTTTCCCCATTCGGACACCCCCGGATCAAAGCTCGGTTGACAGCTCCCCGGGGCCTATCGTGGCCTCCCACGTCCTTCATCGGTTCCTGGTGCCAAGGCATCCACCGTGCGCCCTTAAAAACTTGGCCACAGATGCTCGCGTCCACTGTGCAGTTCTCAAACAACGACCAGCCACCCATCACCCCGCTCCGAAGAACAGGTTCACTGGGGCCGGCAACTGAAGGCGACCATACGGCCGTACCCTCAGATACCCAACAACGTGCCCGACCCGATCCACCAGAATCCATGTTCCACGCCGAAGCAGTACTAATGAACTCTGAAGAACCGTGCCGAATAGTCAACGTTCCACCCATGAGCAACCACCGTCGAACATTTGCCGACGTAGTGGCCTCTGACCAAACCGAAGCCTGGTAAGAAGTGCTCCTTAGAAAGGAGGTGATCCAGCCGCACCTTCCGGTACGGCTACCTTGTTACGACTTCGTCCCAATCGCCAGTCCCACCTTCGACAGCTCCCTCCCACAAGGGGTTGGGCCACCGGCTTCGGGTGTTACCGACTTTCGTGACGTGACGGGCGGTGTGTACAAGGCCCGGGAACGTATTCACCGCAGCAATGCTGATCTGCGATTACTAGCAACTCCGACTTCATGGGGTCGAGT
>NZ_JBFBAF010000098.1:0-1633 GCF_040682095.1 Amycolatopsis sp. NPDC051372
CTTTTTGCCTGAACCCAGGTGTTAAAAAGCAATGTATTACTGCCATCACTCAAAACAAACGTCGCACCAGAGTTATTATTGATCTTCACTGGGACACCATCCACTGTCTCAATACCAATACCCACACCTTGCGCCTGTGAGTCTGAATCAAGAGCTAAAAATCCAGGTTGTCCGGTATCCTCTGTGCCCGTAAATGTCACCTTAACGCTATTTTGTGATTGTGAAGACCCCTTACAGTTTTCTAGCTCAAAAGCCATTGAGACTTTACCTGACTGCATTTGTGTACTCAGATCTCTTGAGCTAATCGTCGGAAAGCGAACTTCTGCCAGTAATCCTCCAGGAGCGACCAACGTGCATGATTTATCAATCAAATTTCCGGTGAAATGAAGGTTGTTTTTCGCGCTCGTCGCTGTTCCTTGAGCTAACAACACTAGCCCCAGTAAACTCCCCGCTGTATATCTGGTGTAGTAGGTTTGGTTTCTTGTCATTGGTAATCCACCTGTAATGTGGCATAGGCTTCAAATGCCCCTTCACTGAGCACCGCTCCGCTTTTTTTCACCAGTACCGCATGTAGTTTCGGCAGATTAGTTTTTGAAATATTTATCGCCTTTCCCTGTTGAAAACGCTGACCGTTTTGCTGCAATTCGACCCCCAGCCCCACCACGTCCGTCTCTACCGCAGAGTCATTAAAATCAGTTTCTACTCCCGTCCAGGTCAGCTTCATTTGTATTCCCGTATCGGTATTCTCAGAGTCACATTCAACGCTATAAGGCACTTCTCGTTTATAGTTATCACCAGAGATGTCACTAATAATGACCTCATTAAATGCAATCTCAATCGTCTTATTTTCACTGACGATGCATGTTGGCGGCGCTATCAAATTGCCATGAAACGTTATATCTGGAGATGAGCTAACCACCGTTGCGTAACTTACCAGCATGATAAAAAATGCGATCTGTTTCATTGATAATCAACCACCATAGTTGCAGTAGCACTGAATGCAGAAGATACCAGCGATACCCCATTCTGCTTCACGGGTACAGCTTCAAGCGTTGGTTGGTTATCGATGCTAAATGGTAGCCAAGCACTGCTTCCTACCGTAATAAGCGAGTCATTCGTAGCGTTTTGAATACGAATACCAAACCCATCAATACCTGTATTAAGCACAGTTTCACCATTGATGACGCTTGTAGGACCCTGCAACTGCATACGTAAGTCATCCGCACCAGTAAGTCGTTGCCCGCAGTCCAGCTTGTAAGTTACTGGCTGCAAATACTGGCTGCCATCTATACGCCTGATGAGCACATCCCCAAAATCGACATCGCTCCCCGTAACGGTACATGGTGGAGGCCCATCTACCTGTACACGTAAAACCATATTTACTGGCTTACTGCCTGCGTAAGTCAATTCCCCTACCGTAGTGCAGATCAGCAGCCCCCCAACCATAGTCAGTAGAATATTTTTCATCCGTTATCTCTTAACCTCATCCCTTGAGACTTTGAACTTTATCCACCTGGCATGTGTTGCCGTCACAGCGGAAAAAGAGTGGCATCCGTGCGCCAAAGTCGTTGACGTAAGTCAGTACCGGTACGCTATCCATTTTCACATTCAGCGGAACTGTGGTTTTCGGCTC
>NZ_JBFBAF010000099.1:0-1555 GCF_040682095.1 Amycolatopsis sp. NPDC051372
GGTGGTAGCCACACTCTCGGCATGCGATCTGCACGACCTTTTGCACGCGGCATAATGCGCTTCATGCTCGGGCCTTCGTCTACGAAAATTTTCGTAACTTTCAGATCGTCAATGTCAGCGCCATCGTTGTGTTCAGCGTTAGCAATGGCAGATTCCAGAACTTTCTTGACCAGTACAGCCGCTTTCTTGTTGGTGTAGGTCAAAATATCCAGAGCCTGCGACACTTTCTTACCGCGAATCAGGTCAGCAACAAGGCGAACCTTCTGAGCAGAAGAACGAGCATGGCGATGTTTAGCGATAGTTTCCATCTCTTCCTCCTACCTTATTTCTTCTTCGCTTTTTTATCAGCAGCGTGGCCGCGATAAGTACGAGTCGGTGCGAATTCACCCAGTTTGTGACCAACCATTTCGTCGGTTACAAATACCGGAACGTGCTGACGACCATTATGGACAGCGATGGTCAAACCGATCATGTTAGGAAAGATCGTTGAACGACGGGACCAAGTGCGCAGGGGCTTCTTGTCTCCGCTTTCCACCGCTTTCTCTACCTTCTTCAGCAAGTGCAGGTCAATAAAAGGACCTTTCTTGAGAGAACGTGGCATGGCTTATCCTCTAAAATTATTTGCTACGGCGACGTACGATGAATTTATCAGTACGCTTGTTGCTGCGGGTCTTCTTACCTTTGGTCTGAACGCCCCACGGAGTTACCGGGTGCTTACCAAAGTTACGACCTTCACCACCACCATGTGGGTGGTCTACCGGGTTCATCGCGGTACCGCGAACGGTCGGACGAACACCACGCCAGCGTGCAGCACCTGCTTTACCCAGAACGCGCAGCATATGCTCAGCATTGCCAACTTCGCCCAGAGTTGCACGGCAGTCTGCTTCTACTTTACGCATTTCACCAGAACGCAGACGCAGGGTGACATAAGCACCATCACGAGCAACGATCTGAACGTAAGTACCAGCGGAACGTGCCAGCTGACCGCCTTTACCTGGTTTCATTTCTACGTTATGAACAGTAGAACCAACCGGGATGTTGCGCATCGGCAGGGTGTTACCTGGTTTGATTGCAGCATCAACGCCAGACTGAATCTGGTCGCCAGCTTTCAGGCCTTTAGGGGCCAGGATGTAACGGCGTTCACCGTCTTTGTACAGAACCAGCGCGATGTTCGCGGAACGGTTCGGATCGTACTCAAGACGTTCAACAACTGCCGGGATACCGTCTTTGTTGCGTTTGAAGTCAACAATACGGTAAGCCTGCTTGTGGCCACCACCGATATGACGAGTGGTGATACGGCCATTGTTGTTACGACCACCGGATTTGCTGTTTTTTTCCAGCAACGGAGCAAAAGGTTTGCCCTTGTGCAGCTCAGGGTTAACCACTTTAACTACGTGGCGACGACCCGGAGATGTCGGTTTACATTTAACAACTGCCATTGTATTACTCCTCCGACTTACTCAGCGCCGCCAACGAAGTCCAGATTCTGGCCTTCTTTCAGGGTGACGTAAGCTTTTTTCCAGTCGCTACGACGACCGATACGCTGTCCGTGACG
>NZ_JBFBAF010000100.1:0-1531 GCF_040682095.1 Amycolatopsis sp. NPDC051372
TAATTAAGCTGCGCTAGTAGACGAGTCCATGTGCTGGCGTTCAAATTTCGCAGCAGCGGTTTCTTTACCAGACTCGAGTACTTACTTAAATGTTAGTAGCCCTCGGCGAGCGCGGCCCGGACGTCCTCGGGGATCCGCTCCACCGGTTCGAACCGGGCGCGGGCCAGGGCCATCGGCGTGGCCGCCGGTCCGGTCGGCAGCAGGTCCACCACACCGGTGCGGTGGGCGAAGCAGTCGCAGAGCCGGTCGGCGAGCGTCTGGGCGTCCGGGTCGGACAGGCCGATCGGCAGCGCGAGGCGGACCAGGCCCGCCGGGTCGTCGCCCACGTGCGGGGCGCCGCGCACCCCGGTCTCCCGGTAGAGCCAGGCGAGCAGGGCCGGCGCGGGATGCGTCAGGCCGGCGAAGGCCTCGTCGCGGCGCGGGTCGAGCAGGACGCAGTGCGCGCCCGGCCCTCCGTACACCGGGGCACCGGCCTTGACGAGCCGCTGGTGCAGGGTGCGGACCTGTTCGGCGCGGCGCCGGACCAGGTCGCCGATCAGCGGGGTGTCCGCCAGCGCGGCGCCGAGGACGGCCTGTTGCTGGCGGCCGAGCTGACGGCCGTAGGCGTCCTCGTCCTCGGCGAGGCGTTCGGCCAGGTCGCCCAGGCGGGTGGCGACCAGCCCGCCCATGCCGACGGCGAAGTTCTTCGACAGGCTCACCGTCACCGCGTCGGCGGTGTCCAGCAGATCGCGGACGGTCCGCCACAGGTCGGCGTCCTGCGCCTCGGCGACCGCCAGGGCGTTGTCCACCACCCGAGTGGCGTCGAGCACCAGCGGCACACCGCGTTCGCGCAGGGTACGGGCCGTGGCGCGGAGCGCCGCGAGGGACAGCGGGAGACCGCCGGCGGCGTTGGTGCTCAGCTCCAGGCAGACGAACGACACCGCGTCGCCGTGCTCGTCGAGCAGGGCCGCGAGCCCGGCGAGCCGTCCGTCGCCGGTCGCGGGGGCGTCGGCCGTCGGGGCGTCGTCCTCGCGGGGTATCCGCACGGCCCGCAGGCCGGCCTCGGCGAGCGCGAACTGCCAGGTCGGGAAGAGGTCGTTGTGCAGGACCACGCCCCGGCGGCCGGGCCACGACCGGCACAGCCGCAGCTCGGCGGAGCGGCCGGAGGCGGTCCAGGACGCGTGCGGCAGCGGCAGCCAGCCGGGGAGCGCGACGGGGGCGCCGCCCGGATCTGCGACCTGGGTGGCCAGCGCGGCCATCCGGTCGGTCACGAAGGAGTCGGTGCGCTCGAACCACGAGTCGGTGAGCAGGTCGAGCTCCACCTCCGTGTGGTCGAGCAGCACCGGGTTGTGCCCGGCGCGGAGCAGCATCGCCTCGCGACCGGTCGCGGGCGCGGCCGGTGTGGCGGGTGTGGCCGGTGCGACCGGTGTCGCCGGGGTCGCGGCGGCGGGGGTGCCGGCCGACTGGAAATAGAGGTTTTCGTCCCCCGGATCCTGGCTGTGGTGATGATGGTGATGGCTGCTGCCCATGGTATATCTCCTTATTAAAGTTA
>NZ_JBFBAF010000101.1:0-1469 GCF_040682095.1 Amycolatopsis sp. NPDC051372
GGCCGTTGAGCGTGGTCATCGGTTCCTTCGAGCAGTGACGGGGTTCAGGGACAGCGGACGACGGCGCAGGCTTCGTAGCCGGGAGCTCGGGCGCGCACCAGGTCTGCGTCGAACCAGCCGTCGGTGCGCTCACGGGCTTCGATGCACAGCCGGGCGACTTCGCGGACCCACGGGTGCCGATCGCCGGGCAGGAGTTCGCCACGGCGGAGGCGGTTCACTTCGCTCCCGGGCCGCTGCAGGCTGAACAGCCGGTCGATCGTGCGCAGGTACGAAAACACTTCCGTGGCAACGGATTCGGCCGCGCCGTCGGTTCGGACACCCGGGCCTCGCAGGTGCAGGCTGATCGGCATCCCCATGATCACGAGCGTCCACGCGCGCCGGTCCGGTGCGGTCACCGATGGGCCGCGTCGATCGCGGACTGAAGGGACTGGACGTAGCCGAACAGCAGCGTCGCCCAGCCCGCCAGCCCGGTGGCGGCGGCCCACCAGCGGCGGACCGGACCGACCCGAGGCGTGGACGGGGCTCCGCCGGGCCGGACCGAGAGGGGGACGGTGGACATCGGGTGCTCCTGGTGGTTGTGGTGTCACCACCCTTCCGGAGCGCGGTTAGTTCCCGACGTGATCCGGGTGAGAAAACGGTAAGAGCCGATCACCGTCGACACTGAACCCCACGACGGCCCCACCCCCCGAGCGCAGGCGGGCGATGACCGCTCCGTCGTGCGCCGCGGCTGTTTCGCGCACGATCGCCAGCCCGAGCCCGGAGCCCGGCAATGCCCGGGCCGCGTCGGCGCGGTGGAAGCGGTCGAAGACGTGCGGCAGGTCCTGCGCGGGAATCCCGGGACCGCGGTCGAGGACTTCGATCTGTCCGCTTCGGACGGTCAGCTCGATCGGCTCGGTACCCCCGGCATCGAACTTCACCGCGTTCTCCAGCAAGTTGCCCACGGCGCGCTCCAGCCTGCGCACCTGCCCCGACACGACGGTGTCGTCCGCGTCGACCACCACCGCCCGGCCGGACCGCCGCCGCACCCGCTCGGCGGCGCGCTCGGCGACCGCGGCCAGCTCGACCGGGCCGGTCTCTTCGCTGTCGTAGCGCCGGGTGGCGAGCTCGACGATCTCGGTGATGAGGTGCGTCAGCTCGCGCGTTTCGCCGTCGACGTCGTCGAGCAGTCGCGTGCGGGAGTCGGGGGACAGCTCGTCGAAGCGCCGCATCACCTGGGCGTTGGTCCGCAGGCTTGTCAACGGTGTGCGCAGCTCGTGCGCGGCGTCCTGGACGAGGCGCTCCTGGTCGGCGCGGGCGTCGGCGAGCCGGCTGAGCATGCGGTCGAAGGACGTGGCCAGGCGGCCGACCTCGTCGCGTCCGCCGGTGGGGACGCCTGCCTGCACGAGGCCGCCGTCGGTCACCTGCTCGGTGACGGCCGTGAGCCGCACGAGCCGGCGGGTGATCTGGCGCGCGAGCAGCCAGCCCGCGAG
>NZ_JBFBAF010000102.1:0-1432 GCF_040682095.1 Amycolatopsis sp. NPDC051372
AACCGCACCTGTGGCGCCGGTGATGCCGGCCACGATGCGTCCGGCGTAGAGGATCCGGGTCCCCTTTGATAGATTAAAAAGGAAAGGAGGAAAGAAATAATGGCTCGTGTACAGTTTAAACAACGTGAATCTACTGACGCAATCTTTGTTCACTGCTCGGCTACCAAGCCAAGTCAGAATGTTGGTGTCCGTGAGATTCGCCAGTGGCACAAAGAGCAGGGTTGGCTCGATGTGGGATACCACTTTATCATCAAGCGAGACGGTACTGTGGAGGCAGGACGAGATGAGATGGCTGTAGGCTCTCACGCTAAGGGTTACAACCACAACTCTATCGGCGTCTGCCTTGTTGGTGGTATCGACGATAAAGGTAAGTTCGACGCTAACTTTACGCCAGCCCAAATGCAATCCCTTCGCTCACTGCTTGTCACACTGCTGGCTAAGTACGAAGGCGCTGTGCTTCGCGCCCATCATGAGGTGGCGCCGAAGGCTTGCCCTTCGTTCGACCTTAAGCGTTGGTGGGAGAAGAACGAACTGGTCACTTCTGACCGTGGATAATTAATTGAACTCACTAAAGGGAGACCACAGCGGTTTCCCTTTGTTCGCATTGGAGGTCAAATAATGCGCAAGTCTTATAAACAATTCTATAAGGCTCCGAGGAGGCATATCCAAGTGTGGGAGGCAGCCAATGGGCCGGATCCACAGGACGGGTGTGGTCGCCATGATCGCGTAGTCGATAGTGGCTCCAAGTAGCGAAGCGAGCAGGACTGGGCGGCGGCCAAAGCGGTCGGACAGTGCTCCGAGAACGGGTGCGCATAGAAATTGCATCAACGCATATAGCGCTAGCAGCACGCCATAGTGACTGGCGATGCTGTCGGAATGGACGATATCCCGCAAGAGGCCCGGCAGTACCGGCATAACCAAGCCTATGCCTACAGCATCCAGGGTGACGGTGCCGAGGATGACGATGAGCGCATTGTTAGATTTCATACACGGTGCCTGACTGCGTTAGCAATTTAACTGTGATAAACTACCGCATTAAAGCTTATCGATGATAAGCTGTCAAACATGAGAATTACAACTTATATCGTATGGGGCTGACTTCAGGTGCTACATTTGAAGAGATAAATTGCACTGAAATCTAGAAATATTTTATCTGATTAATAAGATGATCTTCTTGAGATCGTTTTGGTCTGCGCGTAATCTCTTGCTCTGAAAACGAAAAAACCGCCTTGCAGGGCGGTTTTTCGAAGGTTCTCTGAGCTACCAACTCTTTGAACCGAGGTAACTGGCTTGGAGGAGCGCAGTCACCAAAACTTGTCCTTTCAGTTTAGCCTTAACCGGCGCATGACTTCAAGACTAACTCCTCTAAATCAATTACCAGTGGCTGCTGCCAGTGGTGCTTTTGCATGTCTTTCCGGGTTGGACTCAAGAC
>NZ_JBFBAF010000103.1:0-1371 GCF_040682095.1 Amycolatopsis sp. NPDC051372
TACTCCAGCCGCACTTCGTGATACTTGCCGTGTAGTGTGTCGCTCTTGTGTTGAGCGATGATGATCTGGTGGCCTGGGTGTCCGGGTTGGATGACCTGTTTGCGCAGGTCGCGGGACGGTTCCATCGGGCTGAACCTCGGCGCAGGGCTCGTGCCTACGTGCGTGGTTTGCTTGCGCCGCTGGCTGGCAAAAACGGCTGGACGTTGGCTGAGGCCGCCGGTGACCTCACCCCGGACGGGATGCAACGCTTGCTCAACGCGGCGGCCTGGGACGCCGACGGCGTCCGCGATGATGTCCGCGACTATGCGGTCGGGCACCTGGGCGAGCGTGACGGTGTGCTGATCGTGGACGAGACCGGATTCCTCAAGAAGGGCACCAAATCTGCTGGCGTGCAGCGCCAGTATTCCGGCACTGCCGGGCGGATCGAGAACTGCCAGCTCGGCGTGTTTTGCGCTTACGCCACCAGCAAAGGCCGCACCTTGATCGACCGCGAGCTGTACCTGCCGAAATCCTGGACCGCCGATCGAGAACGCTGCCGCGAGGCGGCGGTGCCCGAGGAGGTCGAGTTCGCGACCAAACCCGTGCTCGCGCAGCGGATGCTCGCCCGTGCCCTGGACGCCGGTGTGCCCGCGACGTGGGTCACCGCCGACGAAGCCTACGGTGCCGACTCGAAATTCCGACGATGGCTGGAGGACCAGCGGATCGGCTATGTCGTGGCCGTGCCCAGCAGTCAGACCATCCCCGCGGTGGCCGGCACGTCCCGCGCCGACGCACTCGTCGCCCACGCCCCCGGTGACGCGTGGAAACGCCGAAGCTGCGGCGACGGCGCCAAGGGGCCGCGGATGTTCGACTGGGCTGTCGCCGAGTTGCCGACCTATTCCGACACCACCCCGCCCGGCTGGGAACGCTGGTTACTCGCCCGCCGCTCACTGACCCGCAACAGCAAGGGACAGCACGAGATCGCTTACTACTTGTGTTGTGCCCCAACGGGAACAACCGATGAGGATGTGATTCGGGTGGCCGGGGCACGGTGGGCGATCGAGGACTGCTTCCAGACCGCGAAGACCGACGTCGGCCTCGACCACTACCAGGTTCGCCGCTACGACGCCTGGTACCGACACGTCACCCTAGCCGTGCTCGCTCACACCTACCTCGCCGTGACCGCGGCGATCGCCCCAAAAGCCCTGGCAGCGGCCTCATCCCAGTCACGCTGGGCGAGGTCAAGCGTCTCCTGGCACACCTGATCACCACCCCGCTCGACCGCCTCGCAACCTGGGCCTGGTCACACTGGCGCCGACGCCATCAGCACCGAGCCCAGCAAGCCCACTACCAGCGAAGACGAACCATACATCACGAAGTGCGGCTGGAGTA
>NZ_JBFBAF010000104.1:0-1369 GCF_040682095.1 Amycolatopsis sp. NPDC051372
CGCCCAGCACTTAGCTACCATCGGCAAGTTTGATTTTGCCAATTGCCAGCCCAGCGGGTTCGCTCATTAACAGAGCGGCAAAACTGGCCAGCGGTAATTGCCAAATTTCTACGTCGACGTGTGTTCCTCCTTCATTCACGCGAATCATTCCCGGATGGCGATCATTAATACTCCACAACCGGTAATGGGCGTCAGTTCGGTCTTCACGGACAAAAATACCGCCCGCTTTTTGCATATTTGGGTTGAGTTCCAGGCCGCGCATCAGCGTTCCGTTAACGGCTAAAAGCGTTGTAGTCATTGTGTTCTCCAGAGAATTAAAGGGTTATCCATGTGCCGCTCTGATGCGCCAGGGCTGCTTTTATGGTTTGCGGTGAAGTAATCAGGCCGCTGGCCTGTTTGCCTTGTTGCTGGCTGGCATTGATGAAATCAACAATGGCTTCCACTTTGGGTTGCATACTGCCGACACCAAACTGACCTTCCCGCAACAGCGTTTGCGCTTCGGCAACGCTGATAGCGTCGAGCCACTGTTGTTGTGGTGTACCAAAGTTAATCGCTACTTTTTCTACACCGGTGGGGATCACCAGCAGATCTGCGCCTAACTGACTGGCGAGCAGCGCGGAGGCCAGATCTTTATCGATCACGGCTTCCACACCTTTCAGTTGTTGCCCGTCTCGCACCACCGGAATACCGCCGCCGCCGCAGGCAATAACCAGATATCCCTGGCGCACCAGGTGAGCGATGGTGTCGTGCTCAATAATTTCCAGTGGTGCAGGAGAGGGAACTGTACGCCGCCAACCACGCCCGGCGTCCTCCATCAGCGTCCAGCCGAGTTGTTGTTGGCGTTGTTGGGCTGTTGCTTCATCGAGAAACGCGCCAATTGGTTTACTGGGGCTGGCGAAAGCATCGTCATGTGGGCTGACTCGCGTTTGTGTCACCAGGGCAATTACCGGTTTGTTTATGCCACGGCGAGCCAATTCGTTATGCAGCGCTTTCTGGAACATGTAGCCAATTGCACCTTGTGTATCACCCACGGCGTAATCAAGTGGAACCGGAGAAACTTCGTTACTGGCGAGTTCAGAGCGGCGCAGAATAAAGCCCACCTGCGGGCCATTACCGTGGGTTAGTACCAGGTCCCATCCGGCTTCAACCATATCAACGATATGTTGCACGCTTTCCATCACTGCAACATATTGATCGGGAATACTATTGCGTTGCTCGTCCTGAATGAGCGCATTGCCGCCAACCGCGACGACAGCCAGTGGCTTAACCATGATGGTTCTCCTTTGCGACGATCTCCGCCAGTGCACGTACAGCGGCGACAAAACAGGCCATCGGCGCAGTGGTGATCCCGGCACCAATTTGCCCGACC
>NZ_JBFBAF010000105.1:0-1358 GCF_040682095.1 Amycolatopsis sp. NPDC051372
GCATCCGCGTGTCCGCACCCGGCGAGTTCACGTCTGCCAACCTCGCGCTCTTGGCGTCGGTCCTGCACCCCCGTGACTGACTGTTCATTCCGGGGTGCACGGCTGGAACGGTGGGAATATCGATGAGAAACCGGTCGTGACGGCCCCTGCCCAAGCGCGTCGCCCCGGCGAAGACGGCGCGGCTGTCGCCGGAAACAGAAACTGGGCTGGAGGTGAGGCCATTCGTTAATGAATCCTACGAGTGGATGTGCTGGCTGATCCAGTCTCGGTAGAATGTCGCGTCGGTGTAGATGCCAGCCTTTTCCGTGCACACGTCAGTTTGCCCGTGGCTGGTTGCGCCGACAAGTAGCCAACGACCGTAGCGATTGACCATCGCAGGGCCGCCTGAGTCTCCATGGCACGCGTTGGCGGTGCCTCCGTTGTTGTCCGTGCAGAGCTGGCTTGCCGGGTCGAACAGCGGGTCGTCGCAGGCCGACGTGTCGGCTATGGAAGTGTCCAGTTGCTGCAGGATCACGGGCGCATCGCAGCCGTGGGTCACACATGTGGTGCCCCAGCCGAGCTCGCGAATCGGTGTCCCGACCACTGGCGTGGAGCCGATGGCGACCGGAGTCGCGACGACCGGTTCGGCGAGGTGCACCAAGCCGATGTCATCGTTCAACTTCGTGTCCCAGTTCTCGTGCCGGATGAACCGGTCCGCCCCAACCAACTCCCCGCCGCGTGTGCGATCGATCGATCCGACGCGGAATTGGTACTGCGCCGGGTCCGCCACGTCGAGCGTGCGAGGATCACTCACGCAGTGCCCGGCGGTGACGAGCCATTGGGAGGAGATCAGGCTGGCGCCACAAACTTGTTTGCCGCTCTTGTCCTGTATGGACGCCATGAAGGTGTAGGTCTCGGTTGCGTTCGTGCCACCGACGATTGATGTACCTGCACTCGCCGGCGTGGCGAGCCCGACTGCCGCCGTGGCGCTGATGGCCAGGCATGCCGCCATGGTTCGTTGCCTCACCGAGGTCTCCTTCCGAGCATAGAGGAGCGCGGCTGAACGAACGCTGAAACGACCTGAAGAAGTCTTCAGGAATGTGCCCAACAATCTGCGGGAATTCCAACCCACGCGGACGCGGGTATGCGCTGAGCTCGACCGTCGAGCACCTGAGATGCCGCCCATGGCGATGTCGCACTTGGGCGTCAATGTGGACGTTGGCCGGGCTGTCGATTCGCCGGTGTGGGCGAGCCGGGGACGGTGTGGGTGAGTGAGTAATGGCTTAGTACTCCAGCCGCACTTCGTGATACTTGCCGTGTAGTGTGTCGCTCTTGTGTTGAGCGATGATGATCTGGTGGCCTGGGTGTCCGGGTTGGAT
>NZ_JBFBAF010000106.1:0-1353 GCF_040682095.1 Amycolatopsis sp. NPDC051372
TAACTTTAATAAGGAGATATACCATGGGCAGCAGCCATCACCATCATCACCACAGCCAGGATCCGGGGGACGAAAACCTCTATTTCCAGTCGATGAGGCGCACGCTCTTCACCCCCGAGCACGAGCAGTTCCGGGAGACCGCCCGTGCCTACTACCTCAGGGAGTGCGTGCCCCACGCGGAGGAATGGGAGCAGGCCGGGATCGTCAGCCGCGAGGCCTGGCGCGCGGCCGGTGCGGCCGGTCTCCTCGGGTGGGAATTCCCCGAGGAGTTCGGCGGACAGGGCATCCGCGACTTCCGCTACAACGCCATCATGGCCGAGGAGATGGCGGCCACCGGCACGGTGGGCATCGGCCTCGGGCTCCAGAACGACGTCCTGCCCTCCTACCTGTCGCACCTCACCGGGGAACAGCAACACCGCTGGCTCCCCGGGATCGTCTCCGGGCGGACCATCTGCGCACTGGCCCTGTCCGAGCCGGACGCCGGGTCGGACCTGGCGGCGATGCGCACCACCGCCCGCCGCGAGGGCGACCACTATGTGCTCAGCGGCCAGAAGACCTTCATCACCAACGGCATCCTCGCCGACTTCGTGATCGTCGCCTGCAAGACCGACCCGGACGCCCGCCACAAGGGCATCAGCCTGCTGGTCGTCGAGCGCGGGATGCCCGGCTTCGAGCGCGGCCGCCGGCTGGACAAGGTCGGCCTCAAGGCCCAGGACACCGCGGAGCTCTTCTTCCACGACGTACGGGTACCGGCGGCGAACCTCCTCGGCGCGGAGGGCCGCGGCTTCGCGTACATGATGGAGAACCTGCCCACCGAGCGGATCGCCATCGCGGTGAGCGCGCTGGGCGGTGCGCAGCGCGCCTTCGAACTGGCCCTGGAGTACGCCAGGACACGCACGGCGTTCGGGCAGCCCATCGGCACCTTCCAGGCCAACCGCTTCGCACTGGCCGACATGCGGGCCAAGCTCGACGCGGCACGCACCTATGTCGACGGCTGCATCATGGCGCTCGTCGAGGGCCATCTCACGGCCGTCGACGCCGCCGCGGCGAAGTACTGGACCACCGAGACCGCCTGGCAGATCATCGACCGCTGCGTCCAGCTGTTCGGCGGATACGGATACATCAACGAGTACGAAATCGCGCGCATCTGGCGCGACAACCGCATTGAGCGGATCTTCGGCGGCACCTCGGAGATCATGCAGGAGATCGTGGGGCGCTCGCTGGGGCTGACATCGGCGACCGTGAGGAAGCAGGAATGACATTTAAGTAAGTACTCGAGTCTGGTAAAGAAACCGCTGCTGCGAAATTTGAACGCCAGCACATGGACTCGTCTACTAGCGCAGCTTAATTAAC
>NZ_JBFBAF010000107.1:0-1341 GCF_040682095.1 Amycolatopsis sp. NPDC051372
TAACTTTAATAAGGAGATATACCATGGGCAGCAGCCATCACCATCATCACCACAGCCAGGATCCGGGGGACGAAAACCTCTATTTCCAGTCGGCCAGTCGTCTGTCGTCCCCGCCGCAGGACCGGCCCCGGCCCGGGCCCGCCGCGTCCCAGGAGCCGTACACCGGCGGGGCGCTAGTGGTCGAGAAGAAGGCCCTCGCGGGTCAGCCGGAGCTCGCCTCGGCGGTGGCCGGTCTGGAGAGCGCGTACGGCCGGGAGGGCGGACTGCCGGGCCGCGACATCGCCCCGCTGATCTTCCTGGGCGCGGGCCGCACGGCGTACTTCAACTTCTCGGTCCGGGACGACGCCATGCTCACCTGGAGCTACGTCGGCCCGACCGAGGAGATGCCCGCCCTGGCCACGGAGTTCGTGCGCTACGGGCAGGCGCACGGCCTGGCCGCGAACATCGTCTCGCTGATCCGCCTGGAGGAGGTGGACGGCGTCCGGTTCACCGCCACCCCCTTCGGGGCGCTCCAACGACTCGAGGGGATCAAGGACTTCAGCCTCGAGGGCGGCCGGATGCAGCGGCTTCGCTACGCGGTCCGCAAGTTCGAGAAGGCCGGCACGTGCCGGACCGAGGAGTACGCCGTCGGCTCCGACCCGCGTACCGACCAGGAGATCACCACGCTGATCGACCGGTGGTCGGCGGCCAAGGAGATGGTGAACCCGTACGTCTCGACTGTCCGGGACGAGATCGGCCGCGGCATTCTCGCCGCACGGCACCGGATGTTCCTCACCTATCTGGACGACCGGATGGTCAGCGCCGTCATCGTCACCAAGATTCCCTCCGAGGACGGCTATCTGCTCGACCTCGAGTTCTATCCCGAGGACGCGCCGCTCGGCAGCCTCGACCACACCGTCGTGAAGATCATCGAGCGGACGGCGGCGGAGGGCTGCACCGTCTTCAGCTTCGGCGGCAGCTTCGGCGCCAAGGTCTGCGAGTCGCCCAACGCCGCGCCGGAGGCCGAGGCCGCCCTCACGGAGCTGCGCTCGCGCGGCATCTTCACCGGTGACGGCAACCTGCGTTTCAAGAACAAGTTCCGTACGGAGAATCTGCCGCTGTATCTGTGCCAGCCCGCGGACGCGGAGCGCACCGATGTCTCCCGGCTGATCCTGATGATCGCCAACCCGGAGGTGGGCGGCGACCGCGCGCCCACGGCCCCGACCGCCCTGGCAGCCCCGGCTCCGCGCGAGGCCCCTGCAGCACCGTAACATTTAAGTAAGTACTCGAGTCTGGTAAAGAAACCGCTGCTGCGAAATTTGAACGCCAGCACATGGACTCGTCTACTAGCGCAGCTTAATT
>NZ_JBFBAF010000108.1:0-1253 GCF_040682095.1 Amycolatopsis sp. NPDC051372
GTCCGGCCTCGGCCCTTACTGGCCCTCGGGGTCTTCGCCGGTGGTGTCCGGGTCGAGTTTGGAGACTTGGTAGAGGGCGATGGCCCAGCCGTTTCCGGTCCGTTTCAGCAGGATGCTGAGGTAGACGTTGGCCGTCGGGCGGTCGGTGAAGGAAAAGTTGACGTTGAGGTATCCGAGGACGAGGTCGTCGGTGAGCGCCTGGTCTCCAGGACCTGGTACTCGACGGTCAGGCCGGGTGGCTGGGAGTCGTAGTAGGCGGCGACACCTGCACGTCCGACGCTGTAGGGGTGCATTCCCTGGAAGATGGCGTCGTCGGTGAAGTGGGCGGCCACCTGGTCGGGCTGGTGCTGGTCGACGGCGGCCTTCCAGCCGTCGAGGACGCCGCGCAGGATCGTCTCGTTGTCGGTGGTGGTCTGGTTCAAGGTGGTGCTCTCCGGAGTGGTGTGGGTTGGGTGTGGTTAGCGGCCGGCGCTGATGCCGCCGTCGACGTGGAGGATTTCGCCGGTGACGAACGGCGCGTTCTCCAGGTAGAGGACCGCCTCGACGACGTCGGCGATCTCGCCCATGCGGCCGACGGGCTGCAGGCCGTCGAGGAACTCGTGGATCTGCGGGTCGTGCATCGGGGTGCGCATGGTGCCCGGAGAGACGGCGTTGGCCCGGATGCCGCGAGTGGCGTACTCGATGGCGAGGGATTTGGTGGCGGCCTGCAGGCCGCCCTTGGTCAGCGCGGCCAGGACGGACGGGACACGGGAGTCGGCGTTGTCGACGATGCTGGCGGTCATGGTGACGATGTGCCCGCCGCCCTGGGCGAGCATCTGACCGACGGCGAGCTGGGTGAGACGGAAGAACCCGGTCAGGTTGATCCCGGTGAAGGTGGCGTAGTCCTCGGCGGTGTAGTCGGTGAACGGCTTGGCGACGAAGACTCCCGCGTTGTTGATCAGGGTGTCGACGCGGCCGAACTGCTCGACGGCCGCGGAGATCACCCGCTCGGCGGTGGCGGGGTCGGCGATGTCGCCCTGGACAGTGACAACGCCCGAGTCGGCGGAGGGCGCGATCGTGCGCGAGGTGGCGACGACCGCGTGGCCGAGCTTGCGGTAGGCCTCGACCAAGCCAGCGCCGAAACCCTGCGAGGCCCCGGTGATGACGGCGACCTTCTGATTCTGCATGCTCATGACATTTCCTCCGGATGTTCGACCGAGCGCGTGCACGGGCTCGGTGACGGGACGGGATTCCTCGACCTCGGCTGCCGCCGC
>NZ_JBFBAF010000109.1:0-1153 GCF_040682095.1 Amycolatopsis sp. NPDC051372
TGGGAGATGGCCTTGGCCCGGCCGTCCGGTTTGGGGCGGTCGGATCGGCCGGGGGCCGATCGCACCGCCCCAATCCGGAAGCCGGCGCGATCTCGCGGGTGGGTCACCCCCGGGAGAGTGAATTGGGTGGGAATGTGAGATTGGCTGTGGGGTCGGGCGTGTCGGGGGTTGGCCGCGAGCGCAGGCGAGCTGGGCTTGATCTCGAACCTGGTGTGTCGGGCTCGGGCGCGAGGGCAGGCGAGTCAATGTTGGCCGCAGGCCGCGCACGCCGGGCTTCGTCGCGAGAGCAGGTGAGCCGGGCGAGGGCTTGGTCGGGACCCCGAACGTGTCGGGCAAGGGCTTGATCGCGAGCCCAGGTCAGTCGGGCATGGTCGCGAAGCCGAGAGCGCGAGGCTCGGGCGCGAGACCAGCCATCGGGCTGGGGCTTGGTCGCGAGAGGCGGCGAGGCGAGCTTGGGTGCGAGGCCGGGCGGACTCGCACTCGGACCCGGGCGCGAGGCCAGGCGAGTCAAGGTTGGCTGTGAGACCGGGCAGGTCGGGCTGCGTCGCGAGGGCAGGTGTCTGGCGCGGGCTTGGGTGGGAAAGCCGGCGAGGCGAGCTCAGGCAAGCCGGCTTCGTCGCGCGGCAGGTGTGTCAGGCGCGCGCTTGGGCGCGAAACCGAGCATGTCGGGCTCGGGCGTGTCGGGGTTCGTCGCCGAGGTGAAGGCGCCATGCGCCGCGAAGGCCGAGCTGCCTTGGGCCACTGCGCACAGCCGACCCGACCACCGACCCCACTCGCACCGCGGTGACCACCTCGCGACCGCACTCCCACCACCCACGATCACCCCGCAAAGGCGACCCGGCCGCGAGGTCGCGTCGGTGTTTCGACGGGGCAGTGCGATCAGCCACCACCCCGACACGCCCGACCCACCACCCACCGCCCCCTGCCCTCCCACGGTCACCCCAACAGAGGAGACACAGCCGCGAGATCGCGTCGGTGTTTCGACGGGGCCGTGCGATCGGCCGCCAGGCCGGACACCCCCGACCCACCACCCACCGCACCCTGCCCTCCCACGGTCACCCCACAGAGGGGACACGGCCGCGAGGTCGCGTCGGTGTTTCGACGGGAACGGTGCGATCGGCCGCCAGGCCGATCCGACCGTTCCCGTCGAAAC
>NZ_JBFBAF010000110.1:0-1146 GCF_040682095.1 Amycolatopsis sp. NPDC051372
GGAGCCCAATGAAAGATCGATGCCCGCGGTAATAATGACGAAAGTTACCCCAATGGCCATAATGCCGATAACCGACGTTTGCAGAGCAATCGTCATGATATTTTCGGTATTAAAGAAAAAGGGAGAGCTGAAACTAAAAAACAGCACTAATATAATTAAGCTAAAAAGAGGCGCAAGGCGCATCAAAAGTTCTTTATTTATCTTTATTTTCTTATTATTACTGTCTGGAGAGGTTACAGAGATAGTCATAATTTAATCCTCTAACGTCGCGTATTGCATAATTTTTTCTTGTGTCGCTTCTTTTGCGCTAAGTTCGCCGGTAATTCGACCACTGCGCATCACTAAAATACGGTCGCACATTCCTAACACCTCAGGCAATTCAGAGGAGATCATGATGATTGATTTCCCTTTTGCCACCAGGCGATTCATTAACTCATAGATTTCCAGTTTGGCGCCAACATCAATGCCGCGAGTGGGTTCATCGAAGATTAAAATATCAGTATCTTTACACACCCAACGTGCAATTATAATTTTCTGCTGGTTTCCTCCACTTAGATTTAATGCCGCCTGTTCAAGATTTGGCGTTTTAATCCTTAACGCTTTTACCTGTTCCTCACTGGTTTGTTGGCAACGACGCGAATCGACATTCCCAAAACGATCGGAATATTCAGGGTAGTTTCCTAACATAATATTTCGTTCAACAGATAAATTCAGCGCCAGCCCTTCTTTTTTGCGGTCTTCCGTCAGGTAACTAATTCCCTGCTGAATAGCATCCGAAATATCTTTAATAACGGTTTCCTTACCATTTAATTTTAGCGTTCCGCTGTCAATAGAATCCGCACCAAAAATCGCACGCGCAAGTTCAGTACGCCCCGCGCCCATCAGTCCGGCAAAGCCGAGGATCTCGCCACGATAAAGCGTAAAATTAATATCGTTCAGGACGCCTTTGCGCGTCAGTCCGTTTACCTCCAGAACCGGAATCCGCTGCTGCAAGGCCTCGCGGCGGGGATAGATATTCCCTAAATCGCGACCAACCATCATGGCAATCAGATCGCTGATTTTTACGCACTCATAATCCACCGTGCTGATGTACTGACCATCACGCATTACAGTCGCACGGTCGGCAATTAGCGCCAACTCTTCCAG
>NZ_JBFBAF010000111.1:0-1050 GCF_040682095.1 Amycolatopsis sp. NPDC051372
TGGCGGTAGTGGGTGCGGTTGCGGAGCATTGCGTAGAGGACGTCGCAGCGGCGGCGGGCCAGGCAGATGAGGGCGGCGTTGTGTTTCTTGCCCTCGGCTCGTTTGCGGTCGTAGTAGGTGCGGCTGGCGGGGTCGTGCAGGGCAGCGAACGCGGCGAGGAAGAACGCGCGTTTGAGCTTGCGGTTGCCGGTCCGGGCCGGGTGCTCGCCCTTGATGCTGGTGCCGGAGCTGCGGGTGACCGGAGCGATGCCGGCATAAGCAGCCAGATGCGCGGAGCTGGCGAAGTGGGAGGCGTCGCCGACCTCGAGGAGGATGCGGGCTGCGGTCCTGACGCCGATGCCGGGCATCGAGGTCAGGACCCCGGCAAGAGGGTGCGCATCGAGTATCCCCTCGACCTGCTCGGCGACGGTCTTTCGTTGTTGGAGCACGGTTTTGAGGCTGTCGGCCAGTCGCGGGAGCACGGTGTCTGCGGCGGCGGTGCCCGGGACGGTGACGGTCTGCTCGTCCAGGGCGGTCATGATCGCGTCGATGAGTTTGTCGCCCATGCGGGGCGCGTGGACCTTCGCGATCGCGGTGAGTTGGCGGCGCCCGGCCTTGGTGATGCCGGCCGGGCCGCCGCAGCGGGAGAGGATTTCCAGCACCGCGGGGTGGCTGATCCGCGGGCCGATGGCCCGCTCGAGGGCGGGGTGGATGCCGGTGAGCAGGCCGCGGATCCGGTTGCTGAGTCGGGTGGCTTCGCCGGCCAGGTCGTCGTCGAACCCGACCAGCACCTCCAGCTCCGCGAGGGCTTCGTCGCCGACGTCGACCGGTCGCAGCGTGTGGGGCAGGGAGCGGGCGGCGTCGGCGATGACGAACGCGTCCCGGGCATCGGTCTTCGCCCGGCCCGGGTAGAGATCGGCGATGCGGCGCATCGCCAAGCCGGGCAGGTAGGCCACCTGGTGCCCGGTCGCGCGGGCGACCGCGACCGGCAACGCCCCGATCGTGGCCGGCTGGTCCACCACGACCAGCAGCGGACCGTGCCGGGCGAGCTTGTCGAACAAGGCCCGCAGC
>NZ_JBFBAF010000112.1:0-1038 GCF_040682095.1 Amycolatopsis sp. NPDC051372
CTAGTTATTGCTCAGCGGTGGCAGCAGCCAACTCAGCTTCCTTTCGGGCTTTGTTAGCAGCCGGATCTCAGTGGTGGTGGTGGTGGTGCTCGAGTCACGCTGCAGTATTCTGCTGGTTCTTGAAGTCTGCGTAACGCAATGTCGGACACTGTTCCCAAAAACCCTTTTCGCCAAGGGCGACACGGCGTAACGTGCGACGACCATTGCCTTCCAAACCCCCACGGGCATGTTGAACGGCTAAGTTGTGCCAAACTACTACATCTCCTTGACGCCAAGAGTGTTCATACACAGCGTCTTCCGCATACATTACAGAGAATAACTCCTCCAGCAGCTCACGACTTTCAGCATCTTCTAACCCAACAATGCGTGTGGTTTGGTTTGCATTGACCATCAATCCAGGTTCTCCGGACACCGGGTGACGCCAAACCACAGGGTGCTCCGCGCGGGGCATACCCTCCGCTACCGATACCCCCACATTACGGCCATCCAGGCTGACTGGCATAGCATTCTCGCAGACAAGCGACGCCACGCGAGAGCGAAGGCCAGCGGGCAAGCGACCATACGCAGCGGCAACGTTAGCGAAGCGCGTACTCGTCACGCATCCTTCAACGTCCTCAGCGAATAAGGACACCGCTTCCAAGGGAACGGCACAGTGACCTGTGTCTGAATGAAACGACAATTCAGAGACGCCTAAGGCCGCCCCCTCCTTCACATTTGAGACAAACCCAATGCCTGACCCTTCTTCGTGCAAAACCGGTCCCAGATAACCCATGAAGCGGATCTGCTCTTCTAATGAAAAATCTTGGCCGGAAAACACAAGCAGATGACGAGCGCGGAACAACTCTACCAAAGCGGCAGCACATTCTGCGCCTAAAGGTGCACCAAGATCCAAGCCAACGCGGGCGCCCCAGCCTGCAGAGGTCGGTTCCCAAACCAGGCCCGCCATATGGCTGCCGCGCGGCACCAGGCCGCTGCTGTGATGATGATGATGATGGCTGCTGCCCATGGTATATCTCCTTCTTAAAGTTAAACAAAATT